>CAMWIL010000005.1 GCA_947174325.1 uncultured Clostridia bacterium
GAGCATGCGGCTGTTAACCGCAGTGTCATAGGTTCGAGTCCTATTGAGGGCGCCAAAAAAGTCGGTCAGAATATGATCGACTTTTTGTTTTTATGTGAAGATTGCGTTTTAAGATGATCCCATAAATTCTAATTCGAAATTATATATAAAGGCTTGACAAAATCTTAAATTGATTTTATAATTACATATGTTATATAACATTTGTAATTTTGGAGATCGTCATGCCTAAACAAACAGTTGATAAAAATCAAATATTGAAGAATGCATTGCAAATGACAAGAGAGAACGGATTTGAGAGCGTCAACGCGCGAAGCGTAGCAAAACGGATGGGCTATTCCGTGCAACCTATTTACAGTTATTTTAATAATATGGAAACTCTTAGACAAGAGGTTTACGGCGAGGCTATGAAATTCTACAATGAGTTTATTTATTCTCGCTTAGATGGCGACGGCTTATTGGAGAGCATGGCGGTGGCAAACGTGGCATTTGCCAAGTACGAGACAAATCTTTTCAAATTGTTATTCTTGCAGAAGTTGAACGGATTGAACAGTTTTAACGATATTTACGAATGGATGGGGGATAAAAACGCTACCAAACAATTAGTTATTAAACTTGCGCTTCCCGAAGAAAAGATCAAAGAAGTTTATATAATGCTTATTGTATTTACTCACGGGGTGGCAACTATGTTGGCTACCGGCGGAGCAAATATTTCTGATGAAGAAATTGTTGAGATACTAAAAAAAGCATATACGGCGTTTGTAAAGGCGCAACAATAAAAATGATAAATTTATGTATGTAAAAAGGAGAACGAAATGAATACGAAAATCTTGTTAAACTATCTTACCGCGCTTAGCGCAAACAATAATCGCGAGTGGTATCATGAACAAAAGAAAGAAAATAAACAAGCAAGCGAATGTTTTGAACAGCTTGTGCAAGAACTTATTTACGGTATAGGCGCTTTTGACGAAAGCGTATTGAACAATATTCCTAAAGAACTCACCTTTAGACTTGTGCGCGATACCAGATTCAGTCACGACAAATCTCCTTATAATCCTGCTTTCAGAGCTCATATTTCCTCTATGGGAAGACTTCCTATCCCTGTCGGTTACTATATTATGATTAAACCGAATGGCGGAACGTTTTTAGGCGGCGGATTGTTTGCGGATATGTTTACCGACGCTACTGCTATGGTACGCGATTATATTTCTGATCATTCTGACGAATGGAATGCGATAATAAACAACGATGAATTCAAGAAGTATTTTACCGTAAAAGGCGCTGCGTTGAAAAACGTTCCCTCTGGCTATGACAAAAATCATCCGCAAGCCGAGTATATAAAATACAAATCTTGGTATTTAGAGTATTTTGTTTCGGACGAAGAACTCTGTGATGAAACGGGCTTTTTAACAAAAGCGATAGAGATCTTCAAAGCAATGAAACCATTCAACGATTATCTTAACAAAGCGCTTAAAGATTTTAAGATGCCGACAAGATAAATTAATCAAATAAGAAAAATATCAATTCATAATCAAGAAAGAATTTTCTTCTATCCTATGTTTGAAACTGCGTATTTGTATGTTATAATTAAATTAAGATAATTTTGCAACGGCGGGGTTTGGCGCATGAAAGAGAAAGTTTGGATAATCGACGACGAGAAAGAACTAGCCGACGCTATTGCGAAATATTTTACGATGTTCGGCTTATCGGCGAGAGCGGAGTATGGCATAAGCGCTTTGCAGAAGATACCTATTGACATAAGGGTAATTTTATTGGACATAAACCTTGGCAGGGACTGCGGTTACGATTATATCGAAGTCATAAGAAAACGTTGTCCGCAGGCGAAAATATTGCTGATCTCCGCTCGTTCGGAGGAGAGGGATATGCTGAGGGGATATCATCTCGGCGCAGACGATTATATAATCAAACCTTTTTCTTTACAGGTAATGCTGTGCAAGGTTCAAAAGCTTTTGCAAGACGGCGAAAAAACTCTTGAAGAATATCGCGGATTGTCAGTAGACAAGGACGCTATGACGATCACGCGCGACGGCGTCACGCAGAGATTGAAGAATATGGAGTTCAAACTCTTTTATTATCTTTTCTGCAATCGCGGTAAGGTACTTGACAAAGACGATATTATCCGCGACGTTTGGGGCGAAGGTTATTATACTGACAACACACTCAACGTGCATATTCGCCGCATACGCGAGAAGATAGAGAAATATAGCGGAGAATTTATCACTACCGTTTGGGGCGTGGGGTATCAGTTTGAATAGAGGGGAGAATGAAGAAAACAATTTCGATTGCGGTTGCGGCGTTTTTAGTAGCGGCTTGCGTGTTTTTGTGTATAGGTTATGGGTTTGAATACGAAAGAGTAGATACGGTCTTTATTAATGAAGTCAAGCAATCGCTTTCGCAGGGAGAGCCTATCACGGGTAAGTACGATTATACGCTTTTTGACAGAGAAGGCAATATTTTATATTCTACGGTTGACGTAACGGAGATGTCGTTTGAGGCGCGAATAAGCCGAGCGCTTGGCGACGGCGATATCGTCGTTGATTTCAAAGACGATAAGATAGTTTTTTATACTGACGCTCAAGGACGTTTTGAAAAGATGCGCGCTACTTTTATATGGTTTGCCGTCGCTTCTCTTTTGGCAATGGCGACGTGTATTGCGGTAGGTTTAGCCGTAGTATATAGGCGTACGTTGCGTCCGTTTTCCAAACTCAAAGATTTTGCAGGCGAAGTGGCGAAGGGCAATCTCGATTCTCCTCTGATTTTGGATAAATACGAATCTTTCGGTTCGTTTGGCGAAGCCTTTGACATAATGCGAAACAACCTCAAAGAAAGCCGCCTTGCAGAGCAAAAGTCGGCTGTGGAAAAACGCAGTCTATTGCAAGAGATAGGTCATGATATAAAAACGCCTCTGGCTAGTATAAAGGCGGTTGCGGAATGTTCGATTGCGCAAGGCGAAGAGAATTATAAAATCATACTTGACAAAGCCAATATGATAGAAAACTTAGTCAACGATTTTTATCAGGCTACGCTTGAAGAAGAAGGACAGTTGAATATTTATCTTACAAAGCATACGAGCAAGGAATTCGCCGAGTTGATAGACGAAAGCGACTACAATTCGCGAGTCACGCGCAACGACCCCGCGGAATGCGATATTCTTTACGACAAGATCCGTATGGGGCAAATAATAGACAATATCATAGCCAATTCGTATAAATACGCAGATACGCCTATCGAAGTGAATATGCGCGTAAGAGAAAACAAGTTTGTTACGGTGATCAAAGACTTTGGCAACGGCGTTGATCCCAAGCAACTGCAATACGTTATGGACAGATTTTACAGAGGCGAAAAGACGAGCGAAACGCTCGGTCAGGGGCTTGGCTTGCATATTTGCAGAAAGTTGATCGCGAGAATGGGCGGAGAGATGTCTTGCCGTAACGAAGACGGTTTTGTAGTGGAAATAGTTTTGCCTATATTCGGAAAGAATTGAGAAAGAAAAGAAAGATTTACGACAAATCGTTTAGCAAAGCCACGCGCTAAAATAAAGATGACGGAAGTCAAAGGAGGAATTATGGAACACGGCAATGATTTCGTTATCTCTACGCAAGGACTTTGCAAAACTTTTTCGGTAGGCGGAGTTCAACAGCACGTGCTAAACAACCTTGATTTGCAAATTGCCGAAGGCGATTTCACGGTCATTATGGGCAATAGCGGAAGCGGTAAGTCAACGCTTTTATACGCGCTTTCCGGTATGGACAGACCTACGCTCGGAAAGATAATTTTCGGCGGAGAAGAAATATCCGAATATTCAAACGATAAGCTTGCGAAATTCAGACGCGCCAATTGCGGCTTTATTTTTCAAGAATCATTTCTCAATGACAATATGAGTATTATGGACAACGTTCTTTCTGCCGGATATCTGTCTAAAAGACCGCGCAAGCAAGTTTATGGCGACGCTTGTAAATATTTCGAGAGCGTGGGTATAAGCAAGGATATGTACTCAAAATTTCCTACGCAAATGTCCGGAGGAGAATTGCAGAGAGTAGGACTTGTCAGAGCTATCATCAACGATCCCAAAGTAATTTTTGCCGACGAACCGACCGGCGCGCTCAATTCAGCCAACTCTACCGCAGTACTCGATATTATGAACGACTTGCACGCGCAAGGCAAAAGCATCGTTATGGTCACTCACGATATCCGCAGCGCGATAAGGGGCAGTCGCGTATTATATCTCAAAGACGGCGTTATTCTCAACGAAATTTCGCTTGGGAATTACGATCCCTTAGAAGAGAAATCAAGACTGGATAAGCTCAAATGCTTCCTTGACGAAATGGGGTGGTAATATGTGGAGCATAATCAAATCCCATTTTCACAAAGGCAAAACAGGTTTTATTATTACAGGCTTGTTCATTTCGTTATCGGTAATTATGATGATAGTAGGTTTGTCGATATGCTTGGGAATGGACGGACTGTATTACAATGCGCGAAATCTTTCCAATTCGCCCGATTGCTGGATAAGCGTATATGAAAATCCCGGCGAAGAGCAGGCTTTATTAGAAAATATTCTCAAAGAAAGAGATGACGTAGAACTTTACGACGTTCAAGAAATTTATTATTTCGAAACGGCGATCGGAGAAGACGACAACAACCGTCTGTCCGTATTTAATTCCCAAGGGCAGTCGCTTATATTCAATTCGTGGCTAGCAATGAATATCGACGATGAAGACAACGCGTTCAAGCCATATTTGAGAGATAGCGTGGAAAAAGAGGGATACAAATTTTATATCACGGGTAATTGCGCGGAAACGTCTCCGATAAGCGTAGGCGATGAAGCCGTCTACGTCAACAACGGAGTAAGATACGAAGGCTACATAGCCGGAATATACGACGATATGACGAGGATATACCATCACTCCAACGTCTATGTCGGCGGGGATTTGTATCAAGAGATCGCAAAGCTTTCGCAGACAGACAAAAGCATAATAGAAGAGTACAGTATAAATATTAGGTTCAACTATACAGATGAAAAGGCGAATACGCTTGCTCAACAGGAATTGTTGGGCGTTTTTGTCGACGCTTTGAACGATTACAACGCCAGCAGACTTCAAGAAGATCCTACTGCGCCGATAGTTTACAGCAGTTATTGGACGCGCGAAGATTTTAAGACGGGCACGAGAGGATTTATTCTTCTGCTCGGCACGGCAATGATAGCGTTTGCGATAATCGTCGCTGCGATCGTCGCGATAGTTATAGCGTTTTTGGTGCGCTCTTCGGTTCTTGACGAGGTGCGTAATCTCGGAGTATGGAAGTCGCTTGGATATACGACAAATCAGTTGAGAGCTAGTTATTTGGCAATATACGGCGTGATAAGCGGAATTTGTCTGCTCGTCGGCGTCGTTTTGGGTATAGGACTTATGCCGACGTTTGTGGGAATCGTAACCAATATGGCAAGACTTGATTGTTCCAAGGCTATAGGGACGAACGTGGGCGGAGTGTTTATAGCTATCTTCGTTGTGGTTGCGTTGGTATCGTCAGTCGTATACTTGTCTACCGCCAAAGTCAAAAGAATAACGCCTCTCTCCGCTATGCGAAGCAATATCCAAACGCACTCGTTCAAGAAAAACAAAGCGCCGTTGGATAAATCGAGAATAACCGTCAACGCTCATCTCGGAGTAAAGAGCGTAGTCGGCGAAACTCATAGAAGCGTGATGGTAATGGCGATAGTGCTTATAATGTCTTTGCTGTGTTCTTTCGTAAGCGTAGTGTTCTACAATCTCAAAGTCGATCAGAGCGCGATAATTAATATGTCAGCTATAGAAAACGCAGATTTCTATATAGGATTTTATTACGAAGATCCGTCGCCTTATTTCGACGCTATACACGAAATGGACGGGTTTGAGGCGGACGTGATCTGTACCAGAGTAGGTATTAGCATAGACGACGATTACTGTTACGGTCAACTTTATTCTTCGTTTGACCATATGCGCACTAATTTTCTATATCAAGGAAGGTATCCCAAATATTCCAACGAGATACTTATAGAAGAACAGTATGCTAAAAGCGAGGGGTTGAGTATCGGCGACAGCGTTAATATGTCTATGGAAGTCGATATGGTCAAGAGTGAAAAGAGTTGCGTAATCGTAGGGTATTTTCAAAATCTTATCGACAACGCTAGATTTCTCGGATTTGTCGATATAATAGACGAATTGTACGATCTAGACGACTTTGCTTTCTATTCCCAGCATTTGATATACTTTGAAAATGGCAAAGCTCCCACTATCGACCAACTCGACAACGTACTTAGAGAAGTTGCGGGAGGCAACGTGCAGTACAACGGTTTTCAAAGGGGCAGGGACGTGCTTAACAGTTCTTTTCTCAATACCGTAGAAACTGCCGCCGACGCGGTAATGAGCGTATTCTTTTCTATCACGGCGATAGTGATCGCGTTGCTTTTGGTGATGCTGATAAAACTCAAACTGCTTCGCGAGCGTCGCAATTACGCTATATACAAGGCTTTGGGATATACGACGGCAGACGTTATGACGCAAATAGCCGTCGCTATGGTAATACTCGGCGCGATAGGAAGCGTCGTCGGAGGAATAGTTGGGGCTTTGACGACTTCGCCTATGCTCTCGCTATTCGGAAGTTTTATAGGCGCGGGACACTTTTCTTTCATAATTCCGTGGGGGTATATCGTTGCGATAGTATTTGCGATACCAATATTGATCTACGCCGTGTCAATGTTGTGCGCAATTCCCGTAAGACGGATAGAACCCGCGCTATTGCTGCGAGTCAGGTAATTTTAAGTTTGGCGGAAGTCGCGAAACTGACGAAGGTTTGGCAAGGATTTTGAGCAAATTTATTCGTTGAGTTTTCCGTTGAGTTCCGCCATTTGTTTTTGATCAACTTTTACCGCTTGTCTGTCATAGGTGACAAGACCGTTTGTTTCGTCTTGTACGTCGGAGAGTTGAGTATAGATCGACGCGCACAATCCTTGTTCTTTCGCGGGGATTATTTCATTGAGCCACAATTTTTTCAAAGCGCCGTTCAATTTGTCTTTGTCGCGGTATTTTGCATATCCGAAAGTCTTATTGGAAAAAGCGTGTCCGTCAAGCGATAGGCTGTAACCGCCGAATTCGGTAAGTATCACGGGACGGTTTTCTTTTTTCGGCATTTTGAAAGCTACGAAATATTTGTGTATACTTCTGAATTCTCCGCCTTGGTCGCTCCAACCGCTTGCGTGGTCAATAAGTCTTGTGTTATCGAGCGAGCGCAGATATTTGCAGGTTTTGAGGCTGTCGAATTGTCCCCAACCTTCGTTGAAAGGCGTCCAAAGCGCGATAGAAGGGCAGTTGTAGAGTTGGTCGACTACTTCGTCCATTTCTTTATAATACAGCCGTCTTCCTTCTTCATCGGATCGAGCGTAAAAACCGTAATTATCGTCTTTGATACGGATGCCGATATTAGGCAGTATCAGTATAGCCGATTTCTTGTATTTGCCTCCGCCGTTGACAAAGTCTTGCCACACTATCATACCCAGTCTGTCGCAATGGTAGTACCACCGCATAGGTTCTACCTTTATATGTTTCCTCAGCGTATTGAAACCGCATTCCTTCGCAAGTTGAATATCGTATATCAAAGCGCTATCGTTTGGGGCGGTATAAAGTCCGTCAGACCAGTAGCCTTGATCGAGCAGTCCCGTCATAAAGTAGGGTTTGTTGTTGAGCATAAAACACGGCTTGCCGTCTTCGCGTTTGCCGACAGAAAATTTACGCATCGCAAAATAACTGTTCACTTCATCGTCGTGATATATCGCTTTGAAGTAATACAAATGCGGATTTTCGGGCGTCCAGGCAATCGGCGATTCCAATTCGATCGATACTTCGCCGCCAACGGAAGAGTATTCTTTTCCATCGTCTGCGATTATTCTAAAATCGCTTGCGCCGTCGTTTGTCAAAGCGCGAATACTCACGCGCGAGTTGTCGAAATCAGGCGTTATTTTGAGCGACTTGATATATTTTTTCGGCAAGTATTCTAACCATACGCTTTGCCATATCCCCGAAGTCGGAGTATACCATATTCCGCCGTTTTTTATCTTTTGCTTGCCTCTGCTTATCGGCTTAGTATCCGACGGATCTACCGCGCATACTATGAGTTGATTTTGCTCTTGCAAAAAATCCGTGACGTCTATCTCAAAAGACGTATATCCTCCGATATGTCTGCCGACTTCGCGTCCGTTGATATATACTTTGCATTCATAGTCTACGGCGCCGAAATGGAGCAGAGCGATCTTGTCTTCTTCAATTCTTTTGAAATTCGTCTTGTATATCAGTACTTCGTCGGGGGTAGTGACTCGCTTTACTCCTGATAAAATACTTTCGGGGGAGAAAGGCACGCGTATTTTTAAGTCAAAATCTATATCGGCAATATTTGTCGATAAGTTTCCTTTGACGATTTTCAAGTCCCATTCTCCGTCAAGAGATTGCCAGTTCTGTCTTTGCATTTGAGGACGGGGATATTGACTTGTGTCAATCTTGTCCGACCAGGGCGTTTTCAATTCGTTCATAACTTTCACCTCATTTCAATTATACTCGAAAATACAGATCGATTGCAATAGCAATATTTAAATCGTCTGATAAAAGCGATGGGGCAAAAAGAAAGACGGTCTTTCGACCGTCTTTTGATTTTAAGAAATCTAATTCTTAGTTTTCGCTTGGATACAAAATATTAGCTATGTCATCTTTAGTAATGTTTTTGATGTCCTTATAGCTATCCAAATCTTCAGGATAAGAAGTTATTTCGCTGCAATTTTCGATAGAGCAAGAAGCTTTTGCCGAAATTGTAACGTCGCTTCCTTCTATATTAGTTGTGATAGTCGTGTTGGTCTCAAATTTAGCGCCTTGGAAAGCACCCGTTGCCTTATCAGTAACGATAATGATAGAGCATTCGCCAAGAACTGCATTCTTTACGAATTCTTCGCCTTCGCCGTTAAGATCTGCGACCATTTGAGCTGTGAGAACGTATTTTACGCGGTTGTAGTCTCCGCTATTGTCAACGTACGCTTTGAATCCGTCGTATGTGCTTACAAGTTCGTCATACGTCATGTCTAATATTACTTCTGCTATTGCATCGATAACGGTCTCTGAAAACTCGTAATCAGGCAACATATTAATGATTGCTTGACTTATAGGATCAAGATCGGTCGTATATTTGAGTTTGAGAGATCTCTCTTGCAATTCTTTTTCTGCCTCTTTTTTGCTGAGAGTCAAGTTGGTGAAAATCGTCTTGTCCTTTACGAAAGTGCCAACGCTTACAGTTGAGCTTTCGGTTTTATCGTCTGTTGAGTTAGACGTGCCCATTTTGGAAGTTACCGCTACAGCGCTGCCATCGAAAAGCAAAGCGCCTTCGGCTTGCATGATCATAATATTTTCGTAGCTAACGCCGTCAACAACGTTGGTCGAATTGGAACGCGCGTCCATGCTTACCTTCATGCCCTTCCAACCCTTAACAGGCGAGCTGTCTTCGTCGTCGGATGCGGTTGCGAGCTCAGAAGAGTCTTTTCCCAAAGCGGTTTGCGCGGTTTTCCACGTAGAAGACGCTTCTTCGCTTGTTGCTTCTTTTTTAAAATTGCCGTCAAACATTGAATCGGATTTGTTGCAAGCAGCCAAAGAACACGTAAGAACTACGATAAGAACAAGGGCTACGATAGCAACCAATTTCTTTTTCATAAAAAATGCCTCCTAAAAAAAATTTAATTTTTATTTAATACTATATTACTCTTATTTAAGATAGCGTGTCAAGAGTTTATTAAAAATTTTGTCGAAGCAATTTATTTGATATTTTTATTTAATATAGTAGTTTTATGACGGATATTAGTGTTATAATACAAATAATAATGCAAACGGCGGCGCGCTATGTTCCATTGAGTTGACATCGGGTATTCGCTAGGAGGAACATGAAACTCAAATTTAAAGAAAAATTTTTCTATGGCTTAGGCGATTTATCCGCCAATATAATGTTTGCGGCGATTTCATTTTATCTGCTATACTTTTTCGTCAACGTCGGCGGACTTAAAGCAGAACTTGCTTCCGCGGTATTTTTGATAGCAAAATTTTGGGACGCGGTCACCGATTATCTTATGGGAAGGATTTCCGACAAGACGAAGAGCAAGTGGGGCAAGCGACGGGTATATATGCTTTTCGGCGCGGTACCTTACGGCTTGGCGTTTCTTCTTTTGTGGCTTGCGCCGTTCGGCGAAAACGCGCAAATCGGCAAGATGATTTATTATACTTTGGCTTATATGCTATTCAACACCGCTTGGACGGTAGTGTATATACCTTACAACGCTATCACGGCTAATATGACGGATAACTATGACGAACGCACCTCGCTCAACGGCATCAGGATCGCGCTTGCCAACGTGGGTATCATACTCGGCGCGGCGCTTTTTGCGCTATTTGCAGACGGTCAGGAAAGTCTGTTCTATCAATTATTGGGCAGTTCTAAAAAGGCGTATTTACTTTCCGCGTCGGTATTTGCTTTTCTGTCGATAGCGATTATGTTGTTGTGCGCAGGCAACGTCAAAGAGAGAGTAGATGACGCGCAGCCCAACGATAAAGGCTTTTTCGTCACGCTTAAAGAGTTTTTCAAATTGCCGGAATTTCGCAATATAATGATGTGCTATCTTCTGAGTATGATAGGCTTTGACATCATTATGGCGGTATTTATGTTTTTCATAAACGATTCTCTCGGCTTTGGCGGAGGGGCAATGTCAATGGCTTTCGTGGCTATTCCGCTTATTTGCGCTATCGCGTCTTCGTTCGTTTGGGTAAAACTCAGCGAAAGATTCAACAAACACAAGGTCTACACGATCGCTTGCGTATATATGGCGTTCGTGCTTATATTTGCGATTTTCGTCCCCGTGAAGACGGTATGGAGCACCGTTTTGCTATGTCTTTTCGCAGGCTTTGGAATGTCAGCGATACAAATTCTCCCTTACGCAAGCGTACCCGACGTCGTCGAGGTGGACGAGTACGTCAACGGTACGAGAAGAGAGGGCGCTTATTACGGTATTACGCAATTTATGTATAAGGTCGCAAACGGCGTTTCCATTGCGCTCGTTTCCGCTGTGTTGGGCGCTTTCGGCTATATAGAAAGCACGGACGGAAGCGTGATACAGCAGCCTGACAGCGCATTGTTTGCCGTCAGAGTGGTTTTGGGACTTTTGCCGGGACTTATCTTCTTGATATCTATCATTTTCTCGCATAAGGCAAATCTGTCGAGAGAGCGTTTTGCTCAAATAAAAGCAGAATTGGAAATAAGAAGAGCCGAAGCGCAAGAGCGCGTAGAAGAAGTAGGCGGCGAAGACGCAGCAAATTTTGTTGGCGAAAACGCAGATAGCGAACGCGAGGTATTTACAGAACAACCCGACGGACATTCTGAAATTGGCGACGGATCTGACGAGTCCGTAGAATAAAAATTTATTCCAAAGATATCTTTTTTATATAATATATCATACAAATATCTCCGCTTGAAAAAGCGGAGATATTTGTTGTGAAAAGGTTATTATAATAAATGTAGGTTGTCCCTAAGGACTAAGATTAAAATTATGAAGAACTTTGTCTTTTGAAACGTATTTCTACTGTCAATTATATTATACACACTTAATTACGAATTGTCAACACTTAATTTCGATAATAATATAAATTTTACAGTAGGGGTAATATCATGGACAAACAAATCTTCAACGACAATCTCAGACAAATAATGAAAGAGAACAATCTCACTCAAAAACAACTTTCCGAATATACAGGCATACCGGCATCTTCGATCGCTTCATGGTTTGGAAAACAGTCCTCGTCGCCCAGTATCGAAGCCGTAAGAAAGATAGCCGATCATCTCAACGTGACGATAGATTATTTGATAGGCAGAGAAAGTGAGGACGGACGGATAATCATTGAAGAAAGGGAATACTTGACGGACAATGAGAGGGAACTTTTGGCAAAGTACCGCAAGCTCTCGCCCCAAAAGCAGTCCAAGGTGTTGGGTTACGTCAGCGCATTGTCTGAAAACTAAGCTAGAAATTTAAATTTGAAGTATTTTCTTCCGTATTCGTATAATTTTCCGAGTCGGAGTCGGAATTGGATAAATTTTCTTCCCGATAGTCGTATTCATCGTAATCTTGCCCATCATTCAAGCTTTTTTCCGTTTCTTTATTATAAGCGGAAAGGATTTGTTTTAATTTAGCTTCTATTTCGCGAGGTTGAGCTATGTCGTTCAATGAGTATGCGTAACTGTCTTTTGCGACGTACATATACAAATCGCCGATGCCAAGTAATTTTTCAAATAAATTGATCTTGGAATAAATCGTTGTGATATTTTCTAAGTGAATAATTTTGATTTCTTTTTTCATTAAACCGAATTGTATTATCACTTTTCTGTCAGTGATGCAGTATTCGGCGTTTTTATATTTTTTTCCCGCGGTAATGACTCTGGAGATCCATATCCAAAGCGGCAAAAGATGAAAAGAGAAGAAGACAATGAGAAAAATCACAAGAAATATCGGTATTTCTTTTCCTGATTTCTCATGTCCTATAATAATTCCGCTTAGCATAAAACCGTCGAATGCGCCGAATAGTAGCGCGACGGGCAACATCTGGAAAATTTTCTCCATTACAAAAGCAAACTTTTGCGGTTTGCCTTGCCAAAGTATTTCCTCGTCGTCTTGTATATTGTCCCGTATAGGATCGGGGTTTATTTTTAGAAGAGACGTATCTTGATCGTTCATATCGTATAATCCTTTTTTGCGTAACAATTATAGTCTTTTATCAAAAAGCTGTCAAGAATAAGCGCGAGAAAAACGCTTTTGTGTCATTTGCCGATCGCGATTTATATAATAAATTGTACTTTTACAAAATAAAATATACGGTGAAGGCGTTATTGGAGGGATCAAATGAAATATCTAGGCTATTACAACGGAGAGTACGGCGAACTCGAAAGTATGAAAATACCAATGAACGACAGAGTTTGTTTTTTCGGCGACGGGGTGTATGACGCGACGTATTCGAGAAATTACAATATTTTTACGCTTGACGAGCATATCGATAGATTTTTCAAAAGCGCAAAGGCTCTGAAAATAAATCTCGATTTCGATAAGAGTTATCTTGCAAATCTGCTCAAAGATCTTGTAAAGAAATGCGACGACGGAAATCTCTTCGTCTATTGGCAGGCGACGAGAGGCACGCAGATAAGAAATCACGCTTACGGAGAAGATATCAAGGCTAATTTGTGGGTGGTTCTCAAACCGTGCGATATTGTCGATATGAGCAAAAAGATAAGCGTTGTGACTGAAAAAGACACTAGATTTTTGCATTGCAATATAAAGACGCTCAACCTTATTCCGTCGGTGATGGCTTCGCAGAGAGCTATCGAAGAAGGCGTTCACGAAACTGTTTTTCACCGCGACGGCAGAGTGACGGAGTGCGCGCACAGCAACGCGCATATTATCAAGGACGGCAGATTGATCACTCCGCCTGCCGACGAATTTATACTAGCGGGCGTTGCAAGAGCGCATTTGATGTCTATGTGCGAGAAGTTGGGTATCGGCGTAGACGTAAGACCGTTTAGCGTGGAGGAAATGATAAACGCCGACGAAATAATCGTGACCAGCGCGGGTTCGCTTTGTTTGCAAGTAGGCGAGATCGACGGTAAAAAAGTCGGCGGGAAAGCGGAAGATTTGGTAAAGCAACTGCAAAGCGCGCTTCTTGAAGAATTCATATCGGCGACGGACGGCGCAAATGATAGATAATACTACTATGCGGACGTACTGTCTTATAGATACGAGCGCTTTGCTCGAAAACGTGAAGACGATCAAGTCGAAGTTGAGCGATGGCGTAAAACTTATGTGCGTAGTCAAGGCAAACGCTTACGGACACGGCGGGATAGAAGTCGCTAGACTTTGCAAAGACGAAGCGGACTATTTTGCTGTCGCGACAGTTGAAGAAGGGGTAGAGTTGAGAAAAAACGGCATATCCCTTCCCATTCTCATACTTGGAAATACTCCGCCTTGCGATTTTGGCAAACTTATAAAATACGATTTGCAAGCGACGGTTTTTTCGGGCGAGAGCGCGAAGCTTTTGGATACGTTTTGCAAAGGTTTGAACGTAAAGGCAAAAGTTCATATCGCAGTCGACAGCGGTATGGGTAGGATAGGCTTTTTGCCTAATGAAATCAATTCAGCCGGCGAGGTTTTTAGTTTAAGAAATTTAACGACGCAGGGCATTTTTACTCACTTTGCCTGCGCCGACGAAAGGGATAACGATTATACTGATTTGCAGATATCGAGATTCAACGCCTTTCTTGACGGTTTGAAAAATACGGGAATTAATTTACCTATAGTTCACGCGTGCAACAGCGCGGGAATTTTAAACTCTCGCCCAAATTATTCAATGGTTCGCGCAGGAATAGCGCTTTACGGTCTCGATCCGTCGTCAAACGTCGGAGCTTCGTCAGGTTTGCGCCCTGCGTTGAGTTGGCATACTAGCGTAATACATATCAAAAATTTAAAAAAAGGCGAGGGCGTGAGTTACGGACGTACGTTCGTAGCGGATAAAGAGATGGTTGTCGCTACTTTGCCGGTGGGTTACGCGGACGGCTATCCGAGAATACTTTCGGGGAAATCGTACGTCCTTATTCGCGGAAAACGCGCGCCCGTCTTAGGAAGGATATGTATGGATCAGATGATGGTAGACGTCAGCGATATTGACGGCGTAAGTCTTTACGACGACGTTACGCTTATAGGCAGACAAGGCGGAGAGGAGATTTCGGCGGAGCGACTGGGAAGATTGGCGGGGAGCGTGAATTACGAAATTGTGTGTTCGATTTCTCAAAGAGTAAAGCGTATTTACGTCGACGGCGGCATAAATTGTAGGCGATAACATTGCAATTTATCGGATATGATGTTATACTGAAATCGAAATTGCAGCGGACAAGCCGACGCGGTTTTTTTGAGGAGACGGAAATGGAAAGGGAAAACTCCAAAGACAATATCATCGAGATCAGCCATCTTTATAAGTCGTTTAAGGACGTTAAAGCAGTTTGCGATTTGAGTTTTTGCGTAAAGAAAGGAGAATTGTTTGCTTTTCTCGGAGTAAACGGCGCGGGTAAAAGTACGACGATTTCTATAATTTGCAACCGCCTTCGCAAAGACGGCGGCAGCGTGATAATAAACGGAGAGGATATAGATCGCCGCGATTTTTCTACAAAAAAAGATTTGGGCGTGGTATTTCAGAACAGCGTTTTGGACAAAGCGTTGAGCGTAAAGGATAATCTTCTAAGCCGCGCGGCTCTTTACGGCATCAAGGGAAAAGAATTTGACGAGCGACTTGCAAGACTCGATAGCCTTTTGGATATATCGCCTCTTCTCAAACGCGCTGTGGGCAAACTCTCGGGCGGTCAGCGCAGGAGAGTGGATATAGCGAGAGCGTTGTTGCATAGTCCGAAGATACTTATTTTGGACGAACCTACGACGGGACTCGATCCGCAGACGAGAAAAACGCTTTGGAAAGTAATATCCGAGCTTAGAGAAAGCGACGGCTTGACGGTATTTTTGACTACCCATTATATGGAAGAAGCGGCGGAAGCCGACTACGTCGTGATAATCGACAGCGGAAAGATCGTTGCCGAAGGTACTCCTCTTGAATTGAAAAACAAATACACGGGCGACTTTATCACGATCTACGGTTCGGACGAAGAAAAGATCAAGTCGCTTGAACTGCCTTATGAAAAGATCGCGGACGGTTACCGTATCGGAGTTCCCGATACGAAAAAAGCGACGGAGTTGATAGTGCGTTATCCCGATATATTCGACGATTACGAAGTAGTCAAGGGAAAGATGGACGACGTATTTTTATCCGTTACGGGCAAAAAACTGACGGGAGGCAACGCAGATGAATAAGTTTCTTGCGCAGACAAAGCGAAATATCAAATTGTTCTTTAAAGATAAAGGTATGTTTTTCGCGTCTTTGATCACTCCTATAATTTTGTTGGTGCTGTACGCTACTTTTCTCAGCAGAGTTTATAAAGAAAGTTTTCTCATGGGATTTCCCGAGGGCGTTGAAATGCCTGACAAACTCATAAACGGTTTTGTCGGCGGAGAACTCATTTCCGCGCTGTTGGCGGTATGCTGTATCACGGTTGCTTTTTCGTCGAATATGGTTATGGTTCAAGATAAAGCCAAGGGCGTTATACACGACTTTTTGATCGCGCCCGTAAAAAAATCAACGCTTGCGATTTCGTATTACGTTTCGACGCTCATATCAACGCTTTTGATATGCTTCTTAGCGTTGTTACTCGGCTTGATATACCTTGCTTGCACAGGTTGGTATATGAGCGCGGGAGACGTATTCTTGGTCATACTCGACGTGATACTCCTTTCGCTTTTCGGCACGGCATTGTCTGCGATAGTAAATCATTTTCTTTCGTCGCAAGGACAGATGTCGGCGGTAGGAACGATAGTGAGCGCAGGTTACGGCTTTATCTGCGGAGCGTATATGCCTATTTCGCAATACGGCAAAGGACTTCAAAACGCGCTTTCTTTCTTGCCCGGCACTTACGGCACTTCGCTTATACGCAATCATTCTCTCAACGGTATATTCAGAGAATTGGAAGATATGGGAGCGGATTCGCTCGTGATCGATAAAGTCAGAGATTCCGTTGACTGCAATATATACTTTTTTGACAACAAAGTTTCGACAGGCGCAATGTTCGGCGTATTGATCGGCTCTATCGTATTGCTTGTCGCAGTATATATACTTTTAAACGTAAATTGGAAGAGATCGGGCAAAGCGTCCGTAAAGAAATAAACGCGCAAGGCGATCATAGCCGTCGGAGGAAATTATGAAAAGAAAGAATTTGTTGATAACGATTATCATTGCGCTTGCTTTAGCGTGCATAGTAGCGTTGGGAGCGTGTTCCGTTCCGAATTCTATTTCCGCCACCGTGTCAAAGGATAATATGGGCGTAGAGATCGACGATACGATGTACGGACTTTTTTTGGAAGACATATCTTTTGCGGGAGACGGGGGTTTGATCTCTCAACTTGTCAACAATGGAAGTTTCGAGTATGCGGAGCAGCCTACCGCTTATTGGAATTTTGTCGGAGAGAGTATTAAATTGAGCAACGAGGGCGGGCTCAATTCGGCTAATCCGTCGTTTTTGAGAATAGACGCAAGCGGAGAAATTTCGCTTGAAAATTTGGGATTTGTGGAGTTTTACGATACGTTGACTAAAAACTACAACAGCGAGAAAATGAACACTCCTGATATGGGATTTCACAAGGACGTTGATTACGACGTTTCGCTGTACGTTCGTCCCAACGGATTTGAGGGAGAAATATACGCTCAGTTGAAGTCTGCTTCAAACGTCAATAAAGCCAAGTTCGATCTTTCTAAGACAAGCGCAGGCGAATGGAGCAAGATAGAGACGACTTTGCGATCTACAGCCACTGAGGACGGCAGTCTTGTCATCACCATAGAAGGCAACGGCAGTCTTGACGTGGATTTCGTATCTTTGATACCAAAAGATTCTTACGGTTACGGCAAAGACGAATGGAAGTACGTTTCTTTGCGCGAAGACCTATATAACGCGCTTGAAAATCTCTCTCCCGCGTTTATAAGATTTCCGGGCGGTTGCCTTGCCGAAGGCGATACGTTCGAGCATCTTTTCGATTGGAAAAAGACTATCGGACCGCTTGAAGAAAGAGAGCAGTATCACAACATTTGGCGCGAGGACGAAAACGGAAGATATTACAACAATACTTTCGCGTTAGGCTACCATGAGTATTTCCAACTTTGCGAAGATCTCGGCGCGAAGCCTTTGCCAATTCTCAACGTGGGTATGATATGTCAGTTTCAGGCAAAATACAACGCGGTATCAAAAGAATATAAGAACGGAAAAATGACTCAGCAGGAGTGGGAGGACTATCTCGATACCGTTGCGCTAAGACCGGGTACTGCGGAATTCGAGCAGTACGTTCAGGATATTTTCGATTTGATCGAGTACGCCAACGGAACTGACGTTAATAACGAATGGGTGCAAAAACGTATTCAAAACGGACATTTAGAACCGTTCAACGTCGAATATTTAGGATTGGGCAACGAGAATTGGGGCGAATTGTATTGGCGCAATTTCGACGCGCTTTACAATCGCGTTAAGGAATATTGTAAAGAAAGAGGTTATCAAATAAAAATAATTTCTTCCGCGTCTTATCAGTTCAGCGGAGATTACGTTGACGAAGCTTGGGAAATCATCAACGAAAAATATACCGATACTTTGGTCGACGAACATTACTATACCTCTCAAAACAAACTTTTCAAAAACAACGACAGATACGACTCTTACGAGCGCAGCGGCGCGACTGTATTCGTAGGCGAATACGCTGCAAGCGCGTGGGGTATAGGCAAATACTGGACGCAAAACAATATGTGGTCGGCAATCGAGGAAGCGAGTTATCTGACGGCGTTGGAACGCAATGCAGACATAGTCAAAATGGCGTCTTACGCTCCGACTTTCGCAAAGATAAATTCTCAGTGTTGGAATATCAATATGATATGGTTTGACTCGCAAAACATCGTGCTTACTCCCAACTATTTCAATCAAATGCTCTTTGCCAACAACACGGGGACACGATATATAGATACGGGTATAAAAGCCAAGGGAGTTTATTCTTCCGCATCCGTAGACGAGCAAGAACAAGTAGTATATATCAAGATAGTAAATGCGAATAAAAAAGATATAAGTATATCGCTGGATATTGACGGTTTCGGAGCGCTCAACGCAAGTTCTATGCAGTATATGAGCGGAGTAAGAGCGGCGTGCAACGACCTTCAATCGACTACGGTCATTCCTTATCAGACAGATTGCGATATTTCGGGAACGACAGTCAACACAAAAATCAACGGCGAGAGCATAAACGTAATTAGAGTATATTACGGCGAAAACGACGGATCAAACGCATACGTATTGCCCGATCTTCCTGCAAATATGCATCAAGAGGTAACCGAGTACACTAAGTTTTTCGTCGTGCCGGAACTTGCAGTAGTTTACGGTGTGAGCGCGGTCGTAGTGTTGATCGCAGTGGCAGTTATCGCGCTTGTCGTACGTTTGAAAAAGAGAGCTAAGAGAGCGCGTACTCAGGAGGAAAATATTTGATAGCATTATTGTATTTTTTCATTGCTTTGATATGCACGTTCGCAGGCGCTATCACGGGAATGGGCGGCGGAGTGGTCATCAAGCCCGTGCTTGACGCGCTTGGCGATTTCGACAGCGCTTCGATCGGCGCGTTATCGTCGATCACCGTGCTTGCGATGTCTTTGACCTCGTTTGCAAGACAGGTCGGCAAGAAGAGACAGACGTCGATATTCAAGCTCATTATTTTGGGAATATCTTCTGCCGGCGGCGGCGTGTTGGGACAGTATCTGTTCGATTTGATGACAAGCGGCTTTTCGGGCGCTTATATCAAAGTAATTCAGAATTCCATATTGCTTTTTTTGGTAGTCCTTATCTTTTTCTATATGCTTTTTAGAAAAAAGATTAAGACGCTTCATCTTAAAAATATCTTTTTCTACGTGCTTATAGGAGTTATACTGGGCATATTATCGTCTTTTTTGGGAATAGGCGGAGGACCGTTCAACGTAGCGGTATTTATATTGTTGTTCTCAATGGAATTGAAAGAGGCGACTTTTGCGTCTATCGTGACGATAATGTTTGCGCAGATCGCCAAGGTAATTACTATACTTGCAAGCGGAGGATTTGGATCGTACGATCTTACGATGCTTCCTTATATGGCGGTTGCGGGCGTTCTCGGTGGACTGATAGGTAGCTTCGTCGCAAAAAAACTGTCGGAAAAAGTAACGGCTGTCGCATTCAACGTTATGCAGTTGACGGTAATAGGTATATGTATCGTCAATATTGCGACAAACGCAATCGCTCTTTGACGAATATTAGATTGACCAAATACGACGATATTCTTTTAAGCAACTTTTCCAAAGGCATTGTTTTATTTTTTAAATTGTGATAGAATTGATTTATACGAGTTAATTGGATTGCGTTTAACAAAATTTTATGCGGGGGATTATCTTATGAACATTGTCTTATATTTCAGCGATCAACAACGTTACGATACGATCAACGAAAAAGTCACGCCCAACATCGACGCTATGGCAGACGACAGCATCCTTTTTGACAGCGCTTTTACCTGTCAACCTGTATGCGGACCTGCGAGAGCGTGTATACAGACAGGCGTCTACGCCAGTGAAAACGGTTGTTATATCAACGGAATATCTATGGACAAGGACGATCCCGATACTCTTGCAAAGGTATTGAACCGCAACGGTTACAACACGTCATACATAGGAAAATGGCATCTTGCGTCTGACGTGACCGGTCGTAAGCCGCGCAACAACGTTGAGAAAAAGGCGATACCCTCTCAACTTCGCGGCGGTTACAACGATTATTGGCTGTCGGCGGATTGTCTTGAATTTACTTCCGACGTCAACGGCGGATATATGTTTGACAATGACGGCAAACAAGTAAATTTCAAAGGCATAAGAAGCGATAGTATAAACGATTTTGCAATGGATTACGTAGACGGTTATTCGGATAGTAAACCGTTCTTTCTTATGATTTCTCAGTTGGAGCCTCATCATCAAAACACTGCCCATACTTTTCAATGCGCGGAAGGCGACGACAAGGAATTCGAAGACTCTCCTTATCCCGAAGATCTTGTAGGTTTGAATGGCGATTATAAAAAGGAATACGCTCATTATCTTGCGTGTTGCAAAAGACTGGATAAGAATTTTGCGGACTTTGTCTCAAAAGTCAAAGAAAAAGGAATTTGGGACGATACCGTCATTATTTACACATCAGATCACGGCTGTCATTTCAAGACCAGAAACTTTGAATACAAGCGCAGCCCTCATCACGCGAGCGCTCATATTCCTTTTATAATGACGGGCGGAGGACTTGCAAAACTCGATCAGACTAAAGAGTTCATAGGTAAGCGTTTCGGCGGTTTTGTGAGTTTATTGGATCTTACGTCTACGATATTGGATATTGCCGGAGCTCAGATCCCCAAGCATTATCACAGCAAAAGCATTTTGAAGATGTTGGAAAACAATGAAGGACGCGATCACATATTTATGCAGATAAGCGAATCCCAACTCGGTCGCGCTATAATCACCGATAAATACACTTATAGCGTAAAAAGACCTTTGTCAATGGGATTGAAAAAGCCGACTAGCAAAGTTTATAAGGAGTCGCTTTTGTACGACAATACCAAAGATAAAGCGCAGCACGAAAATTTGATAAAGAACGAAGCGTATAAAGACGTCAAAAATCAACTTAAAAAGATATTGGCGGATGATATAAAGGAAATAGAAAAGATCGATCCGAAAATCTTCTGATCGATAATTCAAAAATATTATTCTTTGCAATCTTCGATGATGAGCATATCGTAATCGAGAGTTTCGATAAAATCGTCGTGACGGAATTTCGTATTGTGGAAGTTTACGAAATTTTTAAAGTGCTGGTCAAGAAGCACGGGATTGGGCGCGTCGAGTTGATGACAAATATCTCTCAGCCACAGTTCGTAATTGCCAAACGATAGCTTGAGAGAAGAATAGTAGAGAATGTCCTTGGATATTTTGTCGTCTTTTATCAGTCTTGCCCAAATTTTCATATATTAAGCATATATCTTAATTTACGTTATGTCAAGCAATGTGTAATATAGACGTCAATTCGACAATTTGTTGTCCAAACAAAAGTTAAAACTATTGACAAGTGGGGAATAAATTTATTAAAATATTAAATATTAAGAATTTATCCGTAAATATAGGTTCAGTGAGAACGTCATCGGATATAGAGGGGGAAACGCTATGATATCGGAAGCTGTCATCAAAAGATTGCCGCGCTATTATAGGCATATAAAACAACTTGCTGATAGCGGCGTAAAGCGCGTTTCTTCCAATAAGATTGCAAGCGTGCTGAATATCACGGCTTCGCAGGTAAGACAGGATCTATGCAATTTCGGCGGTTTTGGTCAACAGGGCTACGGCTATGACGTAGGAAAGTTGAAGAACGAACTTGCGGCTATCTTGGGTTTGGACAAAGTCTACGACTTGATAATTGTAGGCGCGGGAAATATCGGCAGAGCGTTGGCGGGATATAAAGGCTTTAAGGACGACGGTTTTTACGTCAGAGCGTTGTTCGATATAGATCCCAGATGTACGAGTATCAATGGTATCAAGGTCTACGATATGGACTTTTTAAAGACGTATCTTCAACAAAATCAAGTTGACATCGCCGTAATAGCAACGCAAAAGGATTCGGCAAAGAGCGTGGCGGACGCGCTTATCGCTGGCGGAGTAAAGAGCATTTGGAACTTTGCGCCCGTCGAATTGGAAGTGCCGGAAGGAATTACGCTTGAAAGTATTTCGATGAGCGAGAGCCTATACGTGCTGAGTTATCGAAATAAAAATAGGAAAAACTAATCATGACATAAAGCCCGTTTGCGGGTTGAGGAGGATATATGGCAAAATCTAAAGAATACGTTTTGACAAAAGAAGGATACGAAAATTTGGTAAAAAAACTCGATCATCTTATCAATGTAGAGAGAAAGGAAGCAAGTGAAAAGATAAAGCAAGCAAGAGAGTTCGGCGATTTATCCGAAAATGCAGAATACGACGCTGCAAAAGATTATCAAGCGCACGTTGAGTCCGAAATCATAAGCATTCAAGATCAGATCGACAATGCTGTCATTATCGAAGAAGTAGACGGCAAGCAATCGACCGTTATAGCGGGTTGCAAGGTAAAGATATACGATTATTCCGATGAAGAAGAATATGAATACACTATCGTAGGTACTACGGAAGCGTCGATACTCGAAAATAAGATCAGCAACGAATCTCCGTTGGCAAAAGCCATTCTCAATCAGAAAAAAGGCGCGGAAGTTACGGTTGATCTCGGCGACGACAGCTATAAGGTGAAAATACTTTCCATCAACTGATTTTTGTAGATAAAAATTCAAGGGCGACCTTAATGGGTCGCCTTTATAATATGGAGCAAGCATGGCACGAATTCTGTATGACACAATACTTAGAATGAACGAAAATACGAAAGCGAGGTTTTGTATGCCCGGGCACTCGGGCATAGGATCGTCGGACGATATTTTTGCGTGCGCAAAATACGATTGGACGGAAGTTTTCGGACTTGATAATCTTTTGCAATGCGAAGACACTATCTTGTCTTGCGAAAATTCCATCGCAGAGAGTATGGGGTACGAAAGCGCGCTCATACTTACGCAAGGCAGCACTTGCGGTATGCATATCGCCGTTTGCGTGTGTAAAGACAAGGGCAAAACTCTTATCGCGGTAGGAGATATGCACAAGTCGTTTTTTTCTGCGTGCAGTCTTTACGGAGCTTACGCAGTAACGGTAAATGATATTAGCGAGTTGGAAAATAAAAATATTTCCGACTTAAAAATAGGCGGCGTTTTTATTACTTCTCCCGATTATTTCGGCAACTGTAAAGATATTTCTTTGGCAAGAGAATTTGCGGACAAGTTGGGCGCGTATTTAGTCGTGGACGAGGCGCACGCTTCGCATTTTGCGTACAGTTCGCTGTTGCCGGACAACGCCTGCAAATTTGCCGATATTTCCCTTATGAGTATGCACAAAACTCTGCCTGTTTACGGGGGCGGCGCTCTGGTGTGTCTTAAAGATAAATCTTTACGTTTGGACTGTGAGCGTTACAGGGCAATGATACATTCCACTTCGCCTAATTATTTAGTCATGGCAAGTATGGATCATGCAAATTCTTATATGAGAGAAAACGGCGAAAAACTCTACGCCGAAGTCAAGAAAAGTATCCAAGAATTTTCTCAAAGACTTGCCGTAGGCAAGATCGTGCAAAACGACGATTTTACAAGACTCGTAATTAAGATAAAAGGGCAAGACGCGTATTCGGCAACGCTTGAATTGGCAAATCGCGGAATATACGTAGAAATGGCGCAAGACGATATGTTGGCGTGTATCGTTACGCCTTTTAATTGCGACAAGCTCGATCTGCTTGCGCAAGAATTGAATAATATCAAATTTAAGGCTCTTGAAGGTACAGCGAATATGCAAAACGTCAAGCCTGCTTTGACAGATCATACGTCGGGCGAAATCGAATACGTAGAAATAGAAGATTGCTCAGGCAGGGTGAGCGCGGTAGAAGTCGGAGTTTATCCGCCGGGAGTGCCCTTGCTGCTGAAAGGTGAAATTATCCAAGAAAGCGTAGTTGATCATCTAAAAAAGTATCGCAATAGACTCTTTGGACTTGCCCAAGGGCGTATTGCTGTGATAAAATAGTATTCAAGCGGGAGATAATATGAAAGGTAAGTTTATCACATTTGAAGGCGGCGAAGGAGTAGGTAAGACCACTCAGTTGAGAATGATAAGAGAATATCTTGATCAAAAGGGCGTAGACGCGGTGTTTTTGAGAGAACCGGGTGGAAATGCGATTTCCGAAAAAATACGCGCGGTGATCCTTGATAGGGCGAACGACGCAATGACCGGTATGTGCGAAGCGATGTTGTACAGCGCGGCGCGCGCGCAGTTGTGCGAAGAAGTGATACGTCCGGCTCTTGAAGAGGGCAAACTCGTCGTCTGCGATAGATTTATCGATTCTACTTTTGCCTATCAGGGCGTAGCGCGCGGTTTGGGGAGCGAAAAGATCGATACGCTCAATAAATTGGCTTGCTCGGATATAATGCCCGACTTGACCGTTTTTCTCGACCTAGAACCTACGCTTGCTTTTGAGAGAAAGGGAGGAGCGGACGCGGACGATAGATTGGAGCAGGAAGGTATGGATTTCCATATCAAAGTTTACGAGGGTTATAAACTTGCCTGCCAGATTCACGGTGATAGGATCGTAGATATAGACTGCTCGTCTGAAGCGGAAGTTACTCACAGAAAAATAGTGGACGCGCTTATTCAGCGAGGAATATTGGATAGATGATAAAGTACGAGGAGTTGCTTGAAAATACCAAAGTTTACAAGGCTTTGGACGGGGATATACTCGACGGAAGACTCAATCACTGTTATATGATCATGAGCGAGGACGCGCTTGCCGTAGACGGTTTATGCACGTTGTTTGCAAGGAGGATACTCTGTAAAGACGGAGGTTGCGGAAAGTGTATTTCTTGCAAAAAAGTCGAGGACTCAAACCATGAAAGCGTATACGAACCAAAAAACCTAAAAGCCGACGGCATAAGAGAGTTTGTGGAAAAAGTCTATATTACTGGCGAGGGAGACGTCAAAGTAATGATGATCCGTCAGCTGGATAAAGTAGACGTCAAAGTACAAAACTTTCTTTTGAAAAGTCTTGAAGAGCCCGTTGACGGAGTGGTCTTCGTGTTGGGCGTTCAAAGACAGACGGCGGTGTTGGAAACGATAAAGTCGAGGAGCAAAAAACTTGCAGTCGCGCCATTTTCCAAAGCGGAATTGGACGGATATTTTAAAGAGACTTTCAGAGGTTATTCAAGAGCTGTAGTCAACGAAGCGGTCGATTGTTGTATGGGAAGTCTTTCAAGATGCGACGAATTGCTTGAAGACGAAGACTTTTCGGGAGATATGAGCGACGTGGTATTTTTGCTCAAAGGACTTACTTCTTCCAAGGTCAATCTCAAAATGCAAAAGCGAATTGATATCAAGGACGGGAAACTTGTCAAATATCTTGATATAATGCAGCTTATTTGCGGCGTTTTGCTCAAAAAAAAGACGGGCGTAGATATCGACGGCTTTGAAAAAGTCAATCCGCTTATCGACACTTTCAACGTGCCTACGCTTGTCAATTTCAACGAACTTATCGTAAATGCAAAACAAAAAGTCGAGAGCTATTGTAAGGATGAAAATATTCTCGACAATCTATTTATCAAACTATTGGAGGTAAAATACCTATGTCGATGATAGTAGGAGTAAAATTCGGAGGATCGGGTAAACAGTACTCTTTCGATCCGTTGAATATAGATTTTGAAGAAGGAGACGGCGTAGTCGTAGAGACCGTGCGCGGATTGGAATTTGCGCGCGTAACACAGGCAAATACCGTCGTGCCTGACGAGGAAATAAAAAATCCGCTCAAACCGGTTATCCGTAAAGCGACGAAGGAAGACGAAAAAAGGGCTAAAGAAAACGAAGAGAAAAAAGAGGGCGCTTTGCAGTTGTGCCAGAAATTCATCGACAAACACGACTTGAAGATGAAACTCGTCGACGCGGAATATACTTTTGACAGGTCCAAAGTCATTTTCTCTTTTACCGCTGACGGCCGCGTGGATTTCAGAGAACTTGTCAAAGACTTGGCGAGCAAGATGAGAATGCGTATAGAGCTTCGTCAAATCTACGAACGCGACGATATTAAGATACGCGGAGCAATGGGCATGTGCGGAAGAGAATGCTGTTGTATCAAATATCTCACCGATTATGAAAAAGCGACCGTGAAGATGGCGAAAAATCAAAACCTATCGCTCAATCCTACCAAAGTAAGCGGTATGTGCGGAAAACTTATGTGCTGTCTTAAATACGAAAACGACTTTTACGCCGACGTCAACAAACGTCTACCCAAAGTAGGCGCGACCGTCAAAGTAAAGGAAGGACACGGCAGAGTTGACGAAACGGACGTGCTCAAAGAGAGGATAAAAGTCACGATAGAGAAAGACGACGGCGTCGTGCAAAATTATTACAACGTCGGAGAATTTGAGATCCTATGCTCTCCGAAAGGCTGTCCTAGAAAAGAACTCGCGCACGACGAGGTGGATGAGAAGGAGCTTGAAAAGCTCGAAAACTAAACAAGAGCGCGTATCTCGGCGCGCCTTTTGTCCCAACGATTAGGTCGCCCTCGGAGACATTTTAAAGAGGGATAAAATAGTTAGCAAAAGACAACACGGACGCGAGCGTCAAATATAGATTTCTTTTGACATTTTAGGCGCTTAACTCTTTACAAAAGCGATTGCGTGTGTTAGAATAAATATACTACTTAAATAAAAAGGAGATTTATGTTATGGCTTATGTTATAGGTGACGATTGCATCAAATGCGGCGCTTGCGCAGAGGGATGTCCCGTTAGCGCGATTTCCGAAGGTGACGACAAGTATGTTATCGACGCTGACGTATGTATCAGTTGCGGTTCGTGCGCTGCGGGTTGTCCGGTAAGTACTATTTCCGAGGAATAACTATCGTTTGATAATCATCAATCAAAAATAAAATTTTCCGCATACCTTTCGTAAGCGGAAAATTTTTTTATTAAATGCCTTATATTTGTCATATCGGCTTGTTTTGTAGTTGACGAAAAATTTTAATGTTGTTATAATTATCAATAGTAGAATACTAAAAATATGAAGATTTGAGGTTCAAGCGATGACTGAGCAGCCGGTTGAGAGAATACACGTTTGCTATTGCGGAAACGAAAAAGTTTTTCCGCTTATTTTGCTAAGCGCGATATCTATCGCAAAATATACGACTGCGCCCGTATCGCTTTATATCGTCACCGCAAACCTTACGCGTATAAATCCAAAGTTTATCGCGGTGGACGCTTCAAGGGCGCAAATATTGACCGAAGCGCTTCAAAAGGGAAATCCGGATAGCGTTGCAAAGATAGTAGACGCGACCGATCTATACGAAAACGCGCTAGGCGGAAGTAAAAGCGAGAAATCAAAATATACTCCGTATTCCTATTTGCGTATGTTGTTGCCGACTCTTGATCTTAATGAGAAAATAATATATCTTGATTCAGATACGATGTGTTGTTCCGACTTGGCTCAACTTTGGGATATAGATATATCGCAGTATGAATTTGCCGCGGTGCGCGATCATATGGGACAGCACTTTTTCGGTAGAGATTATATAAATTCGGGCGTACTTTATCTGAATTTCGATATGATAGGCAAGAGCGGACTTTTTGATCGCGGTATTGAGAAAATAAAAAACAAGCGTCTGTTTTTCCCCGACCAAACGGTGCTTAATAAATACGGTAAACGTATTTTGCGATTGCCTAGAAAGTTCAACGAGCAAAGGGGCGCGAGAGAAGGCGAAACCGTAATAAAGCACTTTTGCCAAGGTATCAAATGGGTACCTTTCCACGTCTATAATATCAAGCAGTCGGAAAGACGGAAAGTGCGCGAAAATCTAGGCATAGATTTCTTTGAAGATATATACGCGATTTATGATGAATTGCAAGCTAAATACAACTTTGAAAAGGGAAGAGAATGAACGATATCAATTACGCTGTAATAATTGAAAATCTGACTAAATCGTACGGTGACGTTAAAGCCGTCAACGATATCTCTTTTCACGTCGAACGCGGCTCGTTGTTTGCTTTTTTGGGCATAAACGGAGCGGGCAAAAGCACGACGATAAACATAATTTGTTCTATCCTCAAAAAAGACGGCGGCAAGGTCTTCGTCAACGGCTATGATTTAGATATTCAATCTGCGGCTATTCGCAACGAGATAGGCATAGTATTCCAGACGAGCGTGCTGGATATGGGACTTACGGTAAAGCAGAATTTGGATATTCGCGCGTCTTTCTATTCTATGTCAAAAGAAGAAAAGAAAAAGACGGTAGATTCCATAGTCGAATTGTTGGAATTAGAGCCTATTCTCAACAGACCCGTTAAGAATCTGAGCGGAGGACAAATGCGGCGCGTGGACATCGCCAGAGCGATGGTGCACCGTCCGAAATTGCTTATACTTGACGAACCTACTACGGGACTCGATCCAAAGACGCGTCTCAACGTTTGGGCGCTTATCGATAAGATAAGAATGGAAACGGGAATGACCGTGTTTTTGACTACGCACTATCTTGAAGAGGCGGAAAAGGCGACGGACGTCGTGATAATGGACAAGGGAAATATTATTGCGCACGGTACGCCCAA
Organism: uncultured Clostridia bacterium; assembly: GCA_947174325.1. Taxonomy (GTDB): domain Bacteria; phylum Bacillota; class Clostridia; order Christensenellales; family UBA3700; genus RACS-045. The sequence continues at coordinate 28,977 of CAMWIL010000005.1, forward strand.
CGAACTGAAAAATCTTTATTCCAACGACAATATCATATGTTATCGCTTACGTGACGATAAGTTGGAAAAATCATTGGAAAAAGATGGAATAAGGTATTCCTACGACGACGAGCATTCGGCTTATAAGATCGTTATCCGCAATACGATTGAGGCAAAAAATATTCTTGCTAAATACGACGAATATTTGACTGATATCGAGATTATAAAAGGCACGATGGACGACGTTTTCCTCAACGTTACAGGACAGAAAGAAATAGTACAAGGGGGCGGCAATGACGAAGAATAATGCGAAAAACGTCGATATATTTTTCCAACTTACAAAAAGACATTTGTTGGTATTTTTCGGCAATAAAGTCAGGGTGATGTATACCTTGCTCGTTCCCGTGATAATATTCGTGGTTTACATATTTTTCCTTCGCGATTTGGAAATGCTGACCATTCAAAACGAACTTATCAAGATGGGTATATTCGAAGACGAAACGATGTGGCATTATTGCCAAACGCTAGTCGATTCGTGGATGATAAGCGGTATAATCGGCTTGTCTACTATCACAGTCGCGTTGCAGGCAAATACGATAATCGTAGAAGACAAACAAAACGGAGTCAACCGAGATTTCGCGTCTTCGCCGATAAACAAAAACGTGTTGATAGCAAGTTATTTCTTCTACAATTTCATAGTGACCGTATTGGTATGCTTTGTATTTTTGTTGGTATGCCTTATATATTTAGCGGTAATGGGCGAATTTCTCATATCGTTTGCCAACGTGCTTACGGTGTTTGCAACAATGCTTTATTCGACTGTGTCCGCCACGCTTATGACGGTATTCGTATGTTCGTTCGTAAAGACCGAAGGCACGATGATGAGTATAGTTGCAGTTTTTTCTACCGCGATAGGATTTTTGATAGGCGCGTATATGCCTTTGGGTATGTTGCCAGTTTGGGTACAGGGCGTTTGCGGTTTTATTCCGGGAACGTATTCGTGCGCGTTGCTGCGTTACGGATTTATGGCAAATCCGCTAAACGATCTTACCGTTTACGTTACCGACGTATTGCAGTTGGAAGGCGGAGCGGAGTTGATAAACTCGTTGACGGGCAACTTCGGTTACAATCTCAATTTCTTCGGGAATAGCGTGTCCGCGCCATTCCAAGCGTTGGCGATAGCGGTGTTCATCGTCGTATTCTTAGCTTTGAATATAGGCGTTGGAAATAACCTTGCGACGGTTTTGGGAATGAGCAAGAAAAAGAAGAAAAACAAGAAATGATAAATTGCCGAGCAATCGGCAATTTTTTTTGCGAAAATTCAAAAAAAATATTTTCTTGTCCTTTTAATTTATAATAATATATGCTATAATGAATAGAACAAGTTTGCGGAGGTCAAATGAAAAGAGATTTTTTGACAATGGCGGATGCGAGCAGAGAGCAAATAAATGAATTGCTTGTTCGCGCCGACTTTATGAAGAAGAGTATTCTCGACGGTAAAAAAGATATGGATTTGCTCAAAGGCAAAAACGTGATAACGCTGTTTTATGAGAATTCTACTCGTACGAGATGTTCGTTTGAATCGGCGGCGAAATATCTTGGCGCAAGCGCTTTGGGAATAACGACGAGCGGTTCGAGCGTCAAGAAAGGCGAAAGTCTTATAGACACGGCAGTCACGCTTGACAAAATGATGGCTGACGCGATAATCATAAGACACTCCGTCGCGGGCGCGCCTGCTATAATCGCAAAACACGTCAAAGCCGGAGTGATCAATGCGGGCGACGGTATGCACGCCCACCCCACGCAAGCGCTTTTGGATATGTATACGATGAGAGAGAAGTTCGGCGAGCTCAAAGGTCTGGAAGTCGCGATAATCGGCGACGTCAAACATTCGAGAGTTGCGCAGAGCAATATCGTAGGACTTAGCAAAATGGGAGCTAAGGTGAAGGTGTTCGCGCCTAATACGCTTATGCCCAAAGGAATAGAGAATCAACCTTGCAAAGTGTGCAAAAACGCAAAAGAAGCGTTTGAGGGAAGCGACGTTATAATGGGACTTAGAATTCAGTTGGAACGTCAGCAGAAAGGACTGTTCCCTAGCGTTGAAGAGTACAACCGCTTTTACGGCGTGAGCGCCGAGAGGTTGAAAATGTGCAACAAGGGCGTCATAGTAATGCACCCCGGACCTGCTAACAGGGGAATAGAAATAGACTGCGACGTGCTTGATTCGCAAGTTTGTTATAAAGACGAACAAGTCACCAACGGAGTCGCTACGAGAATGGCGCTGCTTGAATGGGTATGCGCAGATCAAAAGAGAAAGTAACGAAAGGAGAAATATATGGCTTTACTTATCAAAAACGCATTAGTCGACGGCAATAAGGTCGATATAGCTTTGGAGAAAAATAGAATTAGTCAAATAGGCAAAAATTTGAAAGGCAACTTTGACGAAGTTATAGAAGCCGACGGCTTGACGGCTTTGCCTGCTTTTATAGATATGCATACGCATTTAAGAGAGCCGGGATTTGAATACAAGGAAGACATCGCAAGCGGAAGCGCGGCGGCTGTCGCAGGCGGTTTTTCTACAGTTTGCTGTATGCCTAACACAAAACCTGTCACAGACAATAAATATATCGTCAGCTATATAGTCAACAGAGCCAAACAGGTTGATTTGGCGAAAGTATATCCGATAGGAGCGATTACTCTTGGACTTAAAGGCGAAACTATGGCGGAAATGGGCAGTATGAAAGAGGCGGGAGCGATCGCTATGAGCGACGACGGACAACCCGTTACTACGGCGCAGATGATGCGGCTTGCGCTTGAATACGCCAAAGATTACGATCTTCTTTTGTGCAGTCACTGCGAAGAAAAGTCTTTGATAAACGAAGGCGTCGTCAACGAGGGAGAAAACGCTACTCGCGCAGGGCTTAAAGGTATCCCGAGTTGCGCGGAAGATATAATGATCGCCAGAGAAATAATTCTTGCCGAAATGCTAGATACGAAAGTGCATATTTGTCACGTCAGCACGGCGAGCGGAGTTCAGTTGATAAGAGAAGCGAAAGCGAGAGGAGTCAAAGTATCTTGCGAGACTTGTCCGCATTATATCGCGGGTACGGACGAACTTATACTCGATTACAACACCGCAAGCAAAGTCAATCCGCCTTTGCGTACCGAAAAGGACAGACAGGCGATATTGAAAGGTCTTGCCGACGGAACGATCGACGTCATAGCGACAGATCACGCTCCGCATCATTACGAAGACAAGGTAGTAGACTTTTCGCTTGCCGCCAACGGTATCAGCGGACTTGAAAGCGCATTTTCGCTTAGCTATACGTATCTCGTAGACAGCGGTATCGTGACTTTGGACAAGCTTGTAGAGCTTATGAGCAAACGCCCTGCCGAACTTTTGGGGCTAGAGAGCGGAAAATTAGTCGAGGGCGGACTTGCGGATATTACTTTGGTGGATCTTGACAAAGAATACAAGATCGACGCAAAGAACTTTAAGTCAAAGGGAAAGAACACTCCGTTTGACGGCTGGAAAGTCAAGGGCAAAGTAATGAAGACGATAGTCGAAGGCAAAGTAAAATATTCGGTATAAATTTGGGGAGAAGAAAAATGATAATTGACAGACTTATAGACAAGATAAAACTCACCGACAATCCGTCGGTAATAGGACTCGATACCTGCATAGATTATTTGCCGGACGAAATGAGATCCAAGTGCGTTACGTTGGACGAGTGCGCGAAACAGATAAAGAAATTCAATTTCGATCTTATCGACACGCTCAAAGACGTGATCCCTGCGGTAAAAGTTCAAGTAGCGTATTACGAGATGTACGGCGTCGAGGGTATGATCGCTTTTAGGGATACGATAAAGTACGCAAGAGAAAACGGACTTTTCGTAATCGCAGATATCAAGCGTAACGATATAGGTTCTACGGCGAGCGCGTATAGCAAAGCGTATATAGGCAAGACTACGCTTGCCGACGGCAGCAAAGTTACGCCGTTTGAGAGCGATTTTATCACGATAAACGGATATTTGGGAAGCGACGGTATCTTGCCGTTCGTCGCCGATTGTAAAGAAAACGACAAGGGCGCGTTCGTGCTTGTCAAGACTTCCAATCCGTCTGGCGGAGAGTTGCAGGATAGGACTATGGAAAACGGCAACACTCTATATGACAATATGGCTACGCTTGTCGACGGTTGGGGCAAGGAGCTTATAGGTAAATACGGTTACAGCAGTATCGGCGGAGTAGTAGGCGCTACGCATATGGAACAAGCCAAGTTGATACGCAAGGCGCATCCAAATATGTTTTTCCTTATACCCGGCTACGGCGCGCAAGGCGGAAAAGCGGAAGATCTCGCGGTTTGTTTTGAAAACGGCGTCGGCGGTATAGTAAACTCGTCGCGCGGAATACTTTGCGCTTACAAGAAAGACGCTTATAGAGGACTGGACTATAAGCAAGCCGCTTTGAAAGCAAGTATAGATATGCAAAAAGACATTTCGAGATGTATCAAATAAATCGAGGTATATAATGAGTGAATTGAAAGACAGAGTCGGAGAGATATTGCTCAACGAGCGCGTGGCGAAAGACGTCTACAAGATGGTCATAGCCTTTGAAGACCTACCGCAAAATATAAAAGGCGGTCAGTTCGCGCACGTCAAACTCAACGACAAAAGCCACCTTTTGCGCAGACCTTTTTGTATCTGCAACTACGACAGACAAAAAAACACCGTGACGATATGTTACGCGGTAGTAGGCGAAGGCACTAAGGTATTATCAGGATATGAACCAGGCGAAAAGGTAAAAGTATTATTGCCGCTCGGAAACGGTTTTGTACCCGACAAAAACGCAAAGAAAATCGTTTTGCTCGGCGGAGGTATGGGAAGCGCAGTATTGCCTGCTATACCGACTTGCAATCCCGAATACGAATATTATACCTATCTCGGTTTTGCCAACAAGGATAAGGTCGCGCTTGAAGAAGATTTGACGAAAGTATCCAAAGAGATCACAGTTGCGACAGACGACGGCAGTTATGGCAAAAAAGGCTTTATTACGAACGTCCTTGCAGAAGATATGGAGAGGATCAAACCAGACGTTGTGTTCTGTTGCGGACCTGAGATTATGTACAAAGCGTTGAAAAAAGCGTTGCAAGGCTTTGACGTTCCCATTATCGTATCGTTGGAAGCGAGAATGGGTTGCGGTATCGGCGCGTGTTTGGTATGTAATTGCAAAGTAATGAGAAAAGGCGTAGAGGAGTACGCAAGAGTGTGCGTCGACGGACCTGTATTCAAACTCGACGAGGTGGTATTATGAGTAATTTGAAAGTCAACATTGCAGGCGTGGAATTCAAAAATCCGATAATCACCGCAAGCGGCACGTTTGGTTTTGGAAGAGAATACGACAGATTTTATAATATTGAAGAGTTGGGCGGAATATGTACGAAGGGACTTACTATCAAGCCTAAACAAGGCAATCCCTATCCGAGAATTGCCGAGAGCTACGGCGGTATGCTCAACAGCGTAGGTCTGCAAAATCCCGGCGTAGACCATTATTTGCAGACGGACGATCTGCTTTTGGCAAAGCGCGACGTCGTCGTTGTTGCTAACGTCGCAGGCAGTACGCTTGAAGACTATATTGCGATAGCCGAAAAGATGAACGACAGTAAAGCGGATATGGTAGAACTCAACATATCATGTCCCAACGTAAAAGAGGGCGGTATGGCTTTCGGAGTATTGCCCGCAAGCGTGGAAAAGGTGACGGCGGCAGTCAAGAAAGCGTGCAAAAACAAGCCGATAATCACAAAGCTTTCCCCAAACGTTTCCTGTATCGCCGACAATGCAAGGGCGGCGGAGCAAGGCGGCGCGGACGCGATTTCGCTGATCAATACGCTATCCGGTATGGCGATAAACTATAAGACGCGCAAGCCTATACTTTTCAACAACAACGGCGGAGTGAGCGGAGCGTGCGTAAAACCCGTGGCGCTCAAAATGGTGTGGGATTGTTTCAATGCAGTCCAAATTCCTATCATAGGATTAGGCGGTATCACGAGTTATACCGACGTATTGGAGTTTATGATTTGCGGAGCGAGAGCGGTGCAGATAGGCACGCACAATTTTACCGAACCGTGCGGAGCGAGAGATATAGCGAAAGATCTGGCGCAATACGTTGAAGAAAACGATATGGATATCAACGATTTAGTCGGCACGCTTATTTTGAATAAATAATAAATGACAAATTTTTGGAGGTAAATATTATGTTGACACAGGAGCAGGCATTGAATTGCTATAAGCAGACGGGGGCGATCTTGAAAGGTCATTTTCGTCTTACTTCGGGCAGACACAGCGATACTTATATGCAGAGCGCAAAACTCTTTATAGATACAAAGCAGAGCGAGATCGTTTGCAAAGCTTTGGCTGAAAAACTAGCGGGCGAAAAGATCGATTTGGTAGTTTCCCCTGCGGTAGGCGGAATACTTATGGGTTACGAGGTCGCTAGACAGCTCGGCGTACCCAATATCTTTGCGGAGAGAGAAAACGGAGAAATGACTTTACGCAGAGGTTTCAGCGTAGAAAAAGGCGCTAAGGTCGTAGTAGTCGAGGACGTAGTTACGACAGGCGGATCTGTCAAGGAAGTCGTAAAGCTCGTTCAAGAATTGGGAGCGGAAGTGGTTGCTGTCGCTTCGCTCGTAGACAGAAGCAACGGCGCGGTAGATTTCGGCGTTAAGTACGTCAATCTTATTAGTATGGAAGTCGTATCTTACGACCCCGAAGAATGTCCGCTTTGCAAAGAGGGAAAGATAGAACTTATCAAGCCCGGTTCAAGACAGATATTTAAGAAGTAATATGAGCGACAACTATATTCAAAGATTGGAAAACGCCTATAAATCGTTGATGGGAAAAGTGAATTTTTCGCCTGATATTTTGTTGGTGCTCGGCAGCGGGCTTGGCGATATTGCAGACGAAATGCAGGTTGAAACCGTCGTCGAATACAGAGATATTGACGGTATGCCGATAAGCACGGTTGACGGACATAAAGGTAGATTTGTCTTTGGATATATCAGAGGCGCAAAGGTCGTCGTTATGCAAGGCAGATTGCACTATTACGAGGGCTATACTCCGCAAGAGTGCATAATGCCGATAAGACTTGCCGCTTTGATGGGCGCAAAAGTAATGTTTTTGACAAATGCGTCGGGCGGTATAACGTACCCCGAAATTGGCGATCTTATGCGAATAACAGACCATATTTCATTAGTTCCGTCGCCTTTGAGAGGAGAGAATTATCCAAAACTCGGCAAGCGTTTTCCCGATATGAGCAAGCCGTACGACGAGGAACTCGGCAATATCGTAGACGGCGTTGCGAAAGAACTGAATATAGATTTGAAAAAAGGAGTTTATATTCAATTTCAAGGACCTAACTTTGAGACGGCAAGCGAAATAAGAATGGCAAAGACGCTTGGCGCAGACGCAGTAGGTATGTCAAGCGCTATAGAGGTGATAGGCGCAAGACATGCGGGGATGCGAGTCGTCGGTCTTGCGTGTATAGTAAATCCCGCTTGCGGAATAACGGATATTACGCTTGACAACGTCAACGAAAGCGAAGGAGTCGCAAAATCGGCTGATAAAATAAGAAATATCCTATTCAACAGTTTAGAGCGTATAAAGGAAGTATTGTAGCTTATGATGATAAGAATTTACAACGCAAAAATACTTACGCCTAATGGAATTATCGACGGCGGAGAACTGTGGACGGAAGACGGCAAGATCAAACTCGTAAGTCAGGTCAGTCCGCTTATTCTTCTTCCGTGGGATAGAGAGATAAACGCAAACGGCAATTTGCTTATACCGTCGTTTAAGAACGCGCACGCTCATTCGCCTATGGTATTCTTGCGTTCGTACGCAGACGATACTGCGCTTGACGAGTGGTTGTTCAAACAAGTCTTTCCCAGAGAGGCAAAACTCACTCCCGACGATTGCTATTGGTTGACTAAATTGGCTATTTTGGAATATCTTTCAAGCGGAATATCCGTCGCAAGCGATATGTACTTTCATTTGGGAAGCATTGCCGACGCTTGCGTGGACTGCGGATTTAGAAACGTAATTTTAGAGGGGATCACCGACGGCAACAAACCTGAGCTTTACAAGAAGTTGCAATGGGGCGTCGATAATCTCGACGGAAAGGGCGGACTAATAGAATACAGGCTGGGACTGCACGCCGAATATACCAATAGCGAAGAGTGTATAAAGATGCTTGCAGGATTTGCAAAAGAAAACAAAATGCCGGTATACACGCATTTATGCGAAACGTCAAAGGAAGTGAATGAGTGCCTGCAAAGACACGGCAAGACGCCAGGCGAGTATCTTTCAGACCTAGGCTTATTTGACCACGGCGGAGTGGCTTATCATTTCGTACATCCGTCTGAGAAAGATATCAAGTCGCTTAAAGAACGGGGCGTAAGCGTAGTTACCTGCCCTGCAAGCAATCTCAAACTTGCAAGCGGCATAGCTCCGATTAAAAGACTTGCAGACGAGGGCTTTAACGTTGCGATAGGTACGGACGGATCGGCAAGCAACAACGCTTTGGATATGTTTAGAGAGATGTATTTGGCTACGGGACTTCAAAAAGGTACGCTAGGCGATCCTACCGTAGTTTCGGGCGAAAGCGTATTGGATATGGCGACGGTCAACGGCGCGAAAGCAATGGGACTTAGAGGACTTGCCGGTTTGGAAATCGGGCAGGATGCGGACATCGTGATGTTGGATCTACGTCAACCGAATATGCAGCCGCTCAATAATATCGTAAAAAACATCGTATATGCGGGCAGTAAGTCCAACGTTCTTATGACGATCGTCGCGGGTAAAATACTCTACGAAAAAGGCGAGTATAACGTAGGAGAAGACGCGGATAAAATTTATTCGGAATGTCAGCGTATCGCAGACAGGATCTTGGAGAAATAATGAAACTGACTTTAAAAGCAAAACGCAATATAGGTCTTGTCGTATTGACATTAGTGTTGATAGTCGCTATCATATTGATAGTGTACTTCGTGCAAAAAAGCGACTCCGAGAGCAAACTCAAAACGGGCGCGGTCGGGCAGACGGTATCTACTTCGCAAGCCGACGTGTGTGTCAAGGAGCTTAGAGTAGCGCAAAGCGTAGGAGAGGTTGAGGCAAACGACGGCAAGTGCTTTCTGCTGGTGCGAGTAGAGATCACCGCCAACAAGAAGATAAAAGCGTCAAGCGTCGATTTTGAGGTCAAAGACGGAGTAAACGTTACCAACGGCTACACGAGTCACAACGGACACTCTTTTATGGTCGACGCGATTGAGTATGCGCTCAAAAAAGGCGAAAGCGAGACCTTTGATCTCATCTTTGAAGTGGAGAGCGAGCGGGCTGAGAGTTATTACCTTTACGCTTTCGGCGCAAGAATAGACCTTGGCGGGACTATCTCAAACATATTACACTAAAAAAGACAATAAAATAGTTAGGAGACATAATGTTACAAGTAAACGACGTATTTTTGCAATTTGGCGGCAGAAAGCTCTTTGAGGACGTAAACCTCAAATTTACAGACAATAACTGTTACGGTATTATCGGCGCGAACGGCGCGGGTAAATCTACGTTTTTGAAAATTTTATCTGGAGATTTAGAGCCTACGCGAGGCACTGTCAGCGTGGGTAAAAATCAAAGAATAAGCGTGCTTAATCAAAATCAAAACGACTTTGACGAATATACCGTAATGCGTACCGTTCTTATGGGACATAAGCGTTTGGTCGAGATAATGGACAAAAAGGACGCGCTTTATGCCAAACCCGATTTTAACGAGGAAGACGGCAATCTTGCCGCGGAACTTGAAACCGAGTTTTCCGAACTCGGAGGTTGGGAGGCGGAAAGCGAAGCGGCTTCTCTGCTCAACGAACTTAAATTCGGAGAAGAATATCACGATATGCTGATGGGAGAGTTGGACGGCAAGCAAAAGGTAAAAATACTTCTTGCGCAAGCGCTTTTCGGCAATCCCGATATACTTATACTCGACGAGCCTACCAACAACCTTGACGCGAAGTCGATAATGTGGCTAGAAAACTTCTTGCTCGATTTCAAGAATACGATAATAATAGTGTCGCACAACAGACACTTCCTCAACAAGGTTTGTACGCATATTTGCGACGTTGACTACGGACATATCAATATGTACGTCGGCAACTATGACTTTTGGTACGAGACCAACCAACTTCTTGCAAAACAAGCGAGAGAAGCAAATAAAAAAGCCGAAGCGAGAGCCAAAGAACTTCAAGAGTTTATCGCAAGATTTTCCGCCAACGCAAGCAAATCGCGTCAGGCTACTTCTAGAAAAAAGGAACTCGAAAAACTCACGTTGGAAGATATCAAGCCGTCTATGCGCAAATATCCTTATATCAACTTTGAGTTTGAACAGGAACTCGGCAAGGATATACTGACTGTCGAAGGCTTGACTAAAAAAGGCTTTTTTGAGGACGTTTCGTTTACGATACAAAAGGGAGAGAAGGTCGCTTTTCTTTCTGATAAGTCGATAAATATTTCAATGCTTTTCGACGTACTTATGGGCTTGGAACAAGCTGATGGCGGAACGTTCAAGTGGGGCAAGACGGTAAGATTGAGTTATGTACCGCAAAACTTTGACGACTTCTTTGACGGCGTTCAGCTCTCCCTCGTCGAGTGGATCAATCAATACGCGGTAAAGGATCATACCGAAAGCTACCTAAGAGGCTGGTTGGGCAGAATGTTGTTCTCCGGCGAAGAGGCGAAGAAAAAAGCCTGCGTACTCAGCGGAGGAGAAAAGGTGCGTTGTATGATGGCGAGAGCAATGTTGCAAGGCGGCAATTTCGTTATTTTAGACGAACCGACCAACCATTTGGATCTGGAAGCGATAACCGCGCTCAATAAGGGAATGATCAATTTCAAGGGCGGATTATTCTTCGCTTCGCACGATCAGGAACTTATGCAGACTGTCGCCGACAGGATAATAGAGATCAACGGTACGAAGACCTTTGATAAACTTACTACATACGAAGAATATTTGGAGATGACGGAGTAAAAGACTATGGATAATTTTGACGAAAAGATTTTGAAAGTTTTGCGTGACGACAGCAGATTTGCGCCTGCGCAGATAGCGCGTATGGTAGGGCTTGACGAAAGCGAAGTCGCTAAGCGTATCAAGGCTATGGAAGCAAGCGGAGTTATTGCCAAGTACACCGCGCTTTGCAATACCGAAAAACTCAATGAGGACGTAGTTACCGCGCTTATCGAAGTCAAGGTAACTCCGCAGATGAGCAGCGGTTTTGACACGATAGCAAAGACCGTGTATCAGTTTGACGAAGTAAAAGCCGTATATCTTATGAGCGGAGCGTACGATCTCTGCATTACGGTTGAAGGCAAGAATTTGAGAGAGGTGTCTCGATTCGTATCCGAAAAGCTCTCGACTATGAGAGATATCGTTTCGACCGCTACGCATTTCATACTCAAAAAGTATAAGACGGAGGGTGTGATTCTAGACGACGGCGACGGAGAAGAAAAGCGACAAGTGATATTATGAACTATGACAAATATTTAAGTAAAACAGTGATGGAGATACCTCCGTCCGGAATAAGAAAATTCTTTGACGTTGCAGACAAGTACAAAGACGTGATTTCGCTCGGAGTGGGCGAACCTGACTTTGACACGCCTTGGTGCGCTCGCGAGGCGGGAATAAAGAGCGTGCAAAAAGGCATCACGCAGTACACAAGCAACAGCGGTCTGCCCGCTTTGAGAGAACAAGTCGCAAAATATCTCAAAGATAGATTTACCGTAGACTACGATCCTATGAGCGAGATATTTATCACGGTCGGCGCAAGCGAAGCGATATATCTTGCGCTTAGAGCGATAATCAACGACGGCGACGAAGTAGTCGTGCCAGAACCGAGTTACGTTTCCTATTTTCCGAGCGTTGCGATATGCGGCGGTAAAGCCGTGCCCGCAAAATGCTACGTTGAGGACGAATTCCGTTTGACTGCCGAAAATCTCGAAAAGGTCATTACCGATAAGACGAAAGCTCTTATCTTGCCGTATCCGAACAATCCTACGGGAGCGGTAATGCCGAGAGAGAATTTGCAAGAGATCGCAAAAGTCGTAAAAAAACACGATATTTTGGTGCTTAGCGACGAGATCTATTGCGAACTTACTTACGGCGAGAATAGACATACCTGTTTTGCGGAAATAGAAGGTATGAAAGAGCGTACCGTGCTTATCAACGGTTTTAGTAAAGCATTTGCGATGACCGGTTGGAGAGTGGGATATGCTTGCGCGCCAAACGCGATCTTCAAACAAATGCTCAAAATACATCAGTACATAATAATGTGCGCGTCCACAAATGCGCAATACGCTGCGCTCGGCGCGCTTAAAGGCGGTTTTGACGATGATTTTGCCGAGATGAAGAAGATGGTGGAAGAGTACGATATAAGAAGAAGATTTTTGGTATCGAGGCTCAACGCTATGGGCTTGACTTGTTTTGAACCTAAAGGCGCGTTTTACGTTTTCCCGTGCGTCAAATCGACGGGAATGGACGGAGAGGAATTTGCCAACCGACTTCTTGAAGAAGGTAAAGTAGCCGTAGTGCCCGGCGACGCTTTCGGAGAAAGCGGAAAGGACTTTATCCGAATAAGTTACGCGTATTCGCTCAATAAATTGCAAAAGGCAATGGACAGGATCGAAGAGTTTGTTTTGAAGTACAAAAAATAATAAACGAAAGCGTAACAACAGTAGTAATTTCAAAAAGAGTAAGTTTCGAACTTACTCTTTTTGTTATGATAAAAATATTAAATTATGATTTAAACAAATTCAACTTTTATATTATAAATCTAATCTTCAAGTCCTATGAGATAGTCTGCGCTTACAGAAAAATATATACAGATTTTTTTGAGTATATCAATTGACGGTTCGCGTCTGCCTTGTTCGTAGTGAGCGTATGCGCTTGTAGTCATTCCCAGAGCGTTTGCGACCTCTTTTATAGTTTTTCCCGACTCCAATCTAAGCTGCTTTAATCTTTTGTTCATATTATTGATTTTAGTACAATTTGTACAATTTATACTTGACAATGTACGAAGTGTACACTATAATGAAAGTATATATTCAATTTGTTATAAAATAAATAAATATATTACAAAGGAGTAAAGATTATGCGAAACAAGAAACTTATTTTTGTTGCGACCTTGATACTCACAATATCAGTATTGTTGTGCGCATTCGCAGGTTGTCAAAAGGAAGTGACCCCGGCAGAGGTTTTGATGTCGTTCTACCAAGGCGAAGCAAAACCGACGGTCCATTCGGCAGAATTGACCAATTTGAAGGACTATACTATCCAAACTATCTACGGAGAAGTAGTACATGCAAGAAAGAGAAATGATGGAGAGACTGTAACTTATACTCACGTTCTTTTCAATATTGCGGAAAACAAAGTCATCGCTACGTCGGATAATAGTTTTGGAAGAGCGTTTGACGGAGTTTTCGCCACTACTAAATACGTTGAAGACGAAACGCTGTATTCTTTCTACGATAAGAACGGCGTTATTAGAGAAAACGTAAAGCAAGGCGACTATACGGCGTACGGCAAGGTTTTGAAGTTCAATGACGGTACGGTTTATGTTTCTACCGAATCAGGCGTTATTTCATTTGAACAAAATCTCGACAACTTGACTAATTTGGCAAATTACGAAATGCTCAGCAACGTTCAAGTGTATGAAACCGATAGCATGATAATCGTCAATACCTTTGAAGATTCGTATTTGGTTTATGACAAAGACCGCAATTTCAAGTATTCCGCAAAACTTTCCACTTTGGTAAACGCTATGGAAGACGATGAAGTCTCTTATTCATATCTCGGTAAGAACAAAGTTGCAATCCAAGTATTGAGAGAACTCACTGAAGTAGAGGCGCAGAGCGGTTTTACTTTTGTAAACGACGGCTCTTACTATGCGTTGACTACTTATATCTATGATTTGGAGAGCAGAGCGCTTACGAACGTTGACTTCAATAAATTTATCTATGGCAGCGTTATGACCAGCAAAGACGGAGCTTATGCGCTTCTTTCCATATCGGATATTACGTCTAGACACATTGCAAACGATAGGACGTTGATCGTTACGGATAACGATCTCAACGAAAAGGTTAAACTCAATGATTTTGTAGACAACGCGCAATATTTTGCAGTTATCGACGAAACGACGTTTGCGATCCTTGATAATTTTATGATTAATATTTTCAATTCCAACGGCGACTTGGTAAAGAGTTATCCGGCTACTGCATTGCAGACAAGATCAGGATTGATGAACGTAGGAAGATATTTCTATGACATAAAGGGCAATGAAGTATACAAAATGGAAAAGGACGCGCTTTCCTGGATGGATATTGAGAGCGACGGATTGATTTATTTCGTTAAAGAAGGTGACGACGAGTTGAGCGAACTCTGCGTATATGATTCTAATTCGAAAGCAACTGCCAGATACGATTTCACAAAATACGATACTATTACGCCAACAGGAAGCTCGGAAGACCTTTTCTTCACCATAAGCGACGAAGAAGATAACATCACAATTTATAAGTTCTATGACGGAAAAGCGCTTTCCGACAAGAAATTCGTAAGAGCAACGGCAAGAACATCTAACGGCTATACGGTTGTTTCGGCTACGGATGCTGACGGCAACGTAACTTACTTCTCATATTGGATAGAGTATCCCGAGAATTAAGTTTCAAACTATAATAAAAGGGGAGAGCTTCGGCTCTCCTTTTTTCTATAAAACGCAATTTGAAATAAAAATTTTTAATTTTATTTTGAAAATCTTCTGTATAACAATTTTTTTGCGTA
>CAMWIL010000006.1 GCA_947174325.1 uncultured Clostridia bacterium
TTTACGATTTACCTTTATGTGTCGCTAAAAAATATGGCTTAAATAATTGCGAAACACACTTAAAAGCCATACAAAAATTAAAATCGGCAAATTTAGTGAAGAGTGAAAAGTTAATAGTTAATAACTAAAATCGGCAAATATCCTACGACATTTGCCGATTTTGGAGCTACTGGCCAGATTCGTAAGGAGCGAAGCGACGGCATAGCGAGCAAGCGCCTAGCGTCTCGTGCGAGCGTCACCGTTCGAACTGTCTGCGCCTGTTTTAAACAGAAGAAAGACGAGCGACATTCAGAGCATAAAAATAGAAGGGATTGCGCCCTTCTATTTTTATGCTCTTCTTTAGCGAGCTCTTTCTCTTGGAGCTACTGGCCAGATTCGAACTGGCGACCTGTTCATTACGAGTGAACTGCTCTACCTACTGAGCCACAGTAGCATAATGCGAATTAAATCGCATTTATTATATACAATTATTTGTCTTTTAGCAACTGATTTGCCGACTTTTCAAAAAAATTTTTAGAAGTCAGCGTTGCCCGTAGTACGAGAGAACGGAATTACGTCTCTGATATTCTGCATTCCCGTAAGATACATTATTAATCTTTCAAATCCAAGACCATAACCGGCGTGCTTTACTCCGCCATATCTGCGAAGATCAAGATACCACCAATAATCCTCTTCTCTCAATCCAAGCTCTTTGATCCTTGCGGTAAGCAGATCCAATCTCTCTTCTCTTTGACTTCCGCCTATTATCTCGCCTACGCCCGGCACAAGAAGATCGACCGCGGCAACAGTTTTCCCGTCGTCGTTAAGTCTCATATAGAAAGCTTTTATCTCCTTTGGATAATTTGTTACAAACACAGGCTTTTTGAATATCTTTTCTGTAAGATATCTTTCATGTTCCGTCTGCAAGTCCGCTCCCCAAAATACAGGATATTGGAATTCGTCTTTATGCTTTTCAAGAAGCTCGATAGCCTCCGTATAAGTTACAGTCGCAAAATCGCTCTCTACTATTCCTTGTAATCTCTCGATAAGTCCCTTGTCCATAAAGTTGTTGAAGAAAGCCATTTCCTCCGGACATTTTTCCAACACGTCATTTATCACGTACTTGACCATATCGCGAGCGAGGTTCATATCGTCTTGCAAGTCCGCAAAAGCGATCTCCGGTTCGATCATCCAAAATTCCGATGCGTGACGGTTCGTATAGCTTTTTTCAGCCCTGAAAGTAGGTCCGAACGTATAGACGTTGCCAAAAGCAAGCGCAAAACACTCCGCATTAAGCTGTCCGCTTACGGTCAAGCCTGCGGATTTGCCGAAGAAGTCTTTTGAATAATCTATTTCTCCGTCTTTTGTCAAAGGCGGTTTTTTCATATCCAAAGTCGTGACCTTAAACATTTCTCCCGCGCCCTCGCAGTCGCTCGTCGTGATAAGAGGAGTATTAACGTAAACAAAGTTTCTCGACGCAAAGAAAGCGTGGATAGCCTGAGCTGCGACTGAACGAACTCTAAACACCGCTTGGAAAGTATTCGCTCTCGGTCTAAGGTGAGCGATCTCTCTCAAATACTCCATCGTATGTCTCTTTTTCTGCAATGGATAAGAAGGAGTCGAAGTCGCTTCTATCTCAATCTTAACTGCCTTGATCTCATACGGCTGTTTCATTCCCGGCGTAACCACCACTACGCCCTGTACGCTTATTCCTGCGCCGACGTTTTGCGAAATGACAGTTTTGTAATTGTCCAAACTAATATCCGCAATTATCTGCGTGGACTTGAAATAAGTGCCGTCGTTAAGTTCGATAAACGCAAAATTCTTGCTGTCTCTTATCGTTCTTACCCAACCGCATACGTTGACTTCTTTATTTGCATATTTTTCAAAATCAAGCGCGAGTTCTTTTAATGTCAGTCTGCTCATATCCGCCTCTTTCAACTTTAATATATAAGAGTATAGCATATATACCGTTAAAATACAAACCTTTTTTATTTGTTTTGAGTAAAGAAATCCGCAATGTACATATAAAAACGGCAAGCATAAAAACTGCTTGCCGTTTTTTTGAGTACACAACCGAGTGCAATTCTGAACCCGCTTTGTAGCAGGTGGGTATCCTGTGCAAATCTTTTGTAATCCTTCAACCGCTAAAGCGGTAAGGCGCGCCAGCCAACTTCCAACTCCGGATTCCCTATTCAAGAGTGCGGTACAATGTGCATCTCGCTTGTGTATCTATATTATACTATACCGATATGGCAAAATCAATACCCGATTTGTAAAATTTTCTGGCAAAATCAGTAAATTTTTTATTAAGGCAAAATTTATGGGATATGTGTCGATTATTCACAACAATTTAACGACAATAAAAAGTCCCCGCGCTTTATGCTCAAAAGAATAAGGAAATACGTCGTCTATTTTTATATATTCCCTTTCACTATCGTACTTTACGATGGCATGAATAAAAGAACTTGTTGGCGATATCAATAGAATAAGCCGTCAAAACGTTCGGCGAATTACAAGAGACGTAAAAAAGAAAGCGGTAGATTTTGCGCTCAGTGAGTATTAGGCGAGCCGAGTCGTACGTCCGTACGATGAGCGTGAGCCGAGCGCTTAATCAGCGTAAAAGATATTGCTTTACTTTCATTTCTCTTGTTATTCTCCGAACGCATTATCTAACTGCGTCTTTATATTTTTTAGTTGGATCAACAACGTGTTGAGCGTCCTTGTAATACTTCTTCGAGCAGTAGTGATAATAAGTCACCATATCGTACGCCTGCGATAAGACGTTTGTCACTCCAAGAACAATAAATAGACCAAAGCCTAGCGTAAGCACTCCGACAGTTACTGAAAGCAGCAATGATGCAAGGTATATAACAAAATACACGCCCAAAGTATCTCTAAACGTCTTGCTAGCCATCTTGAAGTTGGCGACAAGACTTTCGTTGACCGTCATATCAGATACGACGTATGCCGGCATCCAACCTGCAAAAAGAGACCTGCGTATTGCAAGAGCAAGGATTGCGGTAAAATAAGCGACAACCAATCCGAAGAAATTATTCCACGCTCCTACCAAAAAACCAAGTCCTAAGCTCAAACCTATTATAATAATTATCCATAAAATATACATTCCTACGTATGCCAACGAAAACTTTATGGATTTGCCTACGTTTGCAATAAAATTGGAAGTAAATCCATACTCGCTGTCGGAAGACATAAACGCGTGCAACGTATCTGTTACCGTATACATACACATATGGAAATAAACGCTGAAAAGGAATAGTATAATGACGACTGCAATTATACCGCCCCATATCGCGCCCAAATGCGATCTCGTCACCTCACCCACTTGTTTGAGCGCATTTACAAGATTTTGATACTCAACGGTCATTCCCTGATGGATGCCGTCTTCCATATCCGCCCCGCCGAATATTGAGGACAAATACTCTTTTACCGTATTGCCGATCTCCAAATCTTTAAGATCGCTCATATATCCGCTAAGCGTAGGAGCTAATATAGCGTAACCAATGATACCGAAAATCAACAAAGCTATCAATACGGCTAGTATAAGTTGATAGACCAACGAAAACTTTGAAATCAAAATACTAAAAGAATTTTTTGTAATCATACCTTCAAGTCCTCCCTTTCCAATTCTTCAACGTCAAAATATACGATATAAGTCATCACGCTAAGGTAAGATATAAACACCCAATAAAAAATACAAGAAAATATCTTCAAAACGTATTTCATATTTTGAAACGGAAAGATAATTATTAATGCCGTCGGCAGCATAAGAAGAATTATCACCCATAACGTTGCAAAAAATAGTTTTATACTCTTTGCGCTCAAAGAATTGACGGACTGCGCCAAAGATTTGAACAATCCATAACCTTTCATAGTCATATTCGGTATCGCCAGCAACGACAGCGTTATCAGATACAATTCCAACAGCAAAAACAGCGCGGAGAGAATTATACAAGCAGGCAAAGCGTTTTTCAACACCTTTATAGCCGTGTATAGGAAAGTAGAAAGCAATATAGCAACTATTTCCAACGACACGAAAATAAACAAAGCGTATTTCGCCACAGGCAGAAAATGATCGTTTAGATACTCGCCTATATTCTTCAATTTACCGTCGTTTCCATAGCGCATTCTCTGTCTGTTGTACCCCGACGTCACGCTCACGAAAATGATTGTGACCAACAACAAGAACAATATCAATACAAGTCTTCCAACGCCGGTGAAGTCATTGAGCTTGCTGAAAATATCAATAAAATTATTGTAAGTATTCTCCTTTCTGCCTATACTTACTATGATATCCAATATGCTCAACGGATCGATCACAAGTCCCATCAGTACGGCGGGTATGAACAGCGCTGCCATACTTTTAAGAAAATTATGTCGCATATAGTCAAGCGTCATTTTTGAATAACTCATTATTTTAACTCCCGTTACTTTACAGAATAATTTTCTCTTACGAATTCTATCACGTCATAAGGCGTTTTTGCTCTGAAAATCACGTTTTTGTTGTGGATATTTTCGTAATCTCCAAAGCCCCACAAGCACAGTATGCAATCCATCCCTACTTCTTCAGCGCCTTCTACGTCGTATATGGTATCGCCTACCATTACGCAGTCCTCAGCCTTGATCCCGTATTTATCCAACGCGTATTGCAATACTTGCGTCTTCGTCTCTCTTACATTATATACCAATCCGGAGAGTATTTCAATACTTTCCCTTACTCCAAACCAATCGAGCAGATGATCGGCTTCTTCGTGTTTTTTGCAAGTAGCCACGCCCGTGATAATGCCCTCCATATCGTGGCATTGTTTGAGCATATCAGCCACGCCGTCATAGAGTTTGCTTTTGTATATAGCCTTTTCTCCGACGTAAAGCGTCCTGAAATACTGCACGGCTTCGTACGCTTTATCCTTGCCGATATACTTTTCAAAAGTTTCGGACAGCGGCGGTCCTATAAATCTCGGATACAACGCTTTGTCAACGTCCGTTTTGTAATGTTCAAACGTCTTTTCCAGTATATCGCATACTCCGTCGTGGGTATTGCTTATCGTTCCGTCAAAATCAAAAAATACGTACTTCATATCTTAATCTTCACTTTTTCAGTTGCCTAAAAGTGTGTCTATCTCGGATTTAAGCTTGTTAGCCTTCTCCTGATAGTTTATGAGTTTTTCCTTTTCTTTGTCTATCAATGCCTTTGGCGCTTTTGCTACAAAGCCTTGATTTGAAAGCATCCTGTTGCATCTTTCCACTTCGCTCATCGTAACTTTGTACTCGCCTTGAAGTCTTTCGACCTCCTTATTTACGTCTACCAGATCTCCGAGTGGTATCGCTATTTCGCCGAAATCTCCGAAAAGCGAAACGAGTTTTTCCTCTATACCGTTTTTATTGTCGACAAATTCAACGCTTTCTACGCTTGCAAGTTTGCAAATATAGCTCACGTCTTTTACGTTTACCGAGCTTGCAACGAAATAAGCGCTGATTTTCTTTGACGGAGCAACGCCCTTTTCCGCTTTCATATTACGGATAGCCTTGACAGCTTCCATAGC
Organism: uncultured Clostridia bacterium; assembly: GCA_947174325.1. Classification (GTDB taxonomy): domain Bacteria; phylum Bacillota; class Clostridia; order Christensenellales; family UBA3700; genus RACS-045. The sequence continues at coordinate 5,544 of CAMWIL010000006.1, forward strand.
CTTTGCGAATTCCCCGCTTTCTTTTGTATAATTGAATTTTTTATTAACGCTAGGCCAATTTGATATAACGATACTCTTTTTCGTAGTCGGCAGATTTTTGTAAATCTCTTCGGTGATGAACGGCACGAAAGGATGCATCAACTTGAGAATATTTTCAAGCACGAATACAAGCACGCTTAGCGTATTCGTCTTTTTGTCCGCGCTGTCTCCGTACAAAGCTACTTTCGCCAACTCGATATACCAGTCGCAGAATTCCGTCCAAACAAAATCGTAAAGTTTAGCCGCCGCATTGCCGAGTTCGTATTTCTCCAAGTTGACGGTAATTTCCTTGATAGCTTTGTTCATTCTGGACAGTATCCACTTATCGGCGTTTGTCAGTCTAAAAGATCCGATCTCTTTTAGCTTTTCGCCTTTTAGATTGAGCAAAACAAATCTAGAAGCATTCCAGAGTTTATTCATAAAGTTTCTGGAAAATTCCGTCTTCTGATCAGTATATTTTGTATCGTTGCCGGGCGCTAAACCTTGTATCAACGAAAATCTCAAACTGTCCGCGCCGTAATTGTCGATGATCTCCAACGGATCGATACCGTTGCCGAGCGACTTGCTCATCTTTCTTCCTTGCGCGTCTCTTACTATTCCGTGTATAAGCACTTCAGGGAAAGGAATTTCTCCCATATGTTCAAGTCCCGAGAAAATCATTCTCGCTACCCAGAAGAAGATTATATCGTACGCCGTTACCAACAACGAATTAGGATAGAAGTATTTAATATCTTCCGTCTTGTCGGGATATCCCAACGTAGAGAAAGGCCACAATGCGCTGGAAAACCAAGTATCAAGCACGTCCTCATCCTGACGAATACGTCTTCCTCCGCATTTCGGACAAACATCAACGTCAGTCTTAGAAACGGTCATTTCCCCGCAGTCGTCGCAATAATAAGCGGGTATTCTGTGTCCCCACCAAAGCTGACGGGAAATACACCAATCTTTTATATTTTCCATCCAGTTGAAATATACCTTACTGAATCTCGAAGGAATAAATTCGACTTGTTTCTTTCTCACAACGTCTATCGCAGGTTTTGCGAGAGGTTGCATTTTGACAAACCACTGCTTGCTTACGATAGGTTCTACCGTCGCGTGACATCTATAACATTCTCCGACGTTGTGTTTATAGTCCTCGATCTTGACCATATATCCTTGCGACTGCAAGTCTTCGCAAATGCGTTTTCTTGCTTCCACTCTGTCAAGACCTTGATATATTCCGGCGTTTTCGTTCATACTGCCGTCGTCGTTCATGACCTTGATGACTTCCAAATCGTGTCTCAAGCCTACTTCGAAGTCGTTGGGGTCGTGAGCAGGAGTTATCTTCACCGCGCCGCTTCCAAAGTCCATTTCAACGTACTCGTCCGCAACAACGGGGATATGCTTATTCAATAACGGCAAAACCAACATCTTGCCGACCATATCCGAATATCTTTCGTCTTTTGGATTGACCGCAACCGCAGTATCGCCGAGCATTGTTTCTGGTCTTGTAGTAGCGACTACGATCTCTCCGCTGCCGTCCGCAAGCGGATATCTTATATGCCAAAGATGGCTGTCCTGTTCTTTATATTCTACTTCCGCGTCGCTCAACGCAGTCTTACAACAAGGACACCAGTTGATGATCCTATCGCCCTTGTATATCAAATTCTTGTTGTAGAGATTGACGAAAACTTCTCTTACGGCTCTTGAACATTTTTCGTCCATCGTAAACGTTTCTCTCGACCAATCGCACGACGCGCCGAGCTTTTTGAGTTGTTCGACTATCCTGCCGCCATACTGCTCTTTCCACGCCCACGCTCTTTTGAGAAAACCGTCTCTTCCAACGTCTTTCTTTGTCAATCCCTCTTCGTTTTTCATCTTCTCGACGATCTTGACTTCCGTCGCTATCGAAGCGTGATCCGTGCCGGGAAGCCATAGCGTGCTAAATCCCTGCATTCTCTTGAATCTTATTATTACGTCTTGGATAGTATCGTTGAGCGCATGACCTATATGCAACTGTCCCGTAATATTTGGCGGCGGGATAACTATCGTGAACGGTTCTTTCTTAGCGTCTACCTTTGCCTTGAAATAACCTTTATCCATCCACTCCTTATACAGTTTGTTTTCAAACGATTTTGGATCGTAAGTCTTTGACATCTCCATAGTTGTTACCTTGTCCTGTTATTTATCTTAATATATCCGTATTTTTATCAGTAATGCATTTTTACGATAGCCATCAATATGCCTATCAACACTATTGCCACCGAAATAAACTTGAAAGACGCTTGAAGCATCTCGAAATTCTCTACTTCGCCTTTTGCCTTGCGCTTATTTGCTATGCTTCTGGCTATCGGCGTACTGCAAAAATTCAGCACCAAACCGACTATCATAATACATACTCCCGCTATGACGGCAGGCTGGGTAAGTCTTTCCCAATGAAACGTAAACGCGATCAATTCGAGTATCTGCACTGACGTTACCTCTTACCGTTCCGCTTTCTCTTCGGCGGGCTCTTCCGACCGATCGTCAGCAATATTTGTTTCGTCTGCTACTTGTTCTTGTTCTTGCGGCAAAGCTCTCTCTTCTACTATCGGCAAAGGTCTGCCGTATCTGTCAAGAGTATCGAGTATTCCGCTCTCTCTTACCGCCTTGAGTTGTTTTGTATATATCACGGTATACGTTGCAGCCGCCGCTATAGCCAACACGCTCGCAATTATCAAAATAGCAATATCTATCCATTTGATTATATCGTTTTTAAGCGTGAAGAAAGACAAAAGTATGCCGACGAAATAAATTGCCGCGCCTGCCTTTCCTATCTTGACGGATTTCTGCTCGACCTGTCTTTTGCTCGCCCTCATCCAATACTTGGACGTAACGCCCATATATACTTCCTTGACGATAATGATTATAGCGAAAGCCCAGTGGATATTCTGACAAATGCATAGCATAAGTACTGCCACGCATTGCAACACTTTATCCGCTATCGGATCTAGCACCTTGCCTATATCGGAAACTTGATTGAAATGTCTTGCTATGTAGCCGTCGCAAATATCGGTAATTTCCGCAAAGAAAAACACTCCAAAACTTGCCCACATATAAGCGTCCGTCTTTTCGACGAAATATTCCGCCATAAGCCAAACGAAAATCGGAATACATATCAACCTGATATAGGTCAATATGTTGGGAATTGTAAATAAATCTTCCTTCTTAAATTCCATAATAGCCTCTCAAAAATAATATTATGCACTTTATTATAACACGCGAAATATATAATTGCAATTACATTTGACAAAAATGCGTATAGAATATAGCCGAGTCGAATAATATTCGGCTCGGCATAAAAAGCAAATAATAGACTGATTTGATATTTATTTCTTTCCAAATATCTTGGCAAATAATTTTTTGATCTTCTTGAATATACTCTCTTTCTTTATTATCGGCTTGATGTCGATAGGCACAGGATAATTCCACAGCGTAAAGTTTATCTTTTTCAATCCCATATACTGCGACCAACCTTCCGGTTTTTCTTTCGCGCCGCAACGCAACCTCGCATAACAGTCGTCAAACGCGCCGTCGCCTATTTCAACGACGCTATTTGGAATATATATTTCATACAAGCCGCTCCACGCAAAAGCGTGATCTCCTATTTTCACCACGCTTTCAGGAATATTAAGATACCTAATTTGACTGCCGTAAAACGCTCTCTCCGCAATTTCCGTTATTCCAAACGGTATTTTACTCGTTGGGCAAGCGGCTACGACTCTATTGGCAGATTTCTCTATTATACAGTTTCCGTCGCTATAATATTTGTTATTTTCACTGTCGACAACTAAGCTCTCCAAAGCGTGGCAACCTTGAAAAACGTCGCCGTTTATTTCATTGACCAAAGAAGGGATATAAATACTTCTCAATTTATCGCAATGACAAAACGCTCGACTTCCTATTTTTTTCAACGAACACGGAAGCGACAGCTCCGACAAGTTTTTACAGCAACCAAACGCTCTTTCTTCGATCTCTTCAATAAAATCGCCTAACGCAAACGATTCAAGACCGTCACATCCGAAAAACGCGTCTTTTTCTATCGTCTTGACCATATTATTATTCATATTTATTTGCGCCAATTTCTTACAACCCGAAAAAGCCCTCGCGCCCAACTGCTTTAAGGTAGTAGGCAAACTTACTCTAGTTAGATTTCTACATTCTGCAAAAACGTTTTCTCCGATTATTTCGACGCCTTCGGGTATTTCCACTTCTTCAAGCTGCTGCTTATAAAAAAACACAGGGCTGTACAATTCTTTGATTTTATACGTCACGCCGTCTCCGTCGTCAATTTCAGCGGGTATTTGCAGACACTTAGGTATAGCGTCTTTATTGTTATATTCCACTATGGCAGCAGTATAATCACTGCCCAAAAAATAAGTATACTCGTCCTTGCTCAACATATCCTTGACTTTTTTACCGTCAGCAAACGACTTGTATTTTTTTTCTTTCTTTTCTTCTTTCGATGGAATTTCAGTAGATGAACCGACTTTATTTTTGCATTTATACAAAACTTTATTCCCGCTCTTTTCTATCAATCTAATTCCGTCGCCGTAATAATATGCGTTGGCGGGATCGACTTGGATATCTTCCAAAGAGTCGCAATGATCGAAAGCGTGATCTCCGATATGAATAACAGTCGCCGCAATAAACATACTTTTCAAATTAATACATTCGTCAAAAGCGCTTGCGCCTATATAATTCAAAGATTCTGGCAAAATCAAGTCGCTCAATTTTTTACATCCGTAAAATGCGCTATCGCCAATCCTTGTGACGGAATCGGGAATAACTATCGTCTGCAAACTATAACAATCATAAAAAGTTGATTTCTTTAATTCCCTTATACTGTTAGACAATTTGACAGTCCTCAAATTATCGCAACCTGAAAACGCCCATTCTCCTATTTCTATTATTCCGTCCGGTATCTCTATCGTCTCCAAAACATCGCACGAAGCAAAAGCTTGATAGCCGATTTCAGTAACTTTACAGACTCGACCGTCGCTATCGCGGATCGCGTCCTCTATCTTTACAAATTTATCTATTTCGCCGGAAGATTGCTCATACACCGTAGCCGTACCGTCGTTATTTATCGCATATTCTACGCCGTTAACTGTTTTCAATTCCTTTATATTCTTGCCGTTTTTGGATTTGCTTTCTTTTGCCATACCTCAATAATACCCCTTCCAAAGTTTTATTTATTTATATTATATGTTACGTTTAATTAACTGTCAAGCGCCTGTCAAACGGCAAATTTGCTTTAACCCCAACGCAAAGAAGCACATATACTGTATTGACCAAAATCAGGAGGTAAAAATGAAAAAAATCACATCGATCGTGTTGGTTGTCGCTATACTTGTAGTGGTTTGCGCAGGCGTAATGTGCGGCTGTCAACCCAAAGACGAAAACACGATTAAACTTATTGAAGTAACCCACTCCGTTTTCTACGCCCCTCTTTACGTGGCGATCGACGGCGGATACTTTGAAGAGGAAGGTATCAAGATCGAACTTTCCAACGGCGGAGGCGCAGACAAGTGCATGACGTCAATCATATCCGGACAGTCCGACATAGGTCTTATGGGACCGGAAGCGGCTATCTATATCTACAACGAAGGCAAAAGCGACTATCCGCTTATTTTTGCTCAGCTCACTAAAAAAGACGGATCTTTCCTAATGGCAAGAACGCCAGACGACAACTTCTCTTGGAGCAGCATTGCCGGCAAGGAAGTTATCGGCGGCAGAAAAGGCGGCGTACCTGCAATGGCGCTTGAATACGGCATCAAGAAAGCAGGTTTGGTAGACGGAGAATCTTATACTATGAACTACGACGTGCAATACGATCTTATCGGCGCGGCTTTTGAAAGCGGAACGGGAGATTTCTGCACGATGTTTGAGCCTGCCGCTTCCAATATGCAAAAAGCAGGCATGGGATATATCGTTGCGTCCGTAGGCGAACAATCAGGCAATATGCCGTTTACCGCGTTTATGGCTACCCAAAGCTATATCAACGAAAACCCAGAGAAAATGGAAAAATTCACACGCGCTATCATCAAAGCTATGGATTTCGTAAACACGCACACCGCAAGCGAGATCGCGAAGGTACTTGAACCGTCGTTCGTAGGCACGGATATCGAAACGTTAACGAGATCTATCCAAGCTTATAAAGACATAGACGCTTACTGCTCCACTCCGATAATGGAAAAAGCGGATTTTGAGTTGCTCCAAGACGTGATAATAGATGCGGGCGTAATGACAAAGAGAGCCGATTATGACAAACTCTTTGATGCGTCTATCGCAAACGCTATACTCAAAAAATAAATTTATGAGGTAAAAATGAAGACGATTTTACAAATGCAAAAGGTCTGCTTGACCTACCATACTCAAAAAAATGAAACCACCGCGATCAAAGATCTTAACATTGAAGGTTACGAAGGCGAATTGTTGGGAATAGTAGGTCCGAGCGGATGCGGAAAGACTACGATACTTTCTCTCTTGTCGGGGATACTCACCCCCTCGCAAGGCGAGGTGCTTATCGAAGGCGAGAGAGCAAACACTCACTCCGGACTGACGGGATATATGTTGCAAAAGGACGAACTGCTTGCATGGCGTACTATCATGAGCAACGTACTGTTGGGACTGGAAATAAAAAAGCGCAAAACGCCTCAAAAAGTGGAATACGCGCAACAACTTCTTAAAAAATACAATCTATATGAATTCAAAGATTTCTACCCCAACCAACTTTCGGGCGGAATGAAACAAAGGGTTGCATTGATACGAACGCTCGTACTCGAACCTAAACTTTTGCTTTTGGACGAACCTTTTTCGGCGTTGGACTTTCAAACAAGGCTCAACGTCGTAGAAGACGTCTACTCTATACTCAGGAGCGAGGGAAAGAGCGCGGTTTTCGTAACTCACGACATAAGCGAAGCAATTTCTCTGTGCGACAGAGTTATAATACTGACCAACCGTCCGAGTACGGTAAAAGAAGTAGTCGATTTATCGCCATTGAAAGATTATACGCCGTTGCAACGTAGAGAACTTCCTATGTTCAGCGAATACTTCGACAAAATATGGAGCAACCTGCAAACTACTAAGGAGAAAAGTAATGAAATACCCGCAACGTAAAAAAAATTTATCGCAGACCTACTCCGCCGAGCATATAACGTACTTAAAAAGACAAAGAAAAAAAAGTATCGTGATCACGCTTTCGAGAGTGGGACTTCTGTTGATTTTTCTGTTACTTTGGGAACTTCTTGCAAGATTCAACGTAATAGACAGTTTTATATCTTCGAGTCCGTCAAGAATGGCAGCTTGCTTCGTCGAGTTGGTCAAAGGCGGCGAACTCGCAAAACACGTCGGCATCACGCTTTGGGAGACAGTAGCAAGCTTCTTTATCGCCACTACGCTCGGCACTCTAATCGCCGTACTGTTGTGGTGGTTTGAGAGCGTACGCAGGGTCTTAGAACCGTATATCGTAATCCTAAACGCTCTGCCGAAGATCGCGCTCGGTCCGATAATCATTATTTGGATGGGAACGGATCAACCCGCGATCATTACAATGGCGCTTGCTATATCGCTTTTTGTGACTATTCTCAACACGTTGAGCGGTTTTCTAAGCGTGGAAAAAAGCAAACTTATGCTTATGCAGACGCTGGGCGCAAGCAAATGGCAGACTTTGACAAAACTCGTTCTGCCGTCAAATATACCCAATATCATTGACGCTCTGAAAATCAACGTCGGTATGTGTTGGGTAGGCACGATAATGGGCGAATATCTCGTTTCGCACGCAGGCTTGGGATATCTGATAATCTACGGCGGTCAGGTCTTCAAACTCGATCTGGTAATGACAAGCACGTTGATACTCTGCTGTTTGGCAGGCGGTATGTACTACCTCGTCGCGTTACTGCAAAAATTCGTCAGCAAAAAACTCAATATCGAATAACAACGTCGAGCTTTCGACTATCATATTTACGACCTCTCTTGCAAACGGGAGGTCGGCTTTATTGCTGAGCGTCCAACTTTCATATCGAAAATCGCCAACAGTATGGGCAGCAAAACGGTAAACGCGGTATACCCTATACCCACGTAGCCGATAACGGGATAGCAATACGCTACGAGCGTGGAAAAGTCGAATTTAAGCGCGAGTATAGCAAATACCGCCAAAAGCCCTACGCTGAAAAATCTCGGTATCTTTCTTTGAGAATTCTCCTGACAAATCAATTTTGAACAACCGATAAGCGTACTGAATATCGCAAGATAAATGATAAGACCGCTTACAAACTTCATATTATGCATTTTGGAAAACTCAAATATCGGCATGGAAAAATTCTTAAAGTCCAAAGATACCGTATAGACCAATGCGATTGAAATAGCAAAGAATACCGCCGTAACGCAACTTATAAACAGTATCTGCTTGCGCGAAAAGCTCTCTTCCTGTTCGGCTATAATATATCCGCCCATCATTATGTTCATTCCGCAATAACCCAATATCCTGCTCGGATCAAATCCGCTGTCTGCAACGAAAACGCTCTGCGCAGAAAGAATAAGCAACAATACCATTATCATAGGCACGATAACAGCGTTGAATTTTCTCATTACGCTCATCTCGCACACTCCCAAAACGCTGACGAATATACCCGTCCACAGTCCTACGTTTTTTATGCCGTAACTGTTCTCGATTATCTCCTCGCAACCGCTTACCATACATACGAAGCTCACAAGCGTACAAAGCCATAACGCGCTCTTTATAAGACCGAATACTAGTCTTACCGATCTTCTTTCGCTGTTTTTCAATCTTCTGTAACTTTTAGCCGAAAGCAAAAAAAGTCCGCACAGCGCGCCCATAAACAAGCCTGCGACAACGCCGCTCAGAATGCCGCTGTCACCGAAATAGAGCATTACTTCCCTACCTGTCGCAAAGCCTGCGCCGATTATTGCGCCGATGTATATAAAAGAAATTTGCAGACACTTCAATACTTTCATAATATAAAGTATGTCGGCGTGATCGCGTTTATGTAAAAAAGGACGTCGACGTCCTTTTCTCAAACTTATATATTAGTTTTTATAGTATGCAACTTTGACAACGCGTTGTTCCTAAATTCCGCGCTCTCTTGCTTTTCTTCGCTATTCATACCTCTTTCCAATTCCTCTATCAAATCGTCCAGATCGTTTATATAGTCGGGCATTCGCTTTTGGGGAAGTTTCAAGTTCGCGTAATATTCAAGCAAAAAGCCGTATAGAATGTAAGCCTTTACGCTTGCTTCTTGATTTATCATAGAACACAACGTTTTCAATTCGTCGTTTACTTTTTCTATGCCCTTAGCGTCTGCTCTCAAACGTATCATAGCGTGCGCCGCAAACATAGCGATTCCGTATTTTACCTGTTCGTTTCCGCCACTGAGTTCCGCGACTATATTTCTGCGTTTTTCGCCTTTCCACATTATTTGTTTTTTATTGCTATGCAACAAATAATTAGCAAGACAAACCGCTCTGTTTATATCGTCCACGTCTTCGCTCACCGCTATTCTATTGATCTCGCTTACAATGGGCAACCACCCCGTTCTGTATATTCGTCCCACTCCGTAAGAAAGTCGATCGACGTCGATATAATAATCGCAAAGCGCCAAACTCAACTCTGCCGTCTTTTTGTCGTAATCGTCGTAAATATCTTTTGTAGAACTCCAATCGTCCAAATCGCTCATGACTATGTCCTTGCAGAACTCTGTCATAACGGCTAAATAGTCAGACCTTTCCAAATAATCGTCTCCGTACTCAGCTTTGACGCGCTCTTCCGCTTGCGCAAATACCTTTGGATAACTCAAATAGTATTTTGCTCTGCTGAACTGTCCGTAGATAGAAACGGCTTTTCGCCAACTTTTTTGAGCGGAAATAAAGTCGTCTTTACGCTCGAAAGCTCTACCTTCAAGGCACAGTCTTTCGTCGCTTTCTTTCAGATTGCCAAGTGGATTACTCTCTTCAAGCATTTCCCAAAAACCGAAATCTCCCGTTTCGTCAGAATAGTCAAAAAAGTCCGTCAGTTGATATACGTCATACCCTTCAAGCGTAGCGATATACTTTCTCAACTCTTCAAATTGCGAAATATATCCGTCGCTTCTCAATCCTTCAAGCAAAGGCAACATAGCTTCTATGTACATCTTTTCGTCTATAAAAATTTTACAGTGAGAGTAAGCGTTTAGATGTTCGCCAAGTTCTAGAAAAGCAGTTACGTAAGTCTGCTGACAAAGAAATTGAGTGGATTTTCTTAAATGACGGAATTTGATAGCGTCAAGCTGCGCGATCGCGCCTATCGCGTCGCCCTCTCCAAGCAATCTCCTTGCCGCATTGTCTTTCATAAAAGCCAAATTATCATTGTCGAAATATTTGAAGATCAATTTGTTTTTTTGATAATACTCTACCCAGCCGTCTTTATATTCTACTTTCGCGCCTTTCTTTTTTTCTGACAAACTATAAAAAGTTTCCGCCGGCAACTCTTCCGCGGTGAAATTTTCCATAAATGAGTCTCTGTCTTCTTCGGATAGCAATTTGACCGAGTTGAACACTTCGCTTATCCCTAAGACGTCTCCTCTCTTCACGCAACAGTATTGCATAAGAAGTAAAATATCTTTATTCGAGCCGTTTTCCATTATAAGCTGTCTGCAAAGATTTTCCGCCAATCTATAATCTTCTCTCTCGCAATACCAATGAGCCAGATAAGTTTTTCGCAATCTCATTTCTCTCGGATCGTCAACCGCATTGAGCGAAAAAAGAATACGACGGGCGATGCTGTCGTCTACGCCCGCATACCAGAGATCACCGTTTGTATATTCTTCTATATTTTGAGGAAACTTAATTGCCATCAAATAACCTTTGAACGTCTTCTTTTGTAAATTTGTATTTTTTATTGCAGAATTCGCAACCCACTTCGATATTGCCCTGCGCTTCTACGATCTGCATCGCTTCTATTTTGCCAAGCGTGATCAACATCCCTTCGATCCTCTCTCTTGAACAACTGCACTTATACTCTTCCTCTATATCGGGAAGTCTGCTTATTTCAAAATGTCCGAAATAAAAGTCTACGATCTGCTGCGCGCTCATCGTTGTCAAAAGCTCGCCCACGTTTGTGAAATTGCTGACTATATCAGTGAGAATAAAAATTTCTTCTTCCGAACAGTTGGGCATAGGCTGAACTATTATACCACCCGCCTTCAAACATTTGCCGTCTTGCATTTTCACGCCCAACGCTACCGCCGAAGGAAGTTGTTCGGACGCAGTAAAATAATACGCAAAGTCCTCGTCGATATTGCCGTTGACCAACTGAGACAAACCGTTGTAAGGTTCTTTCAGCCCAAAGTCCTTGATCACGTTTAACGCACCGTCTTTACCCACGATTTCCGCCACGCTTGCATCTTCGCCGTCGCAAGCTTTGGGATTTTCTATATATCCTCTTACCTTTGCGCCGAAATCGCCGCAAAGCACCATCTTTCCGCCTTTGCCGTTGCCGTCTATGATTATCGTAAGTTTATTGCCTAAGCCTTTGAAATTTCCGCTCATAAAAGCAGTCATAGTGAGAGCTTTGCCCATAGCTACGGCAACTGGCTCGGAAAATCCGTGTATCTTAATAGCGGAATTTATCGTGTCAGTGGTATCGAGTACGCTGACTATAGCTTTTCCGCCAAACAATATCGCTCTCTTTATCATAAGTAACTCCCTTACGTTGATTATTTCTTTGTCGCGACAAACAGCAATCTCTTTGACTTCGACTTGACGTTTGAAAACGTTTCGCCGTCATAGACTTTGACGTCCCAATCGCGCAAAACTTCTTCTATATCGTTTTGAGTATGGATATACTGTCTGTGGCTTTCGCCTACGCGCTTATAAGTATCGCCCTGAATTTTTTCAAAAAAGTCAAGATCCATATCGACGAAGCCTTCGCCGAGAGTGTTGGACCAAATATAAGTTAGATCATCGTAATCTTCGCAAAAGAGATTATCAGCAAGGATTTTAGAAAGTTTGTAACTCGAAGATATATCAAACACAAACTTTCCGCCCTCTTTCAAATATGTATTCACGCGATCGAAAAAATCTTTTAACCGCGTCTTCTCTATATAATTGACTCCGTCGCAAACGCAAGTGACAAAATCTACTTTGTGCGAAAGTTCGAGATCGGCAATGTCCTGTTTTATCCACTTGACGTCAACGCCTTCCTTCTTTGCCTTTACGGTAGCAAGATTTAGCATTTCACCGCTTATATCTATGCCGGTCATTTTTCTGCCGGATTTTGCAAGCGCGATAGTCATCTCACCCGATCCGCACGCCAAATCGACGCCCTCGCCTTTCAGACCGTCCTCGACAAACTTCAAATACCCCGTATAATCGAAGTCTCCCATAAGTCTATCATAATACTTTGCGAGTATACTGTAAGCGCTCATCTCTTCTTTTTCTTTTTGGAACTTCCGTTTTGAGCCATTTGCTGTTTTTTCTTAGCCTGATTTTTAGCTTTCGCCTGTTTTTCCTGTTCCTTTCTTTTGATTTTTAATTGCTCTTCATACATATATCCGATCGTATTGTCGCAAGCGTACTGACTGAAAGCAAGTGAGAATACTGCAAAAGCGCTAAATCCTATCAATGCCATAAATACCAAAAGGAAAAGTCCGATCAAGTTGACGAAGAACAACGCCATAACTCCCGAGAAGAACAACGTAACTGTCAAAGTCGGACCGATCATCATTAAAACAAGCGATGAGGTATTTTTGATATACTCTTTCATTTTGTATCTATAGCAAACGTACATACCGTTGCCTACGAGCATATACATTGCGCTCGCTAAGGCAATAATGCCTATAAATACGACAAGTACCCACCAACCTGCGTTGGCTTGTCCGTTGACGGCAGTTTCTTTAAGTATCATTATAAGCGAGCAAGCAAAACCTGTCGCCAATGCTCCAAGCCATGCAAAGGACAATACGAATTTATACCAATGCGACTTTATTCCGCGTAAAAAATGCTTAAATATTTTTACGTTTGCGCCCCAAAGCATATTTCTGCAACAATAATACAGACCGGACGCAAATAAGCCGAATAACAAACAAGTCGGGAATATGGAAATTCCGTAAACTTTCAATCTCACGTCGTAAATTTGCGACAACGCGCTTACGGTATCGTCCTGAACGCCGAAACCTATACCTATACCCGTGCTGAAATTCATACCCGAAAGAATAGCCGCTTCCTGCATATTTTGATAGTACATTATCATCACTATCAAAGGAACGCAAGCCACTACCATGATCAAATTCAAAAGCACCAACTTCGTCATATTGACCGAGATGGTTTGCATAGCCTGCCGTATTCTTCCTTTGTAAAGAATTGTTCTGCCTTCCGGCGATAGGTCTCTCGTAAGAACAAGGTTCGCCGCGAGTTTGTTTGTTACGCTCATAGTCGCTCCGCTTTAAATATTATTATTATAAACAATATTATAGACTAATTTTCCTTGATATGCAACTATTTGATCGGATTGAAAATATTTATGACTTCTTTTTGTTATTATTTTGTTTAGACGTAAAATAAAAAATATTCCGATTTCGCTTTACATATTCCCAATAATATGCTAAGATATTTCTTAGTTTACAGAGGCGCAGAATATATCAGTAGAGGGATAAATGCGACAAGACGTACCCTTGAAAGGATATTTTGCCGAAATCATACGCAGATCTTGCAAAAGCGTACGGTTGGTTGCTACGGTGAACAACCCTGCAACTGTCACCTTAAATTGCTGAGGTGGAGCACTTAAACTGACAGAAAATAATTTGTCTTTTTAATGCTCTGCGACCTCGTAGAGCATTTTTTATAGCTCTGTAAATAATACTTGACGTCAAAAGAAAATAAATTTTGAGTACAAACTCACAAGGAGATATTTATGAAAAAATACAACGTAGCCGTCGTAGGCGCGACAGGCATGGTGGGAAACAAATTTTTGGAAGTATTGACCGAAAAACAACTTCCCGTTGAAAACTATTACCTTTTTGCTTCCGCAAAGAGCGCGGGAAAAGTTATCGACTTTATGGGCAAGCCCCACACCGTTATTGAATTGACGGAAGAAAACGTAAAGGCGCATAAAGTTGATATCGCTCTTTTCAGCGCAGGCGGTTCGACAAGCGCAAAGTTTGCTCCCGTATTCGCAAAATGCGGCGCGGTTGTTATCGACAATTCCAGCCAATGGAGAATGGATCCTACCGTTCCGCTCGTAGTTCCCGAAGTAAATCCGCAGGATATCGACTGGAACAACGGCATTATCGCCAACCCTAACTGCTCCACTATCCAAGCTATGGTAGCTCTTAAACCTTTGTATGACAAATACGGTATCAAGAGAATAGTATATAGTACCTATCAAGCGGTAAGCGGCGCAGGCGTAGCAGGATACAACGATCTTCTCGACGGACTCAAAGCGTTTGTAAACAACGAAGAATACGCTACTAAGAAATTCCCGTATCAAATAGCAAACAACTGTCTGCCTCACATCGACGTATTCCTCGACAACGGTTATACCAAAGAAGAAGAAAAGATGATGAAGGAGACCAAAAAGATCTTGGGCGACGATAAGATCAAAGTTACGGCTACTACCGTAAGAGTTCCCGTCCTCAATTCTCACTCCGAATCGATAAATATCGAATTCAACAAGCCTTGCACCAAAGAAGGTATAATCGAGGCTTTGAAATCTCAAAAAGGTATCGTCGTATGCGATGACGTTGCCAACAACGTATACCCTATGCCTATCGATTCGACCGGACATGACGAAGTATACGTTGGACGTATCCGTATAGACGACACTGTAGAAAGCGGTTGCAACCTTTGGGTAGTTGCCGACAACATCCGTAAGGGCGCGGCAAGCAACGCGGTTCAAATAGCGGAATATATGATAGAAAACGGAAAAATCTGATCCGAGGGAATAAAAAATGTTTGAAGGTACTTACACCGCAATTATTACCCCGTTTTCAAAAACGGGCGTAGATTATGAGAGTTTTGAAAAATTGATAGAAAGTCAAATATCCGGCGGTATCAACGGCTTGGTATTTGTAGGCACTACCGGCGAACCTGCCACTATGAGCTCAAAAGAAAAGCAAGAGCTTAGAGCATTTGCTTTGAAATGCGTCAACAAACGCGTCCCCGTGATTTTCGGCACGGGATGCAACTGTACGCAAACGGCAGTGGAAAATTCCGTTACCGCGCAAGAAGAAGGCGCGGACGGCATATTGGTTGTGTCTCCGTACTACAATAAATGTACGCAACACGGACTATTTTTGCACTATAACGCGATAGCCGAAAAGTGTTCTCTGCCGATGATAATCTACAACGTTCCGGGAAGAACGGGCGTCAATATACTTCCTGAGACCGTCGGCAAACTCGCTCGCGAAATACCTTCTATTGTCGGAATTAAAGAAGCGTGCGGCAACTTGGAACAAATCGCAAAGACGGCAGAACAGATCAAAGGCACAAACCTTCAACTCATGAGCGGCGACGACAAACTCGCAGTTGATATCGCAAGATTAGGAGGAACTACCCTGATATCCGTCGCAAGCAACGCCCTTCCAAGAGAATTTACGCAAATCATGGCTTACGCAAACGCAGGCAAATTCGACGAGGCTGACGCGCTGTATTCAAAGTACGACAAGTTTGTCGATCTGCTTTTCAGCGAAGTCAATCCCATTCCGATAAAATACGCTTGTTCACAACTCGGTCTTTGTCAAAATATTTTGAGATTGCCGTTGACGTCTATGAGCGAAGACAAGGCTCAAATCTTGCGCGCGGAAATGCAAAGACTGAGCATTATTTAATAAAGGTGATTTTATGATAAAAGTTTTAATTTGGGGAATAGGCGGAAGAATGGGCAAGAACATTCTCGAAGGACTATCCTCTTTCGACAACGTTCAAGCCGTAGGCGGAGTTGACAAATTTGCCGATCCGTCGCAATTTCCCGTCCCCGTATTCAAAAGCGGTAAAGACGTAAACGTAAACGCGGACGTAATAATCGACTTCTCCCGTCCCGACGCGCTTGACGAAATTTTAGAATACGCGCTTGCCCGCAAAACAGGTATAATGCTTGCAACGACGGGCTACTCTGCCGAGCAACAAAAAGCGATAGATAAAGCGTCGGAAAGTATAGCGGTATTCCAATCGAGCAATATGTCTTTGGGCGTAAATTTGCTTATCGAACTCTGTCGCAAAGCGTCCAAATTTCTTGGTGAAAACTACGACGTAGAGATTATCGAACAACATCACAATCAAAAGGTAGATTCTCCTTCGGGCACCGCTTTATCTATTGCGGACGCTATCAACGAAGAGGTTGACAATTCCAAAGAATTCGTATACGGCAGACATGACAAAAATTGCCGTCGCGATAAAAAAGAAATCGGCATACACGCCGTTAGAGGCGGCACGATAGTCGGCAAACACGACGTGCTCTTTATCGGAAAGGATGAAGTTATTACCATTTCGCACGAAGCTCAATCAAGAGCGGTATTTGCGCAAGGCGCGATACGCGCGGGTATATTCCTCTCTTCCAAGAAGAACGGAAAATATTCTATGAAAGACCTATTGCGTTCGGCAGGTCAAGAGAAGTAAAAATAGAGCAATATAAGTATTGACTAAAACATAAAAAGAGCAAGCTATCTGCTTGCTCTTTTAAACTACGTTCACACTTTCATTATTTCTTGTTCTTCTCTATACTCAACTCTTCAAGCGCCTGTTCGTACTTTCTATTGAGTTCGGCGACCGCTTCTCTGTTCTCCAAATGCAATTTCATAAGATCGCAATCAAGCACGCTTTTACCCTTGTATGTCTTTATAGGGAATTCCCCGACCACTTTTAAAGTAAGCACTTCATACCAATTAAATTGACTTGGGCTTTTACAAACATACGTCTTACCTTCGTCTTCATATTGATATTCTATGTAATATACTGCGACTTTACCTGAAGTCTTTTCCGTATTATACGATAAAAATTTTGCGGTAGTCTGCTTGCCTAAGGTTTCTATTTGCAAATCTGCTTTTATTTTGACCAGTCTGAAAATAGACGAAACAGCGATCAATACGCCTGCCGCTACCGTAAGCGCAGAAACGACGTAACTCGCCGCGATCTTTGACTCGGCTAAGTATCTGTAATACACCAAAAGCGCTATTCCCAATATAGTGACTACGCTTCCGATAATAATAGGCTTGACAACGCTGTCTTTTATGCTCAGTCTTTTCATATCAGTCCTTATTGTAAATAATTCTTCCGCAGTTGGGACAATCCTGAATTTTAAGTCCCTCGCTCAATTTATCTATAATGTCGCTAGCAATCTCCATTCCGCATCCGCCGCAACTGCAAGGCTTGATAAACGGCACAAAAACAGGTCTCTTTTTGTTTGCTTTGACCTTTTTATATTTATCCAAAAGCAGAGTATTGATATCCTTTTCCAAGTCTTTGAGCTCTCGCATGATCTCGCCCGCCTCGACTGACTTTTCTTTTTTGAGGTTGTTGAATTCTTCGGTATAAGCTCTATAACTTTTTGAAGATTTGCCCGCTTGCTCGTATTCTTTTTTATATTTTGAATTCGTCTCGCTCAACTCTTTGTTTATTCTAGACATTTCTCTTTCGAGATCGTCGGCTTGCTGTTCAAGCTTTTCGAGTTGTTTTGCAAAATAATCAAGCTGTTTTTCATCGCAATCAGGCAAATCGCCCGTAGCGATCTCCTCTATCTGCTTATCGATTTCCGCCAATGCCGACATATTCTTTTTTATATTTTCCATAGCCGTCTCAGCGATTTCGTTGAGTCTTGTCAACGTCTCGTAAGACTGCTTGGTTGCGTTTTGATAAAATATCATTTTCTTAGCCGGCTCGCTTGTTTTGAGTTCGTTTTCCAACTTAAACAACTTCATGTCAACTTCCTGATACTTCAAAATCTTTTCTATACTCATATTTTACTCCTTTTCCACTTTTCGTGGCGTATATTACTTTATATTGTGATAAGGGCTTACGTCGGTTTGCGAGATACGTATTATCGAAGAAAACTCTTCAAGCCATTCCTTGAAAATATCTACGCAGAAAATTTCGCTTTCGTAATGCCCTACGTCTATCATAGCCAATGAATAGTCTATCACTCGCAGCGCAATAGATATCTTGCTTTCACCGCCGATAATGCAGTCCACGCCGTTTTCTTTTGCGTACTCTATCAATTCTTCGTCTCTCGCGCCCGCGCCCGTACACACGGCGATCTTTGATATTCTTTTATTCTTATCTCCGACGAATTTAACGTTGCCGTCTTGAAGAATGTCGGCGACTTTTTTAGAGAGAGAACTCAAATTTGTCTCTTGTATTTTGCCCTCGCGCGCGCAACCGTCTATGACCTTTACGTCTTTCATTCCCAACAAAGAAGCAAATCGATCGTTCAGTCCTCCCGAACAACAGTCCAAATTAGTATGACAGCTGTAAAGATTTATTCCATACTCTTTTGCTTTATCGAGAATGCTTTGCGTATAGCGGTCAATCTCTTCGCCGAATACCGAAGGATGATGCGTGATCAAAAGATTACAACCGCTGTTTCGGCATTCTTCAAGCGTATAATATGTAACGTTTTGCGCCAGCAATATACCGCCAACCTCATTCTCCATATCGCCGTAATTCAGTCCCGCGCTGTCAAAATCCAACATTTGAGAAAGCGGAGCGTGTTTTTCGATTACGGATACCACGTCTTTTACTTTCGGCATAACTACCTCTCATTGCCTCTCGTCTATTATCTCGAAAATCTTTTTTAAGATTTTTGCTTCTCGGCTCTTATCCGCAAACTCTTCCAGCTTGTTTTTCTTTTGCCGTAATTTTTCGATATACAACGAGTAGTCAGGATCGCGATCGCGATTTTTCCCCAAATACAATTCTTTTTCACTCAACCTGCAATCTTTTTCAAATCCTTCGATCGCGCTGATTATATTATAGAATTTTCCGCTCTCTTGAACGACGAAATCTTTGTCGATATACAGCCCTTTGCTTGCCAAAAATTCTCTCAATTCGATCGTGTTTTTATGAGCGACAAGAATTAATCTTTTTATTCCTTTGGGTATATCGGATAAGATTGCCATGATCTCTTTCCCGCCCATACCCGCGATTACCGCGCAATCGACCTCGTTGTCAAGTATCGGTTTAAGTCCGTCGCCGCAACGAAAATCTATATTATCCAAGCCGTAAGTTTTTGCAAGTTCGACAGCTTTATCCAAAGACTTTGATGAAATATCGCAAGCTATCGCCTTTCGAACTTTTCCTTCAAGCAAAGCGCAGACCGCAACTTTGCCGTGATCGCAGCCGATATCGGCAAGGACGATTCCTTGTATACTGTCTACGACAGCGCGCAATCTCTTATCAAGTTTCGGCGCGTTCATCAAGGTTTGCCGATATAGTCTTTGAGTTTTTTCGTACGGTTGGGGTGACGAAGTTTTCTCAACGCTTTTGCTTCGATCTGCCTTATACGCTCTCTGGTAACATTGAATTCTCTGCCCACCTCTTCAAGCGTTTTAGGACGGGAATCGTCAAGTCCGTATCTCTTTCTTATAACTTCGTTTTCTCTCGGCGTAAGCGTGCTCAACACTTCGAGCAAATGCTCTTTAAGCATTCTCGTTTCCGCCTTTTCAGCAGGAGAAGCCGAAGTATTGTCCTCAATAAAGTCACCGAGGTGGCTGTCCTCTTCCTCGCCGATAGGCTTTTCTAGCGAAACGGGATCTTGCGCGATCTTTTGGATCTCGATCACCTTTTCTTCGGTTATTCCCATCTTCTCGGCGATTTCCGCGGTTGTGGGTTCTCTACCCAACGTCTGCAAAAGCTGTCTTGATACTCTGCCCGTCTTGTTTATGGTTTCTACCATATGCACGGGAATTCTTATCGTTCTCGCTTGGTCTGCGATAGCGCGAGTAATCGACTGCTTTATCCACCAAGTAGCGTAAGTCGAAAACTTAAAGCCTTTCGTATAATCGAATTTTTCTACGGCTTTCATAAGTCCCAAATTGCCCTCTTGAATAAGGTCAAGGAATTGCATACCTCTTCCTACGTATCTTTTTGCAATAGATACGACAAGACGCAAGTTGGCTTCGCTCAATCTGTTTTTTGCGGTAATATCGCCTTCGCTCATTCTTTGAGCAAGTTCCTTTTCTTCATCCGACTGCAAAAGAGGAACTTGTCCGATATCCTTGAGATACATCTTTACCGAATCGTCGGTAGTAGCGTCTATACCGTCAAAAGCGATCTCTTTGATATCTTCGCTTTCTTCCTGGATCTCTACGCCTGAATTTTTGAAAATCTCAAATACCACGCTTGTCTCGTCAGGAAGAAGAGATAGTTTGTCCGTCAACTTTTCAAACTCGCTCATAGTCATGACCTTGTCTTTATAGTTGGTGGCTATCTTGATCGCTTCGATCCTTATTTTCTCTTCGCGTTGGAGAATTTTCTCGTTTTGCTCTGTCTTTTCTTCGTTCATACAACCTCCGAATTATTCTTTTGTCAAAGCTATTTTTTCATATTGTTTTGGGCAAGTTGGCTCATCATTATAAATCTCGCTTCCTCGTCGTTTTCGCTGTCGATCGCGTGAGTAAGCGCTCTTTTGCGTTTCTTGTTGCCCTCTTTGATTATCTTATTTATACAATCGTCAAAATACTTTTTGGCGATATCGTCTCCTATCTTGCTTCCCTCGTCAAGCACTGCGCGCACTTCCGCGTTTTCTTCTTCATGCGAAATAAACTCTTCCATAGTATTGTTTCCGCTGTCCTTTTTCGCTCTGTAAATATCGTACAAAGCTCTCTGCTTCGCGTCTACTATATACTGCGAAAGATCTATATCGCAGCTCACGTCTTCCACTCCGCCGAAAAGTCCGTAAAGCGCGTACCTTACCGCTCTATCAAACGCCGACGCGCCCAACTTCACCTGTTCGGGCGGAGCGATCGCTCCCGCCGATTCGCTTACGTCCAACTGACGTCTTAAAGTATCCTTGCTAAGTCCCGTCTTTTTTGCGACGTATTCTATATACGCTTCGATCATTGCAGGATCTTCAAGCGGTTTTATTATCTTCATAGCCTCGACCGCGTATTTTCCCTTTTCCTGCGGCGAGGAAAGGTCGTACCCGCTTGCCAGAGTATTGAGTTTATGCTCAAAAAGCGGTTTGGCGTCCACGAGCAATTTTAGATAATTCTCTTTTCCGTATTTGCGAACGTACTCGTCGGGATCGAGCTTTTCGGGCAAACTGACAACGCGCACTTCAAGTCCCTGATTATATAGTATATCCAAACCTCTCATAGTGGCTTTTTGTCCCGCGCCGTCGCCGTCATAACATATTACCACTTTGTTGACGTATCTTCTGATAAGTTTCGCCTGTTCTTGCGTGAGCGACGTACCCATAGACGCGATTGCGTTTTTCACCCCGCTTTGGAATAGCGAAATAACGTCCATGTATCCCTCTACAACGATCAGTTCGTTGACGGCGGTCTCCAACTTCAACCTCTTGACAGAGTGCTGTCCGAATATCTCTTTCGACTTATTGAACAAAACGGTTTCTCGAGTATTTTTGTACTTTGGCAAACTGTCGTCAAGCACTCTTCCGCCGAATGCAACGACTTGTTTCAAGTTATTGATGATAGGCACTATCAATCTACCTGCCATAGTGTCGACAGCGTTTCCCGATTGTGTCGTATCGACCAAACCCGCTTCCTGCATATTCTCTTTTGAATATCCCTTGGCGGAAAGATAAGCGACAAGTTGAGTTCTGCCTATCGAATACCCCAGTCCGAAGATCGTAGCAGTCTGCATACTTAATCCGCGCTTTGCCAAATATTCTCTAGCCGGCTTTCCCGCTTCGGAAATGAGATTTTGATGGAAATACGACGCGGTATCCCTCATCATCTCAAACAGCTTGTCCTTATGCTTTCTCAAATTTGAATTACCGTCGTTTTTTGAAAAATCAGGTACGGGCACATGATACTTGTCCGCCAGTATCTTTACAGCGCCCATAAAATCGGTATGTTCTATTTCTTGTACAAAAGATATAGCGTCTCCGCCTACTCCGCAACCGAAACAGTGATAAGACTGCGACTGCTCATACAAACAGAATGACGGAGTTTTTTCGTGATGGAAAGGACAACACGCCCATTTTTTGCTTCCCCTTTCTTGTAAAGATACGTATGGGGAAATAACTTCGGCTATGTCGATTTTTGATTTTAACTTTTCCAACCACTCGGAAAATACCTCTGCCATCGTATACCTCTCTTTTGTTTACATTATTATTATACGTCGTAAATTACATTATTCCTTAAAATAAATATAAAAAATATATAAAACTATAAAAGAGCAATTATTTTGCTCTTTTATAGTAGTTCGTTGATTTGATTTTTTGAATAATTACGATTAGCTATTCAATTTTACTTCTTCATAGCCCGTTGTTCTTTAAGATACTCATTGTACCTTTCTATTTGGTCTTCTCTAAGATCTACCATTTCTTTTGCCGTAGCCAATGCTTGCATATCTGCAACGATAAGTTCCGTCTCTTTGACTTTCACTTTAGTTCCGTCATTAGTAGCGTTACGGCGAATATCTTTCATAAACTCGTCTTCCATCTTGAAGAGCGCAACCGTTGTGTCTTTCTTTATCGTAAGCTTCACAAGCGGATTGACTGAAGACTGTCCTAGTAATATAGAATACGTCGATTTCTTCTCTTTGCACTTATCTTTGCTCAACGCGTAGGCTTTGAGAGTATCGAATATCTTCTTTTGCTTTGCAGAGAGTTTCGCGTAAGCCTCGTCAAGCGTAAGTCTAGGAGCGACTACCTTTGCCTTTGGCGCAGGTTTCGTAGCAGGTATCTCTACTATCTTCTCCACAACCTTTTCCACCTCGATAGGCACTTCCTTGACCACTTCTTTTTCAACGATCTTCTCGACAGGTACTTCTACGACTTTCTCTACCACTTTTTCTACTTCGACAGGGACTTCCTTTTCCACTATCTTTTCGACGGGAACTTCAACTATCTTTTCTACCACTTGCCGTTCACTAGATTGTTGATTTGCGGATAGTTCCAGTATCTTTTCCATCAACTTCTCTTGATTGTCTAGTATACGTTTTATAGTTTCGTCATCATTATTTGCAACAGGTTGCAATTTGCTTGCAAGTCTATCCAATACTTCGTCGCTTACAGTAGTAGCCACAACTTCTTTATGAGCGGGCTTCTCTGCAAGTTTTTTCATTATCGCTTTCTGACCCTCGATAAGATCTTTGATGACCTCGTCATTGGTCGATGCTTGTTGAGGCAAATACTGTTGGAAATTAGGCAACATCGCAGTCATAGTCTCAGATACTATTCCTCTTATCTCATCCGCGCCTAAGCCTTGCCCTGCGTATGCATATCCGCCTTGTTGTCCATTGCCGTTAGAATTTCCGCCCATCATATGCATAAACATCATTTTCATATCTTCGTCGCGGCGTTGATTTTCTTCTACTCTTCTTCTGTTTTCAATATCCTTTTGATTACGCTCATATTCGTCCTTTGCGTCTTCGAGATCTCTTTGAGATTTCTTATATCCTCTCTTCTCTATAAGCATAAAGACAAAACTCAACACTGCCAAGCCCATCAACACGCACGCTATTATCGTCCAATTCGTCATACTTAATCCGAATAGTCCCGTTCCGCTCACCGCATAGAACGTGTTGTATTTGCTCTCTATTGCTCGCTTATTCTCTTTCCTCTTATTCGCATAGCCTATGCCCTTACTTGTAAATATTATTATCAATATTATACTGATTACGCTGGCTATTACCTGCCACCATTCTTTCAAGACTTGTCCTATCTTATCAAAGTCTACTATACCGTCTTTGTCATCAGGATCAGTGTTAGGATCGTTTGGATCTTCCGGCAAATTCGGATCTTCTTCAAAGTCATAGTTTGGATTGTTTATATCCGATGGATCGCGCAATTCCTCGCCGGGTTTGACAGTGAATTCTACCGGCTCTGTATTTGCTTCTCCGTTGTCAAACTCAAAGTTGACGTTGTCTTTCAACACCGCTCTGATATAGAACGTTCCGCCTTTGTTCAAGTCCGAATACTCCACCTTGTGCATATCCGCGTCATAGTACTCGTATTCAATACCTTGTTGCAACTGTATGCTCGTTAAATTGCGAAGTACCAGCGGTTTTGCCGTTGTATTCCATTCGGTGGATATTATACTCCTCGTTATTGTAAATTGTAATTTCGTTTCTCCGCTCAACACTACTGACGAATTGTTAGATGACACCTCTACCCAATACGTGCCTACCGTTGTCGGCGCGCTATCTATCTTGTTAACTCCCGCGTCGCCCTCGTAATACGTAAACGTCAAGCTTCCCGTAGGCGTTCCGCTTGGGAATCTCAACACAACGGGTTTGCCTGTGTATACGAACGAATTACTTGCTAGACTGACGGTTATCTCCGCAGCTCCTCCGCCTATGCTGAATACTGAAGAATACAAATCCGCTCCGCTTGGGAATTGGTAGTTTCCTTCATAGATACTTTGTAGTTTCGGCAACGCTTTATAATACTTTGTCTGCGTTGCGCTTACTTCTATCTCGTCTTCGGAGTACGGCGTATCGTTTATGATCTCGCCATCTCTATTTGTCTCGTAATACTCATAGTCTACTTTATCCGCTAACCTGCTATCCGAAAGCACTAAGACTCTAAATGCCGTTCCGTTGCTGTCCTCAGCGTTTTTGTACTCCCAGTTGAGTTTTATCTCTACTGGTACGATCTCCCACGAAACCGTCCAAGTAAAGTTGCCATCATAACTATCCTCATCGCCTTGCTCGGGCAAGATATAGTTGTTTTCGTCAAATCCGTCTGCTATTTTGAATTGAACAGTTACGTCGCCGTAATTATTTACTGCCGTTCCTTTGTCGTTTGCGCCCATTAACTCTCTGATTTCAAGTCCATTAGGCAAGTTTTCAAGACTCGGACTTTGCTGCGATCCGGTATATTCCAACTTGTTCAACCACTTCACTTCGGATAGATCAAACTTGGCTCTTTCTATCGTCCATTCGATTGAATACTCTTGGTTGTTCTCGGCTAGTTTGATTGTCGTTCTGTAAGTTCCCGCATCCTTGCCGTCCGCGCTTCCTTGCCCGCTTATTTTCTCAACCGTATATCCGCCGTCTAAGCTATATCCGTTTGGCAACTCTACTTCAAATCTAAATTGTTCCCCGCTATACGTCAAAGTGTTGGAAAGATTTTTTACTCCCGTTTCGTTGAGTTCCGTTACCGTTCTGTAATTACTTCTTTCACTATTACCTTCATACAATTTCCATAGTATATTCGTTCTCTGTCCTGCGGGTAATACTGTAAGCGTAGGAGATGGCGTGTCGCCGTCTTTCTTAAAGTCTACCGTATAGTTCTTGTTTGTAGTCTTTACTCCAAAACTATAACTACCCTCAAATAGTCCGCCAAGGTTGCTTAGCTGTTGATTTGTCACTTGATATGACATAGAAGGCAATGAAGATGCGTCCAAACTTATCCCTTGGCTTACGTCTATATCCGTGTTCCCATACGGGATATATATCGTTATCGGTACTACGTCGCTTCCCAACGGCGCGCCGTTGACGTCAACAAATATATCCACCGATATGCTTGCCGTTCCTTCCGATATGCTAAACGCGCTGTTACTTCCTCCTCCGCTCGCTACTATCTTCTCTATTACCAACTGCGCAGGAGTTACTTCTACCTCTATCTTAGGCGTAGATGCAAACTTGTAATTTATCGCCTGATCCGCCTTTATAGTAGCCACCAATTCATACGTGCCTGCTGCTTGCGCGCTGACGCTGTACGGCGGTGAAGCAACGTTTATTCCTACTCCGTCATAACTCTCTTTCCATGACAATTCCATTGAGTTGGAATCAAATCCGTCCAACTGAAATCTTACGTCATTTCCACCGCTATACGGTTTAGATTTAGCTCCTGTTATTGACGGATAAGCTATAGCCTTCTTATCTATTGTGAATGTTATTCGCTTTTCTCCCGTAGCAAGATCCGACCACATATAATCAGAATTATTTATTTTATACACTATTTCATACGTTCCCGCATCTGTGGGCGCAGACGTCAACTTTGTATTGTCTTTATAATACGTCTCGCTGATTTCGCCTTCTTGTATCGCGTTTTGCAGCGGTGTATTATACCAAGTCTCTCCGTCAGGCGTAAGCGGTTGTCCCGTATACGTCTTACTGAAAGATTTTGGAGTTGTAAATAGATATTGCGTGTAGCTTCCCGTGATATTCTCAGAATACACTTCTCCATTTATACTATCCGCAAAAAGCACCGTAATGCTGTAATCGCTTGCATTGACGTTGCTAGGTAAAGTAGCAGTCGCTACGCCGTTGTTAAATGACGCCATAGCTTGATAAGCTACCGACCCGTTTCCGGATTTGTCAGTAAGCAAGAATATTGCGTTACCGCTCTGTCCCGATTTGGTTACGGTAACACTTCCGTTTGTAGCGGTGATATTCGGTTTTCCGGAAGAAAGCGCATTATAATTGACGTAATCGTCTGCCATCATATAGACCTTATATGCAGGCTTACCGTCCGAAGAAGCAATAGAACCGACAGAGGAAAACGTATTGCCGATAGAAGTCACGTTTGACGCCGTCGCATAAATCACCCTAGAAGGATCAAAGTTGAAAGCAGGTCGTATACCGAATGTTTGTGTCATATGCGTACAACCAAAAAATCCTTGTGTCGTTAACGCGCTTGCATGTTTTTCAGAACCGTTGTAATGTCCTACGTTACGAAACCAAGTACTTGTTGCCAAAGCATTTGATTCTTTAAGATAATCGCCTCTTATGCTGCCGTGATTCGATCTATCGTCATATCCCGGCAAGCCTTCGCTATCCGGCGTCCAATCAGGAAGTACTCTTGTACCGTAGACGAGTTTTGTACCGTCGCTCTGTAAATCATAGAATCCCCAATCAGCATTATTGGCATCGAAATAATCAAGCAAAAAAAGTTTATCCTGAGTCGTCTCTATTACGGCTGTACCATTTACATGCGAAAAAGACGCCGCCTGACTTGCAAGTATCGTAGACGTATATTGACCTATTCCATCTCCCACCAAATCTACGGTAGTGAATGCCGGCGAAGCAGACGTAACTCTTCTCCAAAGTTTGGTATCATACTCGACTGAAGTTTTTATACTCTTGTGTTCTTTCTCGTTAAATATAATATTTATCCAGGCGTCGTCATCTGTTATTGTTTGATCAAGCGCCGCATTTCCACTGGGATTGAGATAAAGACCGCCGTTGAGCGCCGCCCTAATCTTGCTTGTGCCCCAAAACGCATAATATTGACTGGTATAATAAGCGTTATACTGCGACGTACCAATTTGATAGTCCGCATAAAGCAATAACGTAGTTCCGTCTCCGTATTTGGTATCGCCATTCGCCAACACTCGCCACTTAATTGCCCCATTACGCGCATAGCTACCGGTATTTCCATTTGTGCCTACGTCAAAATTCTTGCCAAAATAAATATACTCGTTCTGTCCGCCCGTAATGATCTCAGAAAAATGATCGTACGTCTCGCCCTTCTCGGTAAGATTAAGCACAGAAGCCATAACCGATGAAGCAGAATCAGCGCGCGCGTTGTCGTTTCTCTCTGTAAAAGACAAGTTTGGTATTGCCATTGCCAAACACAGACTCAATATAATTATCAATGCCGCTAAAGCAAAATATCCCCTTATTTTCTTCTTCCGTATATCCATTTTTTTACCCCGTTTTTTGTAGGGTCAGTAAAAGTGTACTTTTCCTGACTCTGATTTCATAATCAAAATTCGCCATTATTAGCGATATTTATACATAATAAGTATACAATAAAGCAATGTCGAATTCAAGAATTTTAGGTCAGGAAAAGTACACTTTTTTTGGAATTTTTTGCTATTTGTCGATTTTTTGCGAATTTTTTCACCAAAATTTTACAGTTATTAATAATAGTTAAGAAGATAATTAAAAAAATGCAATCGACTCTTTTCTCATAATTGATACAAAAATAGAGCGATCGACGATCGCTCTATTTTCCCCCATTACCTTTGATCTACACGTCTTACTTGACGCCGGTAGACCAAGCGACGTAATTTTGTATCAACTGAAATTTCGTATATCTTATATCGCACAATAAGTTGGGACGGCTGATATTGTCCGAACAGAGATTGGAGAGTAAGCCCAAAGAAACGTTGATATCGCTCAATAGCGTCTTTACGTGCGGATTGTCCGATTTACTTTCGGCGCTCAATTCGTCAAACTGAACTTGAAGATTATCCCTAATATTCTCTATTTGATCAATAGCGTTTTGCTTATCGATCTGTTGAGAGCTGAGCGACTCGCCTATCTTTGCGAGTTGAGAGACGATTGCGACCGAATAGCCTCCCATACTCTGCATAAGCGCAGAATTATCAGAGAAAATTTTCTCAAAGTCGATTTCTTCAAACTCATAACTGATAAGTTGACTTCCCTCGTTTTTTTCCACCACGGAATTGGCTTGTGTCAAGTCGTCGTAAATATCGCCGATAACTAAATACTTGTCTCCGCTTTTGACTATATAACCTGCTCCGCCGACTAGTCTAATTTGATCTGCGGAAATCTTTGCGCCTGAATAGTTATCCGCAGATTTGAGCACAATGGCATAAAAACCGCTTTTGGGCGCAGATTGCGCGCGATAAAGCGAAGAAACCTTTGCTAAAAGCGCGCCGTTTGTGACAAAATCTCCTATTACGATCGTGAGAAGCAAACAAGTAATTATTGCAAGACTCATTATCCAACTTTTTCGCTTTGCGTCGTTGCGGTCGTAATCCTGCGGAATTATATCGATGATAGCGTCGTTTTCGTTGATCTCGTAATTAGTCTGAACCATACTCGTAAGTTGTGGCACGACCTCGATCTCTACCCGTCCGTCCTCTTCGTAATAATCGGTAGCGCGATCGTAATTCTGAGCGTCGTCGATAGTCTTGCGCTCAGGAATATCTTCGGCGTTGCCGTTTTTGTTCTTAAAATAATTTTTGAGATAATAATTGCTATAATCCATAGTATAAAGTATGACAAAATTGCGCCAAATATAACTTTGACGCAATTATATAAGTAAAGAATTAACAATAACAATTTTTGTATAGATAGAGTTTCCTTGACGTTGCTCGAAATGACAGAGTCGAAAATTACTGCTCTTTGTACTTCTCTACCAAAACTTCCGCCTGCTTGAACAAGCTCATAGAAAATTCATCGGGGTAACCGAATTTGTAAACTACGCGTTTGATACCCGCGTTGATGATCATCTTCGCGCAAATAACGCAAGGTTGGTGAGTGCAATAAAGCGTTGCGCCGTCAACGGAAATACCTAGTTTTGCAGCTTGGATAATAGCGTTCTGTTCCGCATGCACGGCATAGCAAAGTTCGTGACGCGTGCCCGATTCGATACCGAGTTTTACGCGCAGACACTCCCCTTTTTCTACGCAAGAAAGAATTCCCGACGACGCGCCGTTGTAACCCGTAGTAAGTATTCTCTTGTCTTTGACGATGACCGCTCCGACGTGTCTGTCAGTCTTAAAACAACTCGACCAGCCCGCCACAGTCTCCGCCATTTCCATAAATCTATCGTCCCATTTGTTCATAAGTACCTCGTATTCCTTGCGCAGTATAATATATACGGTCTTCATCTCCCTGCCGAGAGCAAAAGCCGCATATATATAATATTGAAT
>CAMWIL010000007.1 GCA_947174325.1 uncultured Clostridia bacterium
CAACGATACTTATCAGTATTTGATTTAGTATAAATATATTTCAAATTTCCCATTCCTGTTTGATCTAAAAAGTTTAAAAAACTTGTTGCTCTATGACTTATACGCCTATCAAACACCTCTCCAAAATTAACAACTTCATCGTCATTTCCATTTAATAAAGCTGTAGTTATTTTTTCATCATATAAATCTTTGTTTATTTGTATATAACTTGCATCCACATCTTTTTTATAAAAATTATCAATACTACCAGCACTAGATTTACAACGCATAAAGAATAGAAAACCGCCGTCAGTTTTAATGACTGTTTCTATACTCTCAACTTTTTGCATTCCATTCTTATTAAAAATATTATCACCTGAACCCAGTACAAAATCAATACAATCACATAATAATGATTTCCCTTTACTATTTGGAGCAAATATATAAGAAACATTATTTTCAAACTGAATAAACCTTTTCTCACCACCTATACAATTCAATGTTATGTTTTCTATTTTAAACATGATTAATTATTTCCTCCATAAACCACACATCATTCATCTTATATATTTCTCTGCATATTTTTATTTCTTTATCACTTAAAGGTTCAATATCGCTTAAATATTTTTTATTAAAAGTAATTATTTTATCTGATATTTGAATGTAATTTGCCTTTGCCAATATATCCAGTGATTTAACTATAGTTAAAAAATCATCTTGATACAATAATATTTTTGAATTTAATCGAGCTAATACATTCTCAAAAACATCATATTTTAATCGCCCAACATTATCACCTTTTGATAAACAATTTTCCAAACAAAAAATTGTAAACACGCATTTACATACCGATAATGATTCAAAATAACTTATTAATTGATATAGACGAATCGTATATCGTGCCTCTTGCATCATTCCCGTTTTATTCATCACTCTTACTCCAACTTATCTGCTTGTCTTTTGGCGCTTCATCGCTTGACAAATGAATATAACACCCTTTACTAGAAAACCTATCTAATATTATATCTTTATGATTTAACTTTATATCAACAACTTCATAGAACAGTTTATAACGATTATCAGATTCTAATTTTTCGTGATCTCTAAAAATATCATAAGCTTCAGTTTCAATATACTCAATATCATCTCTTTTTCTTTCAAAATACACCTCACGGATATCTCTATAAAAAAGTTCGTATCGTAAGTAATCTAAAATATCATTTTTCAATAAGCCTATTCCATATAATTGAGAAACTTCTCTCTTATTAAAGTCAAAAATATTTTTTATTGTTTCTTCTGTTAAAGATTTTTTCCTAAATATTTCAAAATTAGGTTGATACTCATTATCATTTACTTGGCGCGCAGCCGAATTATGTAAACTTAAAAAATCTTTAAATTCTATTTTGCACGACTCTCCTCTTTCCACAAAATCCCATACACGCTGATTAAGCATTGATAACAATATTGCCAATCGTTTTTCTTTTGCTATATTGCAAGTGACATCACTACAAAAATTGTCTATGTAATATTCATAATCTTTTTTTTCTATTTCATTATTGGTAATCAACTGATGATTATCTATTAAGCTGTCAAGAATCGGGTCTAAATCACTTTTAAATTTATCTTCATCAAAAACATTGTTAATCAAATATTTATCATATATTTTTCTTAATAAACTGTCCGACCTTAATTTTCTAGATGAATTATTTTTACTTACTAAAGTTTTAACTATTTTTTCAGACATCTCTTTTTTAGATAAAAAACTATAATTTTGTGAATGAATCAATGTGTATTTAGGATTTTGGATGTTATCTTGATCTAGCCAATTTAATACTACTTTCATTATGACTGAATCATCTAATTCTCCATTCTTAACTTGTATTAAATTTATTTGATTATATGATTGAATACTATGTGAAAACAATTTATCTTCGTCTTTTACGCATTCTATATCATCACGCCCTTCAAAAACAACAGTATGCTCCCTAATATTAACAATAACACTATAAGTAAATACTTTTAACTGGTAAAGAAAACCTTTTAAACTGTCTATGCCATATGTTGCCATAATTTAACTCTCCATTTAAAAATTTACTTTTTATCCTAATTTGTCTCTCTTACTTTATTATAATATCATACGCTTCTTTATTTTTCAATAATCTGCTCACAAAATTATTTTTTAGTAAAATATTAAATTTTGAGCGGTCATTGAAAATAATCTACTATTCAATTAGACTTTCTAAAAGAGGCACGATTCTTTCGTAACTCTTTTTGCTGGCCGTATAATTTTGCATATATCAAGTTCAAGTCCCTAACTCTGTATCAATTGGTAGGTTCAAATCCCCCACTCTGTCAGGCGATTAAAAAATCCTTTTTGTTCATCATAGACATAGCTAAGAAGTTGCTTCTTAGCGTGAAATAGAAAGTGAGATGCAAAACATCTCACTTTTTCTATTCCCCTGCTTTTATTCAACTTCTTTTCATAGTGACAAGATTCGGGACATCGAAATTGTGACGCTCGCTTGCTCGCTATGCCGTCGCTTTGCTCCTTACAAATCCCTCACTCCCTGCCATTTTAAAGGACACTTTGAACAGTGTACTTTTATTTTTGAAAGAGTTGCGGGATACAGAGAATGCTGTCTTTTCATTTAATTCAGTTTCTATCTTTACAAGTTTGAAATTATTGTTTATAATATAAACAAGCGTAATTGTGTCGATTTCGCTAAACTTTCGGGCGGTCATTAAAAGTACTATGTTTTATTTGCAAAATAGATGGAAATTGGAAAACGGACGTTTGCGCTATTACGGTTTGAGAAATAAACCTTATATGTTCAAAAACGTCGTTAAACTGACGAAGTCGCAAGAGCGGATCGTCAAGAACTTGCCTTGCGAACTGAGCGACGCCGAAATTAAAACTATGAAAGATCTTATCGGAAAGCAAGTCGTCAAATCAGAAGAGTTGCGCGCAACGCCGAAATCGCTCAAAGACGCGCGTTTCTGCAAAACGTGTATCGCAAACGATTTTATCATTGCAGGATTGGAATTTGACAAAAACGGTCAATGCCCCATGTGCGCCACTAAAAATGAAACAAAACATCTTAAAAGCGTTGTGCCTGTGAAAAACACTTTTGAGCATTCCAAAAAGTCAAGATTTGACGTCGCTGTTTTCTATACGGGCGGAAAAGACTCTACTTACCTGCTTTATTATTTATCAAAGGTTCTTGACTTAAAAGTACTTGCTTTGACTTGGGAACTGCCATTTATGTCCAACTGCGCAAGACAAAGTATCGAGGGCGCAAAAAAATCGTTGAGCAACGTTGAATTTATCATTCGCAAAGTTGCTGACGAGGATCTAAAAAAAATCTACAAACGTCTTTATTCGACAGCCGGCAATACTTGCGCTTGTCCGTCGCTGGCATATATACTTTTTTATCCCGAACTCGTCGCCAACAAAGTACCTTACTTTGTTGCCGGCAATGAACCTGCTCAACTTGTCGGATTGTATTACAATCATATGGCGCCGAAAATCGCATATACTTTCGGCAACAACAAATTTCTAAACGCTATCATAAATCTTGGAAGAATCCTAACTCTGCGCCCGCCTTTGAAACGGGGGCAATTCCACACTCTTGCCACGATGCGACAGCTTGCATACGGCGATAACTTTATAAAAAATCTTGCGGGATACGGCAATCAGTTGGTACAGAAAGTCGTTGATGCGATACACCAAGTCCCATCGATCGTCAAGCCTCTAAAACGCGCTATACGCTCTTCTTCTTTAAGCGGAAATATACCCGCCTTCGTGCAGGTGGATCTCAACGAGATTTGCGGCGGTCATTACGATTGGAGAAAAATAAAAGACTTGATAATTTCACAATGCGGTTGGGTAGCTCCGGAAAAAACGGATAAGGGATTGCATACGAGTTGTAACATCGAAAAATGCAAAGAATATTCTCAATTCATAAGATTTTACAACATGGAAAGCAATATGATCCCTTTCAGCGCATTGGAAATATCCTTGGCTTCTCGCGACAAGGCGATCACACGCGAAGAAGCGATCGCAGAACTTAATTCAGCATTAGGCTTTTCTTTGGACGAGCCTCCTGAATGCGCGATAACGAAGGAGTATATAAAATAATGAATGCGATCGTCTACTACTCCAATACGAACCAATCTAAACGAATTGCCGGCTATTTTGCTGACAAATTAGATTATGCTCTCTTGGATATTTTCGACATGACGGAATTTGAATTTGACAACCTGATATTGGTATTTCCAATATATTGCCAAAATCTTCCCGACAAAATAAAAAAATTTCTATCTCAAACGCAAGCGCCAAATCTTACTTTAATCGCCACTTACGGAAGAATGTGTCACGGAAACGTTTTATGCGAAGCGCAAAAGAAATTTGGACTCAACGTAATTGCCGCGGCGTACGTTCCTACAAAACATTCTTATTTGCAAGAAGCCGAATTTGAAGATTTCAAAGAATTGGACTGTGTTGTCGAAAAAGTGCTTGCGCCCTGCCCCGTTGCGATACCTAGATCTTATAAAAACGTTTTTTCAAATTTCTTGAAAAATCAACGCAGTCGAATAGGCGTCAAAATATACAAAACGCCTCAATGCGACGGATGCAATATTTGCTCTCAAATATGTAAGAACAATGCTATATCCCACGGCGTGACAAACAAGGACTGTATAAGGTGTCTAAAATGCATAAACGCTTGTCCAAAGAACGCGTTGAAATTTAAGTTGCGGTCTCCAATGAGGATATATCTCAAAAAGAAAAAACAAAACAAACTTGAAATATATATTTGACTACGCAAACGCGCCGCTCAAACGAGCGACGCGTTATGGTTTTAACGTTATTGATTAAATTTCTTTATTATCTCTACGTCGCAGAAATCGCTTTATAAATTAGCTCTTCCCGAATATATTTCGTCCGCCGCGAGCGAAGATATAAAATCAGATATTTCGCTGTCTGTGGCTTCTGTTGAAACCAGTATCAAGATTTCAACTTCGGGCGAACCGTCGCTTTCTTTATTGAACGTAGTCTTCTGCCAAGTCCACTTGATAGATTCGATATACGCGGTAGAAAAATCGTCGCTTTCATAGAACAAATACTCTCCAAGAACAGTAACCGTCTTAGGCAAACGCATATCCTCGAAAGCTACGCCCGCAAAGGCATAAGATTTGATTTCGTTGATACTTGTGATTTGATTTCCGCCTTCATTATAGAATTTAAATCTTTTATCCGCTTTTTCTTCATCCGAGCCAACGTTGATTTTAGAACCGAAATACGACGTCTTGTCATAAGAACCGAAATAAGCGTAAACCACAGTGTGATCGGCGTTTGTAAGCAAACCGTGTTCGTACGAACTTGAAGAATTTGTCTTGCTGAAATTTTGCAACGTCAAGATTGCAAAATTCTGATTTTCATTGTCTACAGTAATTGCTCGTCTGGAATAAGTAGCGTTGTTGGTGTAGATCGCAAAAGCGCCTTCGCCTATCTTTTCTACGTTCTTTCCAATCTTGAAATCGCTGTTGTAAAGAAGTCTTGTACAACCCATAAACGCCTTTGCAGGAATTTCTTTTATAGATTCGGGCAACTCTATCGTAGAGAGATAAGTGCAATCTTGGAATACGCCCTCGCCCATAGTTTCGAGTTCTACGCCCTCGGCAAAATGAACGGTAGCAAGCGACGTATTGTTCATAAACGCATTCGCTCCGACTGACTTTATCGTCGCAGGAAATTTGAACTGCGTGAAGTTGGTGGTAATATCCGCAAAAGCTTTATCCCCTATCGTCGTAAGATGAGGGAATTCAAGAAGTTCGTTGGCATTTGATCTTAATCTCGTGCTTTGGAAAGCGCTATTGCCGATAGAAGCCAACTCGCAATCTTCGTCAAAGGTAAGTTCGGTAAACGCCGTAGCTCTGTAAAAAGCCTCGTCTCCGACTTTCTCCAAAGCTTTATTGAAATGCGCGCCGATCAATGCGGTACAGTTTTCAAAAGCGTTTGCGCCTATTTCCAAAAGTCCGCTCGGCATATAGAAAATTTCTTTGTCGATAGAATTTTCTTCTTCGTCAGAATAATTTTCTCTGCTGAATGAAAATTTAAGCGAGGAACAGTTGTAGAACGCTTTTTCTCCAATAAGCGTTACGCTGTCCGGAATAACGATGTCTCTAAGAGCCTTGCAACCGCTGAACGCGCCTGCCGGAATTTCTTTAAGTCCAAGCGGCAAAACTACTTCTTCCAAAGCCGTCATATCCTTGAACGCTTCGCTCTCCAAACTAAACGCTGTCGAAGTTGTCTTGATTGTAATGGTCTTTATGTTGCCAGCCTTGGTTGAAAACGCGTCTTTTGCGATAGAAACTACCCTGTTGCCTCTTACTTTGTCAGGCACAACAACGTCCGTATCGTCGCCGTCATAGCCCGTAATCGTGGCTCTCGTACCGCTTAGAGTATATGAAAATCCCCCCGAATATTCCGACAACCTTCCCGTACTGACGAGAAGTCCTATCACGGTACCCAAAGACGCCAAGGCGATAACGAATACCGATACTACGACAATAATTTGTTTTGTCTTGTTGTTCATATTTACCTCATAAAAGTACTTTTACGTTTATATCAATAGACGAGAGCAAACGCTCTCAATAGCATTATTGCCACCTATCGTTTTTATATTATATCATACTGAAAAATAAATTACAATTGTTTGTCAGTATTATATAAATTTAAGAGTTTCGTTTATATAAATCTACTTGCAGACGTCGGATATAAGTTTGAGCGCAACGTTTATTCCGTCGACGGACGCCGACGTTATACCGCCTGCGTAACCCGCTCCTTCTCCGCATGGCATGAGTCCCCTCACGCTGCTATGTCCCTTTTCATCGCGCAAGATCCTTACCGGCGACGACGATCTCGTTTCTACGCCCGTCAACAATGCGTCGGGATCAGCAAATCCGCGAAGTTTGCGGTCGAAAACTTTAATTGCTTCGCCTATGCTGTCAGTAACGTAATCGGGCAGACATTCCCTTAGATCCGCAAATTCCACGCCGATAGGATAAGTCGGCTTTATTTCGCCCGCTCTCTGCGTTGCTCTGCCCTCTATAAGGTCTTGGAAGCGTTGACAGGGCGCTTTATACGATCCTGTCAAGGAATATGCCAGACGTTCGTACTTGCGTTGAAATTCCACGCCTGCAAGTACGTTATCCGAACCGAAATCTTTTGGATCTACGCCCACCAGTAACGCGCTGTTCGCATTTCTACCGTCACGGCTGAAATAACTCATACCGTTTGTCACAACGGCGTTTTCTTCTGAAGTGGCGGGCATAACGTAACCGCCGGGACACATGCAAAAAGTGTAACACGATCTGCCGTTGTCCAAATGCGCGGAAAGCGAATAATTCGCTGGCGGAAGTCCCACTGTATCGCCGTATTGCGCTCTGTCGATACTATCTTGCAAATGTTCGATACGCGCGCCTATGGAAAACGGTTTGGCTTTCATCAACACCTTTGAAGAAAGCATTTCAAAAGTATCTCGCGCGCTATGCCCTATGGCTAGGATACAGTGATCGCAGTCGATAGTCCACAATCCTTTAGCTTTATTTTTTACCGTAACGGATTTTAGTACTCCGTCCTTTACGTCGATATCTACAAGTAACGAATCGAAAAAAACGCTGCCGCCCATTGCGATTATATCTTCTCGGATATTCTTGACGACGTTGACCAATTTATCAGTACCTATGTGAGGCTTTGCTTCATATACGATTTGTTCGGGCGCGCCGTAATTTACAAATTCGCCTAACACAACGTTTATCTTGTCAGAACCTGTACCGGTGTTGAGTTTTCCGTCCGAAAAAGTACCCGCTCCGCCCTCGCCGAACTGCACGTTGCTTTGGGTATCCAAGACGCATTCGGAGACGAATTTCTCTATGCTTTCAGTCCTCTCTTCCACGCACTTTCCGCGCTCGATAATGATAGGCTTAAACCCCGCTTTAGCCAACGTAAGTCCCGCAAAAAGTCCCGCGGGACCCGCTCCTATTATCACGGGAGGTTTGTCCGACGCTTTTACCTTGGGAACTATCTCGTCAAGACTGCTTATCGGAGGCTCGTAAACGGTAGCTTTTTTATTACGAACAAGATACTTGCCTTCCGCTCGCAATTCAACTCCCACGCTCAACACGTAATGTATACGCCTTTTATCCCTGCTGTCAATCGACTTCTTTATTATTTTATAGCTTTCGACTTCGCTCGGCGAAATTCTCAGCGATTTGGCAAGTTCTCTTTCCAAATCAATAAGCGTATATCCTACGGGAAGTTTCAACTGCGCCTTTATCATAAAATATCCTCGCTGCATGCCAACGCGCTTGCCCATGCCCAATGCAAATTAAAGCCTCCGCAAAGTCCGTCAACGTTTTCTACCTCGCCGATAATATACAACCCCTTGCAAAGCCGCGATTGCAAAGTAACGTCGTCTATATCTTCCAACGCTATTCCGCCGCCTGCGACTTGCGCGCTATTCTTAGAACCAATACCCGTAATGTTTACTTTGAACGTTTTGCAACCGCGCGCAATATCGTTGGCTTTCTTGCGAGACATGATCAGCGATCTGTCCATAGGCAACGTCGCCAATACGTTAAACGCCAAAGCCTTATGCAAAATGCCTTCCAACGGCGCATACGCTCTACAATTATTATAAACGTATTCTGCAAGATCTTTTTCGGGCATATCGGGAACAAAGTCAACTTCTAGCTGACAGGACTTGACGTCGTCGCGGTATCTTGCAAGCATAGAGGAAAGTCGAAACGCCAACACTCCCGAAATCGCGTTATCTTTGAAAAGCAACTCGCCTCGCTCTCCCATTAACGTTTCGCCGTTGATCGAAATAGACGCATATACTTTTGCCCTAACTCCGTTTGCTCCTCGCACGTCTTTACAAAGAAGAGGCGCGATAGCGTAATTCAACGGGACGATTTTATGTCCGAAACCACTTACCAAAGAATGAGAATTAAGTCCGCACGTCGCGTCGCTACCGCTCGCAAGTACAACCTTATCGGTAAAAAATTCGCCTTTTGACGTAATTACGGCAAATCCGTTTTCTTTCTTTTCTATCTTTTGAGCTACGCAATCGCAGATAACGTTGACTCTACGCTCCGCAAGTCTTTGTAATAAGACGTTGACTACCGTTGACGCGCTTTCGCTATAAGGATATATCCTGCCTTCTTGATCGGCTTTGCAAAGCAAACCAAGCGAAGCAAACTCATCCATTATCCTTTTTGCGTCATATTTATTTAAGATCTTTTTGACAAATGTATCGTTGTACGCTTCTGCTGACACGTTGAGATTGGACAAATTACACTTGCCGTTGCCGGTAGACAATAATTTCTTACCTACTCTGTCATTGCGCTCTACTATTGTGACTTCGCCGCCATTTTCCGCGACTTTGAGCGCGCATAAAATTCCTGACGCGCCTCCGCCGATAATTAGTACCTTCTTAGACATAACACCTACGCCCTGTAACATTCTTTATTATATAATAAAATATCAGTATATTAAAAGGCAAGTAAAATGAAATTCTTTCCCGCTATGTCAATAATGCGAATATATTCCGTTATGACTGAAATTCCTCAACTTTTCTATATAACTGTCAAAATAAAATTAAATATGTTGCTAGTATTAATAGCAACAAAATCTAAAACAAAAACCTTCGCTCCGTTGGCGGTATCAGTAGAATAGCATACTCCAACAGTTGGTCAGAAAGGGAAATTTGCAATTAGTAAAATAGCGAATTTTTTGTCAATAACCAAAGCGTATTTATATAATATTTTTGTAGTATCAGAAGAATTACAATTGAAAAACGTTCGGCGGAAAGTGAGATAGACAAAAAAGAAAGCGATAGATTTTTCGTCAGTTGGGCATAGAAAAAAATTTCTCGTACTTGTTGTACGAGAAACTTTTTTTACGTGTCTAAATGGCGGAAAAAATAACGTTTTACTTTTGTCTATATTCGCTTTCCGCCGAACAGCTTCTAATAAGATAACGTCGTAACGATCTTGGTCTTGAATTCCCCTTCATTGTAGGAGATTTCAATCGACGTCAATCTCTTTTCCTGAATGTCTGCTATTACTTTAACGGTAGCATTGGTAGCGTTGGCTCTGCCAAGGAACGCGCTGACGTTGGATACGTCTGCGGTAAAGCTTGCCGTAGTACGCGAAGTAACGTAAGAAATGTTTTCAAAGTAATCTACGTTGAAATCCAATCCCGAACCGTTTGAACCTAACGCAAAGCTAGGCGCAGTAACGTTTTCATTGGTGGTTTCTACACCGTTCTCATTGCGATAAATGATAGTCGAGCCGTGTGATACCGTGATCTCGTAATCTCTTGACTTTTCGTTGCTTGCTACTTTATAGGAAGCAAGATCGAGCAATTCTTCTTGCTTCATGGTAGTATCTTTACAACCTACGAATACCATTACCGCTACAAGCATTATGGTGATCGCCAATATAAATTTCTTTGCATACTTCTTGCCGTTTGATTTTTTTGTCACAGTTTTTTCTTCCTCGTCTTCTTTTCTTTTCTTAGCAACGATACCAAGCATCAAACCGACAGCGCTCAAACCTATACCCGTACTCGAAAGAGCGAGCGCGGTAGCAGTCGCCGAATTATTGCTCTTGCCTACAGCCTTTGCGGTAACGTCTTGCGCTCCTGCGACAACTGCGCTTGCGTCAGATAGCAACTTAGCAAGAGACGCGTCCAATGCAGCTATTTTGTTGTTGTCGATCAAATACAAATCGTCTTCGTGTACGTCGATCAACTGAGCTTTGAGCGCCCTGTAAGTCGACATATTGCTGAACGTGATCGTCTGCAAAGCGTTTATTCTATTTGCAAGATCGCCGGCGTTGCAACCAGTTCTAGCATAAATATCCAAAACGTTGGACTCTTTGTAGTTGGGATCGATGCCTTCTTCTACTCTTACTCTGATAGAGTAGTTGTTCAACGGACTTACGTTTGAATATTCGTAAGTGTTGTTGCTATCTGCCGAGAGATAAGCCTCTCCGTTGACGCTATACTGCAAGCCCGGAATTTTACTTGAGAATACGAGCTTGTTGTAGTGTACTTCCATAACGATATCGTCGGCTGTGATAACGCGCGTCGCTTTATGGACTTCAAACGGAATGATTTTTTCGCCCGTGAACGGAGAATCTGCTCCGCTTGGTTTGATAACCATATAATAAGTGGCGGCATTTATAACTTCAGTCGTCATATTTTTGCCCTGCTCGTCGGTAGCAATACCGATAGACAACGCATTCTTTATCGCATCGTTGTGAGCGTAAAGATCGAACTTGCTATAGAGGTTTTCGCCGGTGTATACTACTGATTCCTCAACGTCGATATAACGCTCGCCGTTGAAAGTAACGAAGAAGTATTCTCCTATGTCGTCAAAGTTTGCGTCGATAACGAGCAAATCGCCTTCATTGTAATCTATCCTGTAGTTGCCCGCTTCGACAGCGTCGCCCGTAAATCTGATCTTTACAACGCCTTCGTGTACTTTCAATTCTTCAAAATACTCGTCGATAAACAACTCGCAACCAATCTCGTCCGTAGCGAAGAAGCGTCCGCTCGTGACGGAATAAGGCAACTCGCCTTCGGCAATATACTCAAAGTGACTCCAATCATCGGTAGGCGTCTTGACAGCCTTCAAAGATCCCGGAATATGATAAACTCTTACGGCATTGTTTACGTTGACCGTAACGTTGACCGGATTGATCGTAACGGTAGCGGTCTTAAACTCAACGTTTCCTTCGTTCTTGACCAAAACGTAGTTGTTGTTGAGACTTCCGTCAGCTACGTTGAGAATACGATTCTCGTCTACCTTTGCCGTATAAGTTCCTACGTTTTTAGGATTGTTCTCTATCTCGCCGTTCTCGTTAAAGAAGTTGAAGCCTACGGTGATAGTATCCTCATCGCCATCCGCTAAGTTGTGGAACGTAAGCGTCGTCTCAGGATACTGTACTCTGCCGTTGTAATCAACGTTTGCGTCTTTTACATCGAATACGTTAATTTTGATTTCTCTCGGCGTGATATTGAATACAGCGGCGCCGCTTACTATGATCTTATAGTTTTTAGCCTTCTCGTTGTTGCTGAAATCAATACCGACTTCGTAAGTGCCTACGTTTTTCGGGAGACCTTCAAGCACTGTATCTCCTAACGTATATACCCAAATTGCCGTCTCATCCATATCGTCTCCAGCCATAAAGGTATTTTCGCCTGCAATCTCATAAGACGGTTTTGGCAATGCTTCTCCGTAAATAACCGATCTAACGTCGATAAACGTTCTTATATTGATAGTCAACGGATCGACTGTGAGATAACTCTGCTCATCTTCATTGACGATAACAACATTATAGTTGTTGGACTTGTCAAGACTATTGTTGATACTTCCGTCAACGCCCGCAACGCCTTGATCTCCCTTGATAGAGCTTACTCTGATAGGCGTCTCGCTGCCTACTTCGCTTCCGGCATTCGCATCGGTGATAAGATTAACAACAATATTATCTCTAAAGCGGAACGTCTCTGTTCCTACGTATTTCCACGATCTTACCGCTTCATCTGCATTAGCCTCGCCAATAAAAGCGTCAACAGGCTTGGAATACTCTTTTCTTACGTCTTTGAGCTCGATCCTAACAGTGAGTTTACCCACGTTGACATGAGTCGTCTGCAAGTGGAATTCATAGTTTGCTACCTCATCCGCATCATAAGCGCCGTTGAGCAATAGCACGGGATAAACTATATAACATCCAATATCCCATATTTCACTCGGCAATTGATATATTTCAGTCATATCCGTCAGCTGTCTATAATGATATACAGCCATCGGGTCTTGGTTTTCCGCGAGAGGCTCGCCAACGTATTGATATCTAAACTCCACTTGGTGAGAAGTACCGTGTATCGTCGATAATCCCGTATTATTAGAGGAATTGAACACACCGAAAGTTCCGCCGCCCGGTTTATAATCCGCGCCAAACGTATACTGAGTCTCTTGACCCGGCGTAACAGTAAACGTGACCTCTCTTGCCGTTATCTCTATCTGATACGTCTCCTCTGAATCAAGGTAGTTGCTTTCGCTCTTATTGGTGATCTTATACGTAATTCTGTATTCGCCTACGTTTTTGATAGGACCGTCAATTTCCACGTCATAAGATTCCCACTTTCCTGTAGAATAGTTAAATCTTTCATATATTGCCTCGGTCGGTTCTACCTTAGCGCCGTTATTTGCTATACCGTAAGCGTAATATCCGTCCGATTCGGGAGTTTTGTTTCCGTATACAAAAGACGCGTTAAGTTCTTGCGGATCTTGGAAGTTGATTTTTGCAGGAACGATCGTCACAATAAATCTTGTCGGATTAGGCAACGAATAGTTGGAGCTTGCTGAACCGTCGGCAAAGCTTATGATGACCTGATACGAGCCGCCAACATACGGCTGTCCGACTACGTAGTCTTCCGGTACGTCGATTGCATTATAGTAATCGAGATTATTTTCGTCCATTCCCAAGATATCAATTTGTATCATATCCAAGTCAACGGTCTCTACGTTATAGAAATAGAATGCGTAATTGTTTTGCTGCATTTCCGCTTGAGAAATATAATCTTTGCCTCTGCCGAACTTAATAAGTTGTTCGACTCCGTTGTAATCGAGATTTATTCTATATGCCGACGAACCTGCCTCGTACGAAAGACTTGAATTCATTTGAACGATCGTCGCTCTCTTTTTGATAGTAAGTTTTACGTCCTCTACGTCTTCCGATATCCTGTAATTCGAATTGTTCAAAGAAACGGGACGAACAATGTAATTACCTACGTCAGTTGCAGCGGAAACTTTATTTCCTTTATTAAAGTTTTCGTCAGCTTGGTAATATTCGAGAGTAGCCGTGACTGCCTGGTCGCCCATTACCAATTCGTCGGTCGGCACCGACGCCGAAAATACTACCGCGCGACCTTGGTATTCGGTTGTTTTTGCCTGTGTAGAAGGATCAGGTTGGATAGGTACGCCTGCTGGTTCGACTATATCAAGCGAAACGCTTTTTTGAACTACTTCTTGACGAATTCTCGGCTGCCAATCAAAAGACTTAAGACCGGCTGCGTCAATGTGACTGTAGTCGTTGCCGGTATTATCCTTATATTTCTGCGCATACGTGATGTAATTAGGATCGTCTTTGATATACGCTACCACACGCTTACTTGTATCCAAGAAATGGATATTATTGTAATTTACCTCGCTGCTACCTGACGGATTATCAAGATAGAGGAAAGTCGTATATTCGCCGATTTCCATATAGTCGTCAGCGGAAACCGGATTTTTAGAAGTTCCTTTCAAAGTCTTCCAATAACTATACGCATCCGGATCGCTAGGACGAATAGTGGTTATTAAAGCATTTTGCGCAGTGGTATTCGGTTGACTGTAAAGACGAATCTCGGGGATATCCAACTTGTCTCCGTATTCCGCGTCATCACGGTTTACCGGATCGGAACCTACCGCCGTAACGCCGTCGGAGAAAATTTTATACAAATATGCTGCGCGACCGAATTCATAATTTATTTCAACGTTCGGATACAGTCCTCTTTTAAGAACGGTATAAGTCAAGTCATAATTATCCTTGGCGTCTTGTATAGAATCGTTGCGCCAATAATAAGTATTTTGCAAATTTTCGCCTATTACGCCGCTTGAATTCCTCTTTATAATTTCATTAGCCCAAAGAATATGTTCTTTATCGCTGCTTATATCGTATACTGCCCAAATGTCGCTACCGTTTTCCGTACCGCCCCAAGTCAAGTACGCTTTATCGCTAGAAGCAGGAACGAGAGTAGAATCGTCGTCTTTACGGTATTGCATAGTTACTACGTTGCCGGTTCTTGTGGTCGTTCCCGTCGCGCCTGAATATCCAATAGAATGCCAATCTCCCGACGCATACATATTACCTAAGCAATAGATATTGTTCGTGTTCTCAGAATGG
The DNA here is from genome assembly GCA_947174325.1 of uncultured Clostridia bacterium. GTDB lineage: Bacteria > Bacillota > Clostridia > Christensenellales > UBA3700 > RACS-045. Next base: position 14,995 of record CAMWIL010000007.1, read on the forward strand.
TCGTTTTCATTACCCGACATACCTACGACCATGCCGTATACTTCGCTTACTCCGGTTTTATTTAGAGGAGAGAACGATGCGCCGCTAGTATAACATTTTGCCACACCCGTCCAGGTATTGATAACGCCGTTGATATGCGCCACGCCTGAAGAACCGGAAATCGCATTATTTGCAGTTAAGTTGTTTGGTAAATATATGTTACTGCCTACCGCAACGCCAACCTCTGCATATGCAGTATTAGCATGGCTATCTGTAATCAAACCTTGCAAAGTGCCGGAACCTGCGGTATAAAGGTTGTAAGCCATTGCGCCGTTGCCCATCCAACCTGCAACGCCGCCCAAAAATACGCGACCGTGTCCGTTTATTGTTGTGCTGCTACATGCTCTTGTTTCTACATATAAAAGGCTATTAGATTCAAGATCGATCTTGGAATTGGAAATTGTAGCGGAAGCGCCCGTCAATACGCCGACAAAACCTCCGAACGCATATGAATTTCTAGACATAAATTCGTTCTGCCTACCTAAGGAAGCGCTCAAATCTGATGCCTTTATCATATTAAAAGACGTGTTCGACTTTACTGTAACGCTGCAATTATCTATAACGCCGCTACAATAACCGGCTATATAGCCTCCGCATCCGCTTCCCGATGTACTCTGAGTACCTGATATATTAGTATTGACTATAAAGTTAGTATTTATGATTTTTGAATTAGTGGGGATATAGCCTATAAATGCGCCGTTTATATCAATGCTACTATGAGCGCCATTTGCGCTAAAAAACGTGCCGGAAGCTCCACCGACCACGTCAAACGTTACCCAAGGCTGAGCATTCAACTGATTAGTCGTAAGAGTCAACTTCTTACCGTTTCCGTCAAAGGTCAAATAATCCTTCATAGCGACGTTGGTCATTACTCCATTAGTCCAACAAAATTGCATATCGTTGATAAGATAACCAATAGTCGCTTTTCTGCTTGTATCTTCTACGTATGATTTCGTATCAGGATTATAAATACTGACGCTCTTTTCGCCTTGTAAAAAGCTCATAATATCGCCCGAAGTCTGCAAAGGCGTAGAAGCCTGATTGGCGTATATGAGCCTTGCGTCATAACCGCCTTCGCCCTTCTCATTCGGTTGCGGAACGTTGCCGTTGACCATCAAATTCTTCACCGAAGACTCGGCAGTCTGCTCCGAAACCCCGTTGATCTGTACGTCGTCCGCCTTTACGTTCGTTGCGCTTATGCCAAATATTACCGCTATAACAAACAGTACCACGATCATTGCCTGTAAGGCTATAAACGTTCTTCTCTTAGCATTAGACATAAAATTTCCTCCATTATTCCATCACTTTTCAATCGCCACGATTGATTTGACTAAAAATCTATTATGTTCTCTACAATGCAGACGCGTCTGCATTGTAGAGTTCTGCATTATGCAATTACTTCGTCTTCTTTCTTTCTCTTGTTTACAATCACTACCGAAGTAACGATTGCAGCTATCATGACCGCAGCCGTCACGGATACGGCAACGATGCCCATTGTACTCAATTCTGACTTATTGATCTCGCCAACGATCAAATTCCAATGCTTGTTGATAAAATGATTGTCTCCGACATTCAATTCTACCGTGTATTCGCCGTCCGGAAGAACGCCGTCGGAATTCGGCTCTACTACGTTTCCGTTCGCGTCTTTATAGACGAGGAAACAAGCTGTGTTCTCGCCGTCTGCAGTATAATATCCGTAATTACCTTCAACGGGAAGTCCGCTTGGAATTCTAGTCGGCAAGTCTATACCGGCTTCGCTGACAACGATCTCCGCTTTGTCGATCTGTATAAACGTATCGAGTTCCAACGTGTCGTGGTTGGCAACCGTCAATCTTACTCTTCCGTTGTAATTACCGGCATTGATAGCGTAGAGATTACCCACTTCGGAAGTCGTCAAACTTGTAATAGTAACCGGCTTGCCGTCGTAATAGTAATTTCCGCCTATTATATCCAAACCGTTGAACGTAACTCTATGCTGAGTTCCGTCATATACGGCTGCTACCGGCACTGCCGTTACGCCTACTATCTTCGCGTTGGCGATAGTAACCGTTGCAGTAACCTGATAGTCTTGGAAACCTTCCTGCGTAACCGTCATGTAGATCCTGTGCGTTCCCGCATTGGTGATCTTAATATCGGAAAGGTTCTTGTAATCCTGACCGTTGTATCTAAATTCGACTTTTGCTTCTGCATAAGGCACTTTCGGATCGAGTTTTGTGACAAAATCGCTTCCGTCGTAAGTTCCGTCAACGCCTTCAAAAGATATACCTTTGAATACAGCCTTAGTGATCGTCATAATGACGTTTGCAGTACATTCTTCATAATTATCGTCGCCTGCATATTTTATTCTGTAAGTATACTCGCCGACTTCGGTGTACCAACCTGCGCCGTAACCGCTGTCACCGATCGGCTCCCAAGCGCCTTTATTGCTGTTGAGATACTCGATAGTGATTTTGCTGGAATCGATCATTGCATACGACCAAATCTCTTCGGCGCTTCCGTTTACAGCTCTTACGTACGCTTGAGCGTCCACAAAGTTGAAAGCGCGATGGATAGGATTTTTGTTATCGTCAACGTCATACGCGTAAACAACGCTGTTTTTGAATACGAATTCCGTAGTTGCCTTTATGATAACCAAATCTCCCGAATACGTTTCTTTAAAGAACGCGCTATTGCCCGCATAGGATACTTCGACGTGATACAAACCTATTCTGTTGGGTACTCCGTCGATAGGATTTAATCTGTCATAGTCGCCTTTGATCGTACGCGTGTTCGTATCGTACTCGCTTCCTGCAAAATAAGGATAATAAGTATATTGCAAGTCTGCTTTACTAAACAAGCTCTCGTTCAAATTTGACGGTATGCCCGGGTCGTAGTCTATACCTCTTCCCGCATTATACTCAACAACGTTGATACCCATTGCAAGCGGCAACTTTCCTTGTCTGATATAGAAATAGAATTTATACGTCGGATCGTCTACGATCTTACCATTTTCGATATAAGTATCTTTTACGGAATAATTCTTATCTGAAATGGAGACAACGATCGTATACTCGCCTGTCTTGTAGATAGCAGAGTTGGTTACGGTTTCGTCGCCCATACTCAATTCTACGTCTGCGTTTTGCGTATTGCCGTTGATATCTACGTAAGTAGCGGTAAAGACGTGCGACGCGCCCGCGTTGACCGAGGTAGGAATATTATAACTACCGTCCATTTTGATATCGACAGATACCGGCAAAGCCTCGATATAGATGAGTTTACCCTTTACTGACAACTCCATATTGCCGCCCAAATCGGATATTACTTCGCCGTTGCACCAATATCCCGTTTCGCTGACAGGTTGGATCGTTTTCGCCAAACAATCTAATTTTACGGTCACAGGCTCATCCTTTATGCCGACGTTTACGTCAATAGTTTCAGGAATTGTTTCGCCGTATTTGTAAACGTTGGAAAGTCCCATAACGTACTCAAGTTGGATCTGGTAAACATATTTGTTGATCTTGGTATTCATAGGTATTGCGCATACCGAAGAAGTAACGTTGTCGCCTACGATCGTATACGCATTCTCAAAATCGATCTTGGAGTTATCTGCAAAATACAGATTGTATCTTTCCGTGATCGCTTCGTCCGCGGCAAACGTAGCGTAAAGCTTGACGCTATCAGCCGCATTTGACGATTCGTATTTAAGTTCTACCTTGATCCTAATGCTGATATCTTCCGGATAAGCAATATACGCAGGGGTATAAAGCACTCCGATGCCTTTTTCATTGGCGTATTGCATAATGTTCTCGCGTTGCTCCGCTCCAAAGTCTACGTTTATATAGAACGTCGAAGCGCCTACGTAACTGTCATTGCCGTCATAGACCTTGTTGAAGAACTTTTCGAGATCAGTTACGTTTTCGTTCGCGATTATATCCGCAATACTTCTTCCGTCGTAGTTGCCGCCGGAAACGTATACGCTCTTGAGCGAGTAGTCTATATAGAGGCTCGCCACTTTATAGTTTATTATAAAACTTCCTACAAGACCGTTATCCGTCACTATTCCGCTTCTGGAGAAATATACGTCTTGATACAAGCCTTGCACGTTGACCATTCTCATCTTGAACGGAGCGCTTATGCTTCTTACGGGATCGCCCATATTCCAGTTGACAAGGAAAGATTTCTCTCCCATGCTGTTGATGATGTAAGGGCTGTCCGTATTCATTCCGTTGACGTCCTGAGCCATAGCGTCTTCCCACTTGTCGCTACCGTCGGGATTTTTCTGCCAGCTGTATTGCAACTGCCAATCAGAACATCCTACGGTCGGATTAAATCTTATCGTAGCGCCTTGCGTGGAATAACCGTAGTCGCTCGTAAGATAAGTGAGCTTTGACAAAGATAAAGTAGGTTCTGCCAACATATAGTCTACGTTCGCCTGCAATTCAACCGGTTGAACGTTGCCCATATTGTCGGTATAGTTGATAGTATAAGTTTGGTTCTTAGTAAGAATTACCTCTACGTCATAACTGCCGTCTTCTTGCAAGATGTTTTTGATCTGCGGATTGGACTGACTGCTCGGAGCGAATTTTATACCGCTCTTCGTATCGGTAATATTGTATCTTACTACTATTCTGTCTTTACGCCAAGTAGATAGTTCGCTCTCTGAAATCGGAGTGTCGTGTCCTTGCGAATCTCTTACAAAATAAGATATATCGCTGATTTCCGGCTTTTCGTTATCTATCTTGACAAGTTTATCCTCCGAAGACTTCGTTCTTGCAACGATGATATCGTTATCGCCGTCTTTAACGTAAGCTATAAAGGAATACGCCATACCGTTCTTACCGGTAGATTCTTCTATTCTGATAGTCGCTCTATTGCCGATTTTGCTGAACTTATCCGCGCTGTCCATAACTATCGAACCGTTGCGGACGTATCTTACGGACTCAAAGTCGTTTTCGCTGCCCATGAGCAGTTCAAAGTCCGCATAATTGCTCCAAGTCTCGGATACTAACGTACCGCTGCCGTATTCAAGCACGCCTTCGGTTATTCTGAAAGTATATCTTGTAGGCGACCAAGCCGCAATTCTTTGATTATCACTATAATAGCCCAAGTCGATATAAGTATTTTCTTCAGCCTGAACGGTCATCGTATACGTTCCCGGCAAAGCCGTACCCGACATATCCGAGCTTGTAGCTATGCCATTTCTCAAAATTTGCCATTCGTTGTCTTTATATTCTTCCAAGGTTATGCCCGACGCGGCAATGACTCTCGGTCTGTTGAGCGTAGCGTTCTTACCTTGATACTCTCTCGTCAATCTTTCGCCGTTTGTGTTTTCAAGAGATATCGTTGTCATCGAGCCGAACGAATACTCATAGTTGCCTGTCGTACTTGAAGTGATCAACTTGCTCTCGGCATAAGTCGGCATAGATCTCATCAGACTAATACGCTCTGTGCTTCCCAAAGTCGCCAACCAAATGATATTTCCGCGTTCTCCGTTGGAAAGCGTATATTGTTTTCCATCGGTATTACCAATATCGTCTGCCAACAACTTCTCGTCGTCCATAGCAGAACCGTTGGCAAAAGCGTGAATTCTCAAATCGTAACGATTGGAAGACTCGTTGTTGAGTCTTACGACAACTTCTCCGCCTTCAGTCTTCGGATAAATTCCTACCCAAGACAATAATACGTTGGAACGGAAAGAGTCAAGAGAGCAATTAGCCTCGTTGGTCGTGTCTACGTGGTTGCTTGCTCTGAAATCAATCAGATCGTAAAGCACCGCGCAACTTCCTATATTTTCGCCTACCGAACCGAACAACTGTCCGTAGGACGTATTATTGGCGTTTTCATAATTGTTTTGAGACATACCCGTCCAGCTTGAAACGATACCATTAACCTGTCCTTGATTGACGATATGCTTCGTTCCGCTTTCTTTACCGCCGTCCTGCACGCCGTCGACAGCCGCAGCAATATTAAGACAAGCGCCTATCGCTCCGCCCGAATATGCGCGGTAATAGCTGTTTTTACCCTTAGCTTTATTTGCTATCGCCTTGACTATTCCACTTCCTGTAACAGCGCTGTATTGTACGATAGCGTTTTTCATAACGTCGCCTTCCATAGCGCCTTGATCTATTTTTCCGATAAGACCGCCGGCAATAGCAAGAGAAGCCATATTGTCAGTCAATACCCAAGTTCCGTCTGCCGAACCTGCAACGCCGCAATATACGCCGGCATTTTCGGCAATGTCAATTTGGGAGTTTAGCATCGAACTTCCTCTGCCCAATCTTCCGACCAAACCTCCTACAAAAGCCATATTGTAGATCAAATCGTTAGAACCTTTCTCGGATAGTTTGTTGAGTACCTTAAAATTATTGTTGAGATTAAGACGAACGTTGTCGATCACACCGCCGTCGCCGTTCATGCCGGCAACCACTCCGGCTACCGTATTGTTGTTGCTTCCTGCCGGGGAATAGATACAGTCAGTGTCGGTTTCCATGCTTTTATTGCCTTGCCAACCGCCACTCCAATAAATACCCGTCGTTGCCGTAATTGCTCCGTGACTGGATCTGTATTCGATCGTAAAGTTTTCTACCGTGCCTTTATTGATAGCCATAAGCATTCCGGTATATCTATACGACGTAGCGCCAAAGGTGAAGTAAGTATCGTTGGTATCAGTGTAATACTCGTATTGTCCCGTTCCTGCCCAAATATTGACAGTATATCCGTTGCCGTCAAGGAACTTCGTAAATATCGCGCTTGAACTTACTTTATCAGTAATGAAATCGTATCCTGATCCCGCGCCGGTACCGTTTGCGTAAGCGATGCCTACGTCATTAGCAAGATACGCGTGAGTATAGTTGCTTTCACCGTTGATGAAATTGTAAAGTTGCTCGCCTGTCGTGATCTTCAAGATCTTACTGCTATCAACATTCAAATAGGCAACTTCCTGCTCGTCAGTCCTATGTCCGCCTTCGACGTCCGTCAACTGTCCGTGAGTGCCCGCATAAGTTGCGGAAAATACGTTACCCGCAGCTTTGGCCGTCATAGGCTTGTTTAAGAAACTCGCCAATGCTATCGCAAGTACTGCGACAAGCAGTATTGCGATGATTGACGTTACGGTTTTTTTCATTATCTTTCCATTCATAATTTCTCTTTATCCCCCTACAATTAAGCCGTTTGCGAATTACTTAATACTACTACCGCTTTAATGGTAATGCGTTGAGCGATGTCTCCGCTACAAACCGTTAACGTAACGTCAGTACCGATAGTTGCAAGATCTTCGTCCGATACCGGAGCGCCGTTTCTGTCTCTGTAATAATAAGCCTTGCCGTCAACTTCAAATCTCTCAACGCTTTGTACGTCGTAATAATTCATGTTGACTCCCAACAGATCTATGGTACATTCGTAAGTGCCGTAAGTGCCGTCCGTGAACGCTACGTAAAGATTACGCGTCATAGACGTTGTCAACAACTCCTCCTCGCTAAGGTTGGATCCGCCTTGCATTATCTGGACATAATATCCTTCGGTACCTACGTAATCAACTTTCTTAGCTACGACGTTTACGTTGACTCTAAACGTTCTGTCGTATTTGCTGTCCAACGCTTTTGAAATCATCTTGACGGTGTAAACGTCGCTTATCGCGTAGTTGATTTCCGTCAGATCCCAATCAACGTTGACGTTGAAGTATTCTTTTATCACAGCAGATGTAACCACTATGCCCGATCCTTCTCTTGCGAAGAAATCTTCGATCATATCAAAGTATCTCGTCGTATAAGTCGATTCTTGCGAATTCTTCGTATAGACTACTTCGTACTGAACGTAAGTATCAAATTCTTCGGATACGTTGCCCGAAACAGTCTTCAAACCGTTTGCCTTGATATTTTCAAGATCGCTGAAATCTATATCTCCGACAACTTTATAGACGTAACCCGTAGTCGCAAAGTTGGAATATACTCTGCTTCCGTTTTCGTCGATCGTGTACTTGTACGGATCGATATCCATACTCTCTACTGCAACTTTGAGATTCGTACGGTCGATGATCTCTACATTGATAGGATACTTATATTCTTCAGAAATAACAACGTATGCCGTCAAATCTTTTCTGCCGTCCATCGTGATGAGCGATCTGTCGAACTCCCAATTAACTTCAAGTTCGGACTCTTTCTTGCTCATATATACCATCGTTACGGTAGACGGGAACGGATCCATTCCGTAATAGAGCACTTGTATCGGATCGATGTAGAAAGTAGTTTCTCCGTTATGCTTAACGCTGTATTCGCTGCCCGCTACGTCGATACCGTCAGGTACGAGGTTTTCGACTCTAACGTTGACGTAAACCATCTGTTCGAGATCGCCGACAATTTTGCTTGCAAGGTCGCCGGTAACGTCATAACCTATCTTGACTTGCAACTGACCGAATTTGCTTGAATAGTCTATGATATTGAAATTCTCAAGTCCTATCCATTGTATCGGCATCTTGAATACGCTTCCGTTTGTAAATACTACCCATGCTTCTTGCGGATAGATCTGTTGATCAGTATCTCCGTGCTCTTTTCTGAGCAAATATTCAAACGGATCTATGAAGTACGTCGACTGCGTGAGCGCTTCGTCAAAGTATACCGCCTGAACTTCGTTTCTCATGACTACGACTTCTGTGTCGAACGTCCAAGTGAAGTTGCCGCTGTACTTGCTGTTGTCCAAAGATACGCTAACCGGCGTACTTTGAGCATTGTTGTTGTTCCAACCAAAATCGATGTTTTTGTACTGATCTTCGTTCCAAGAGATGTACACTTCTTCTGCAATACCGTCGTTATTGTCGATGATATTTTCAGAAGGATCTATAGGAGACGCATACACGTCGTTATAGTTAGCCAATGCAGTAGTTGGGAACGGATTGTATTGCTCGTCGCCCGTGATCAAATACATATAGTACTGATACGGATCTATTCTGAGCGTATTTTCAAGTCCGTTTATCGTCAACTTGCTGACTTTCTTTGTCTTGATCCAAACCATAAGGCTTACGTTCTGCAACGTGTTGTTATCTGCATTACCAATGGTAGTGGTTATGATAAACGCCGTACCGTCAACGTTTCTCGATAAGCCGTCTTCGTCGACAACTCTGTCATAGAAACCGCTGTTTTCCGCCGCGCTTACGTCCCAATCTCCGTTGATATCGAGACCTACCGCCATTCCATCCTTATACTTGAAATAGAATACGTCGGAAATATAATCTCTTATGCTCGATTCTTTCGTAAGCTCGTATTCATACAGATCAATGATCAATCTCGGGATCTGTCCGTCCTTCGCGCTGATCGCCTCTCCGTCAATGATAGCCTGATCGATAGTTGAATCAATAAAGTTGATAGTTACGGGCATATCCGCTTGATCTTCTCTTGGGAAGTGTACCCAAGCGTTGACTTGATTGTCTTCTTTGAACGTTTTGGGAACTGCCGCGCCCGTTTTATCTTCGTTGAGGAAATCCAACCTCTCCGTGCTTATCTTTCTGGTAGAGCCGTCTTTCATTCTTACCGTGATAAAGTCAGGCCATACGTCGTAAGCGTGCAATGAGAAAGATTCTACTCTCTCTATTCCGCCGCCGTCGCCGAGAGCGTTGATAGTGATCTCCATAGTTCTCGTTATTGTGCCGAACGTCGCTCTAGCTTCGATCACGTAAATGCCTTTGTTTTTCAAAATAGCAAGAGAATCCTGAGTCACCAAAGTATCGGGATTACCCGCGCTGTTGACAGAATAATCAATCCAAGCGCTGTTTTCGTCATATCTATGTCTCTTCAGATAGAACGAAACGCTCTTCTTGATGATCGCGCCGCTTGCGCCATCTTGATAACTAGCATCCTTATCTTTGAAATGCTTATTGTATATCTCCTCCGCGCCGTCGTCATCATTGGTGTAGGTATATGGAGCGTAATCGATACGCGACGGAATATCCGACCACGTTACGCTTCCTTGCGCGTCATTACCTGTCACGCCCGGTATTGCATTGGACGGATCGCCGACAGCCTTGAACATATTGTATATCCAAATTTGAGTAAAGTAGCCGTTTGTTCTTGCGCTGCTTGCGCCGTATGCCAAATTTCCGTCATAATCATAGATTTCGTCATTATGATCATCGCCTATGACGTATATGTTGGCAAGCGTAGCGTCTACGACGTTGACTCCCACGTGGAATTCATTAAATACCGCAAACGGAATCAATGGACGAATGAGTCTGCTAACTTGAGTATATACGTTATTAAGCAAAGTATCTGTAATAAAGATGCTAACTCCGCCGTAACCCACTGCTTTTACAACGTCTTGAAGCAACGGAGAGAGTTGCGATCTCAACGAACCCCAGAATGAATCCGTATTGTTGTCAGATCCGGGGATCATTCTCGTCCAAGCTACGTTGGAGAGATAGTCTTGAGAGAACATATCGGGAGCCAACGCTTTGAGGTTGAGCAACGATTCTTTACCTGTGCCCTTAGAGAATATTGCTCCGAGCACTGTGTCGATCAAATTATTGATCGTGTATGGATCGAACTCGACGTCGACATTGAAGTTGCCGTTTGATCTAAGGCTTACTTCGATACCTCTGCTGAGAAGTTTGACAACGTCTAAGTCTTTAAGCAATTCCTTAAATTTATCGCCGATAGACGGTTCGTTATTGCCGTCTTCGCCGTCAGCCGTAGCAAGAGCCTGCGTATCCGTCTGAGAACTCATATTATCAAACATATCATCCAACTGCGTGAAGAGTCCGTCAAACAAATCGCCCAAAGTACCCAACAGATCCAAATCTATGGCCATATCTTTGACAACAGTACCAAAATCTATAAAGAATTCGACAACGTTCTTTGCCAAAGTCAGTTTTATTTGACCTGCGTCATAGTCAAGTACAACGTACGCTATCGCCTTGGAAGAACCGTTGGCGGTGTTGTCGTTGAAGAGCGTTTTGTCTATTTGGTATACGCCTACTACGATATTTCCTCTAGGTATACGAGGCTCGCCGTCCGCGCCTACCATTCTATCGTCGTTACCTGCTCTCCAGATTCTTATTCTTGTATAACCTGCGCTGCCGAGAGCTGAATTTGCGTCGCTTGTGTTGTTGGCAAGGTCAATAGTAAGACCGATATCCAAATTATCAAGCATTGTTTTTGCAAGAGTTCTGCCGCTCGTAGCGTCCCAATCCGCAATATTTTCATAGTCTACGCGGATATCTACTTCTCCGCCGACGTTGAGTTCCAACTTAGCTTTGACTTCTATATCCTGCACGCCTACGTCGATACCAAATTCGTTGCCGAACAAATCGAGTTTGCCGTCAAGCGTAAAGTCGATACCCAAGTTGATACCCAAAAGTTCGTTGAGCAACGTATTGATAAGCGTAGAAGTAAAGTTGAGCGCGATAGACGTATCTTCAAGACTTACGGCGCTGAGCAAGTATTTTACCAGATCCATAACTTGGAGATTTTCGCCGATAGTCGGAATATTATCGTCTGTCGCAATGTCTCCTTCCGTCGAACCTGCGCCCGGCAAAGTCGGAAGACCCGCCTGCTCCAACAAATCGCCTATGATCTCGTTCAGATCAAAGCCTTGGATCTGTTTAACGTATCCGTCGATCATTCCGAATACCTTGGAAATGATATTGGAGTTGACGAGTTCCGCGCTGAACAAGCCTAGACCTTCAAGATTAATGATAAGGCTGTTACGGTAGATGTATACGCCGAGTACTACCTTACCTCTGTATTGCATCTCCAACTTGATCGCGCTACGTACAGAATTCGTAAGATCGATATCCCATTGCAAAAGCAACTTAACGTCTGTTTCCCATTCGTCAAGGTTGAGTGTGATAGGAACTTCCAATCTCTTGCCTACGCTTGCGAGAATGGTGTTGATCATTCTTTGCAGATCCATCTTGTTGTCTTTTGTCAACAACGTGAGAGTGAGATCAAGACTTCCCGTACCTACGGTATCCATGATCGCTTGGATCAAATCCGACTTATACTGTTCGAATTCCAACGCCTTAGCGGCAAAATTGAACTTTTTATCGTCAGGAATCTTGCCCACAACTATTGGATAATCCGCAGTACCTGCTTCAAACAACAACTTGAAGCCGGTATCGACACCATTAGCATTTATATAATTGTATTTCTTATACGCGTACGCTTTATTATCTTTATCAGTATTTTGATATACGATCTTCTTTCCGTTCTCATCGTGAGTAGGAAGTTGTTCGCCTTTTTCGTCATAGTAGAACACGCAAATGCTGTCCTTTTTTATGCCGTTTTCTTCTTGATAGTCGATCATTACAGGGATCAAATTGCCGGTAAATTCAAACTTGAAGCCGTCTTTTCTGCCCATAGAAGTCTCCAAGTTTATTTCCATAAGACCGAGAGCTTCCGCAAGCGTTCCATCTATAATGTCAGGATCGATCATATTGATAACCGCCAAAATCGACGCCATAGAGATCATAGGCGTGATCGCCTCGGAATTCACTCCAAGAATGATTGCCGCAAGCTCCTCGTTCAAAGTCGCCTGTCCGGCATTGCCGTTTGCCATAGCCATTGCGCCATCAGTAGACGGAGCGGACGACAAGCCGATAAGACTTCCCAAATCAAAATTGAATATGAGATCTCCGCCCTCAATCTTCATAGAGGTGAGCAATTGAGCTATCATATCGTCGATAAGCGAGAATATCACTTGAGAGAAACGCAAATCGAATTTGAGTTTCGGCAACGTAATATTAGCTATCTTAAAATTAGATAAATCTATATAAACACTATTTCTATATCCGTATATACCTAATAATACAGTATCCTTAGCAAACTTAACGCCTTCGTCGCCTTCTCCGACTCTAATATCGTTCTCTGCTTTAAGTTCGAATAAGAACGTACTTTCGCTCGGATTTGCTCTATCAAGAGCAATTTGGATATTGAGGGACGCATCCAATACGAATTGATCGGTAAATTCCCAAATAATATCCGTGTCTGCGATTTGCGGCAAACCGAAGCTTGCGATGAACGGAGCAAGATTGTATCTTCCTTCGTTGAACGTCATACTAAAGTGCGTTCTGATAATAATTCCCGACAGCAACGTATCAATAACGCCGCTGAGAGAATTGATATAACTTGTATTTTCTTTATTTATACCTTCTTCAATACGTTTGTCGAGGTCAAGATCCTCATAACCGATATAGAACTGATGTATTTTCACTTCTAAATCAAGCGTAGAATCAATCGTTGCGTCTACCGCAATACTGTCAAGTCCGCCTTCAAAGAGATTGATCGTAAGATTGACCTCCGGAATAGCGGCAGGGAAAGAAAATCCTAAATCTTTGCCAATAAGACTGCCGATCGCGTCTATAAGTTTGTCATTCGCGGTTATTATGATTTGACTGCCTTCTACCCTTATATTATTGCTGAAACCGACAAGCTGAGTAAGCGCGTCGATAAAGTTCTTAAATCCTGCGTTGATAACGTATTTACCGTTGTCAGCCGAGGAAAGAGCAATCACTTCCGCATTTGCGGTAGCAAGTATTTTTTCAAGATCATTTTGCGAATAAACCGCCACAGAGCCATCTTTTTCTACCGAAGCGCCTGAATTATCTACTATATCTCTAAAGTCCGTGCCAAGCGCGCCGTCAATGGCGCCAGTGATCATATCTACCAACGCGCTCACAAGCGTAGAAAGGTTGGTATCTACTCTCAAATTGATGTTTTGCATATAGTTGGGCAATAAGTTGTCGAGGTTGATATAAAGACTTCCCTCTGTGTAATAAATGCCCGCTTGCGGTCTGGATCCTTCTCCGTCCGCAAGAGTTCCGTCCTGTTTGAGCAAATACAATTCTATAGCGATCTTGTTTTTGTCAACAGGCTCTTTTTTATAATTCAAATCCAAATCCAAAGCAAAGGACAGCCTAAGTCCCGTGCCGCCTTCAAGCAACAACATACCCGCAGGCAAGCGGAAATCGGGCAATAAACCCGTGCTTCCCAAAAGTTGATTGAGTACCAAACCTACGTCGAGTCGCTTATTCTCCATCACAGGGTTGCCCTCTGCGTCAACAACAGGATTGTTGTTTTCATCTACTTTCTGCACCATTTGAGTGCCGACCAAAAGGTCAATAGAGAATTGTATGTTGGTCAACGAGAAGTTGACGAGAGCCGACTCGTCTATCTCGGGTATATATGTATCTACAGCAGTATCTTTAATATCCAAATCAATCACCAAGCTGGTGTGTTCATTTGCCGCATTATCGTCAATATTTACGCCTAAAAATATCAATTTACCGTCAGCGTCGAAATTGGATTGCAATTTATACACGCCGTTGGGCATCAAACCGCTCAAATAACTGAGGAAAGGTCCCACGTCGACAGGTAAAGTGAATGGCAATCTATTGAGAAGGTTAGGAATACCGTCCAAAAGACCTTTGACATCAAATACCATCGAAATATTTTGACCGCCTTCTTCAGTAACCTCAACAACAGGGGCTTGGAAAAGTATCATCATTATCAAAGGCAAGTAAGTACTAATCGTATCTCCAATGCCGCCGATAAGATCAGGCAATTTTCCTATAGCAGACTCAATAAGGCTGACCATATAGTTGGGATTGAAATCTTCGAGATAAAGCAACGACTTACCTTCGCCGAGATCGACGTACATTTTGTCGTTGACCATATATATGCCGAAGACTCTCTCTCTCGTCTCCTGATTGGCAATCTGCTGATAGACGATAAATGACAATTCATTACGGTATTTATCGTAAAGATTGCCCTTAAAAGCTATCGTCGTCTTCTTGCCGTCAGGCGCGGTAAAGTCCAATTCGAAATCTATTCCGAGAACTTTCTCGGGAGTTTCGATAGCGCCTATGATCTTCTCCAACAATTCCATCGACTCGTAGTATATAGTCGGCTCGGTAGGATCATCATCTCCCCCATTTATAGGTGGAGGAACCGGCATAGTACCATTGCCGTTTTGACCACTATTGGGATCGTCTTTAGGATGGCAGGCAGCGAACACCGACATCATCGCAACCAGTAGTATCACCACTAACAATAAGGCTGTAATCAATTTGGATTTTTTCATTTTCCCTCTCCTAGTTAGCGCTTTCGCGCTTTCTTATATTTTAAATATATTACTTTTCAAACCAAAAGTCAAGACTAAAAACGCATAAATTTAAGACGCGTATATATAAAAGCCCGTCCAAATTATGGAAACGATTGAATTTTTGAGCTTGTTTTTAGAAGAAAAACACAAGATATGGTGGCTATTTTAGCGATTTTGCACTAAACAAAGAAAACAGACGGTTTGATTAATTTACATAAATTTTACATTCCATCAGCAAAATTTCAAGAAAAATCACGCCTTAAACCGATAAATTAGTTATCTGCGGTTTAGATATTGAAATTTGGATATAATTCCGTAGAGGTGAAATTATGAAAGACATCAAACAATCGCAGACGTACGCAAACGTGACAAAAGAGATAGAAAACAGAGGAAGAAATATGTTGCTTCTCAACTGCTTTGCCGAAAGAGCGCGCGAACAGGGGTATTTTACCATAGCCGCGAAATTCGATTCGATCGTCAGACAGGAACGCGAGCACTGCCGCGTACTTTACCGTATCATCGAGGACGGCAATGACATTGATACGTTGGCAAATCTTATATATTGCGCCGGAGAACTTCACAGAAGCGGCGAAAGACTGAGCAATGCGCTTTACGAAACCGCATCGACAGAAGGCTTTGAATACCTCTCAAACGTACTGTCAGAAATTGCCAAAGTGGACTTTCGCACGAAGGACGAAATAAAAAGTATCATGTCGGATCTCAAAGTCGGAAAACTCTACTCGTCTGATAACGTAGCAAAATGGCATTGTATGAAATGCGGCTTTTCCTGCGAAGGCAACAGCGCGCCCGAAATCTGTCCTTTGTGTAACAGTCAAAAGGGCTTTTTCCTAAAACGCTGAAAGCGCAAAATTAACAGAAAATACAACGATATTATCCATAATTTTTCTAGTAAAAATTCCGCGCAAGCCTCGATTTTATCCCCAAGAAAAATCATAGCTCACGGTAATCACGATCCCAAAACGGCGGGTTTAAGATATCTTTTCCCCGCCGTTTAGTTTCGGCTATATCAACGGCTTAATAAAATTTCGCTTATCTGACTCGCCGATTTTATCTTTTGTATTTTATACTATTTTATCCATATACTTTTTGAGACGATAACCGCAGCGTTCAGCGTGTTTATACAAACCTTTTCGCCGTTATGAAATAGCTCCATCTTGTGCTGCTGATCTCCTCTATTACCGCATGGTCGGACGCCGTGTGAAGGATATAATTATTACCCAAATACAACGCTACGTGTCCCACGCGTTCTACGCCTGTATTGTAGTATCTGCTCGCATTTGTGAAGAACATCACGTCGCCTCTTTTTAAATCGCCGTTGGCGACTGTAGCGCCTTGAAGCACTTGAGTGCGAGTATTCAAATCAAGAAGTATACCGCCTCCCATATAAAATATGTATTGCATAAGCGCTGAGCAATCGAATTCGCCTTGAACAAAGTTTTTATTGAGAACTCCGTTGCCCCAGTGGTAGCGTTGACTGCCCCAAACGTACGGATATCCCATAAGCTCTTCGCCTATCGAAATAATTCTTTCGATCTTATCGCTCGACGACTGCTTCATTTGAACTATATGAGCATAGTTGTTACCTGCATATACGTACGCTACGCGCTGTTTATACACAGTTTTGTACCAGCCGTTCACCGAACCTTCATAACGCAACATATCCCCTTTGTCCATGCTTCCTACTACCGCAGAGCCGGTAGACGGTCCGGATCGGATATTCAGTCCTTGCGTATCGCTCAAAATCATAGATGAATACTTGACAACGGGAGCGACGACTTGCGGAGTATCGTTTGAATTCGTTCCGTTCCCTTCTTCGGGACTCTCGTTAGGCTCATCCGACGTTGGAGGAACTACAATCTCTACGTCAGGATGACGAAACGCATCCCAATTTGCAGACCAATCCGCATCCAATTCCACGTTATTCCCGCTATTTTGGCTTTGACACGCGGCAAAAGCGCATGTCGAAAACGCGCAGATCATAATCAAAGCTATTGCAGTCGTAAGTATTTTTTTCATAGCGACCTCCTTTTCCTTCGACTTCATTCTAACATTTAATAAAACGCCGTTCAATACACAAAATTTTCCAATTGAGCGCATTTTGCATAAATTTAATTTATTTGGTATTAAAAAATAAGAATGTATGTTATACTATGAATTATCCTAGACAAACATATAGCGTAAAAAGTTTGCTAAGTCGTTAGATTTTCAAAAAAGTGAAAAACTAGCGGATAATGAGGTCAAAAATGAAAAACTTCACTCAAAAGTTAAGACTTTTCGATACGAACGGAACTCTTCTTGAAAAATTCGTCGAAGCCTGCGACTGTCAAAACGTTAAGCCAACCGAAACTGTTGGCGAATTGCTCAATTTTGCCAACGTACATGCGGTAAACGGCAACTGCTGGCGCTATTATATAGCTTATTTTATTGCAAGCGACGTCAATGCGTTTTCACTTGCGTTTGAACGCAAAAACGCTTGCGACAGCACTCTGCTCGAATTTGCCAAAGAAGACTGCGAAAATCTAATGCAAATTTTTAATTACGATCTGTCTTCCTTGCCTTTTATCGGCTATAAATCCTCGCTTCTGACTAATTTTAAAAGCACGGAACGAATATCCAACAAACCTTATGCGGAAATTGTCGCCAAACTTTCTCTTGATCTGGAAAAATGCGATACTCCGAAAAAATTCCTATGCGCGATTACTAAATTTTACAGTGTATACGGAGTGGGCGAACTAGGTCTTAACAAAGCTTTCAGAGTTGTCGCCGAGGATAGTCTCCCAGGCAAGAAAATAACACATCATACGTCACAATTACTGCCGATTACAAATATGAACAAAAAAGGACTGTCTGATATAGTCGGTTATGAATTGCAAAAGCAAAAAGTAATACAAAATACTCAAGCTTTTTTAGACGGGAAACCTGCCAACAACGTATTGCTGTACGGCGATATGGGTACGGGAAAATCTTCTACCGTTAAAGCTCTTATAAACGAATATTACGAACAAGGTCTTAGGATAATCGAGATATACAAACATCAATTTTCCTTTATCAGTGACATTATTAGCAGGTTATCGAGTAGAAATTATAAATTTATTCTCTATCTCGACGATTTGTCTTTTGACGACTTTGAAGTGGAATACAAATACTTCAAAGCAATTATCGACGGAGGTCTCGAAGTCAAGCCCGACAACATATTAATATACGCTACGTCCAATAGAAGACATATAATTAAGGAAAATTACAGCGATGGAAACGATATAGATTCTATGGACGAATTGCACAAATCCGATACCAAAAACGAAAAACTTTCCCTTGTCGCGCGCTTTGGTTTGAGCATCTATTACCCTTCGCCCGACCAAGAGGAATTCCTCAATATTGTCCACGAGATCGCCAAAAAATACGATATTAAAATGGACAGGGAAAAGCTTGACAAGCTGGCGCTCACTTGGGCGATACGCAACGGCGCGAAATCAGGAAGAATGGCAGAACAATTTATTCACACGCTTCTTTAACGGTATTGATTGCGCGCGTGAATTGTGGTATAATATATACAGTGGAAAATATATCTGCGTAACATTACGTCGCTTTTGACATTAATATAATAATACAGCAAAACAACTTTTATCGAGAGGTATAAATATATGACAACTTTAATGCAACAAGAAATTTTCAGCGAACCAACGATGATGAAACGTACTATTGCGGCTTGCAAACCCGTCTTGCCGAAAATTTTCGCGGCTTTTAAGGAAAAAGGTATAACGAATATCGTCACTATGGCAAGAGGAACGTCCGACAACGCCGCAACGGTCTTCTCTTTCGTATGTCCTTTACTCACAGGCATCAAAGTAGGAAAATATCATCCGTCTTTGACGACAGTATACAACAGCGACGTAGATATGAAAAATACTTGTATGGTCATCATATCGCAAAGCGGTATGTCCAAAGACACTGTCGCAGTAATGGAAAAAGCCATTGCCAACGGAGCTATGACGATCGCGGTGACAAACAATGATCAAAGCCCTGTCGCTAAAAACTGCGATTTCCACCTTTTTATGGACGTAGAAGAAGAAAAGAGCGTTGCCGCTACAAAGACTTATATCGGCGAACTTTTCGCGCTGTATTTGCTCACAGACGCGTTGAGAGGCAATTTCGATTGCAATCTCAATTCTCTAGCTGACAGAATACAGGAAATCCTTGACCTTGATCCGAAAATTGCGGAGGTCGCAAAGAATATTTGCTCGCGCAACAACTTTATAGTACTCTCTCGCGGCGCTATGCTCGGCACAGGCGACGAATGCGCGCTTAAACTCACAGAATGCTGTTATTTATTCAACCGCTCTTATTCCTCGGCGAACTTTATGCACGGTCCGCTGTCTTTGGTAGACGACAAAGCCAACGTTATTATGCTCGCGCCTAATAGCGAATTCAATGCAGAGTTTATCGAAATGGCAAAGCGCGTGTCAAATCTCGGCGCAAACCTCACTGCGTTCAGCAATATCCCCGAAGTACTCGCCTGCGCCAACAACAAAATCGTTATGCCTAACGCGGATACCTTTGAAGCGCCTGTCCTCTACGGTACGGCTGTCAGCTTGCTTGCATTAAATATCGGTCTTGCAAAAGGTCTTAACGTAGATACTCCGAGAAACCTTAATAAAGTTACTATAACTTTGTAATTTTCACATACGGAAAAATTAATTAATACGGTCTCTGATTTTATTAAATCGGAGACCGATTTTTTATAAGAAAATTCAGGCGCGCGAGGAAAACACAAGGGAGTTTACTTCTCGTAAATGACCGAAGGTTGCCGCAACGCAACGATGTATTTCGACGGCATACTCTCTTGCTCAGTCGCTCGGCTTAGAGCCGAGAAAGACAAGGCGCGCGAGGAAAACCTAAGGGAGTTTACTTCTTGTAAATGACCGAAGGTTGCCGCAGCGCAACGATGTATTCGACGGCATACTCTCTTGCTCAGTCGCTCGGCTTAGAGCCAAGAAAGACAAGGCGCGCGAGGAAAACCCAAGGGAGTTTACTTCTTATAAATGACCGAAGGTTGCCGCAGCGCAACGATGTATTTCGACGGCATACTCTCTTGCTCAGTCGCTCGGCTTAGAGCCAAGAAAGACAAGGCGCGCGAGGAAAACCCAAGGGAGTTTACTTC
>CAMWIL010000008.1 GCA_947174325.1 uncultured Clostridia bacterium
TCTCCGCTACGGTCGAGGTGACGGGAATAGGGAAAGTACGCGCACCGTGTACGGGAAAGTACGCTCACCGCTAGGTTGTTAGTGCACGGACAAAAATCACACCACTCTCCGCGGTCTTGAAAAACGCTTTTATTAGTAAAAAAGATAAATAGATTAAATTTAAACTGCTTATTATCGCCTTTGATCTGTTAGGTCAAAGGCGATTGAGTTAATAGTTAAGAGTGAAAAGTTAAGAATTTTGGATAAAGATTTACGACTTCGCTTTGAATGACAGAATTACGGAGTTTTGAGCGGCGAAGTGTGTTTTGTAATTATTTGCTCATAGTTTTTGGTTTAGCTGATTTGCAAAATCTTTTTCGTTATCGCTAAAAAATATGGCTTAAATAATTGCAAAATCACTTAAAGCCGTATACTAATAAAATAATAATTGTATAAAGACTTCTCCGCGTTGGTCGAAGTGACAAAAATTATAAGACCTCATCACTGCTGTCAATGTGACGAAAGTGATGAGATCTCTTCGCGACGGTCAAAATGACCAGCTCGTAGGATACTGTTATTCTGGCAATTCTATTTTCGTATCGCCGATGTCGGTAAAGACATACCACGATTCTTGTTTTTCGCTTTCGCCGTTCTTAGTGATTGTCAACGTTATTTGTTTCTTTTGAGTGAAATCTAAGGTTATCATATAATCGTCTACGTTGCCGAATATACCTTCTTTTTGATTTTCATACTCAGCGGCAAATTCATTTTCTTCATAATCTTTGCCGAAATACATCTCATATTTTTGACGGAAAAGTTCTTTGAAGAAATGATCGGCTTCTATGGTATAGAGCCTTTCGGACGTCTCCGTTAAATACGCTTCTTGAATTTTTATATAACTAAGTCCCGTTCTATCCGCGATAGATGCAAGATAGTCGTCAACGTCTTGTGTTTCTATATTCTGCCACGCGCCACCGATATAGGCTTTACTTTCTTTCGAGGAAAAAGTGTAGTAGACTTTATTTGTCGTTCCGTCTTCGCTCGTAGCTTCGGACATAAATCTAATCTCGCTTCCGTCGTTTACGTATTTGCCGACAGTATTCTTTTCTTGGGAATTAGTTACCGTAAAGTTTTTTAGAGTAGTGTAGTCCTCAAAATCGTAATAGTCCAAATCGTCAAAGCCGTTGCCGTTGTTGCAGGCTACGCAAGAGATCGCGATCGCGCTTATCATAGCGATTATCAATATAAACAAAATTTTCTTTTTCATTTGTTACCTCCGTATACAGTTTTTGCAAGTTGGTCGAAATTATGCAGAGCAGCATTTTAAGCGTTTTATTATGCGTTAAGACAACTTTTTTAACTTTTGGGGGCGCTTAAACAAACATTTAAGTATGCGTAACAAAAAATTTGATAATTTCATTTGAGTTTTAATTATGGCGGTGTTATAATGGATAAAATAATATATTTTAGGATGCAAAACTATGGAAATCACAAGAAACATAATGGACGTGCTCAGAGAAAGAGGCTTTATCAAACAAATCGTGAGAGAAGAGGAACTTTATAAGTTGCTCGGAAGCGAGAGCGTGCCTTTTTATATCGGCTTTGATCCGACTGCCGACAGTCTTCACGTTGGGCATTTTATGCAACTTATGGTTATGAGTTATATGCAAAAAGCAGGTCACAAACCTATCGTACTCATCGGTGGAGGAACGGCTAAGATAGGCGATCCGTCAGGAAGAAGCGATATGCGTCAAATGATGAGCGACGAAACTATCAAACACAACTGCGATAGATTTAAAGCGCAGATGTCAAAGTTTTTTACTTTCGACGGAGCAAACGGCGCGGTAATGGTCAACAATGCGGATTGGTTGGACGGACTAAATTATATAAAGTTTATTAGAGATATAGGCGCGCATTTTTCAGTAAATCAAATGCTTACCGCAGAGTGCTTTAAGACGAGAATGGAAAAGGGGCTTTCTTTCTTGGAGTTCAATTATATGCTGATGCAAGCGTATGATTTTCTTCACCTTTTCGAGGCGTACGGCTGCAAGTTGGAATGCGGCGGCGACGATCAATGGTCCAACATTTTGGCGGGCGCGGATCTTATCAGAAGAAAAAAAGGACAGGACGCGTACGCTATGACCTTCCAACTTCTTACCACGAGCGAGGGAAAGAAGATGGGCAAGACTCAAAAGGGCGCGATTTGGCTCGATCCTGAAAAGACTTCGCCATACGAATTCTATCAGTATTGGAGAAATACGGCGGACGCGGACGTGGAAAAGTGCATGAAACTTCTCACTTATCTCCCGCTTGAAGAAATCGAAGAATTGTGCCGTTATCAAGACGAGAGAATGAACGTCGCCAAGTCAAGACTTGCGTATGAACTTACGAAGATAGTTCACGGAGAAGAGCAAGCGGAGTTGGCGCAGAAACAAGCTTTGGCTGCTTTTGGCGGAGATCAAGAGAATATGCCGACCAGAACAATATCAGCCGATTGTATTAATATTCTTGATATAATGGTGGCTGTCGGCGCGTGCAAGTCCAAAAGCGAGGCGAGAAATCTTATCGCGGGCGGCGGCGTCAAGGTGGATGATGAGAAGATAGACGACATATCTTATACTGTAAGCGACAGCCAAAAGGCAAACGGATTTATCTTGCACAAGGGCAAGAAGATGCACGTCAAGGTAATCGTCGAATAATGCAGAAAGATTGGTTCTACTCAGTCGATCGATCTTTTGAAAACGTAATCGTTATCAGCAAGTCGCGATTTATTACTACGCTTTTGCCGATAAGCGGTTATGACGACGCGCTTGAAAAAATCAAGGCAATATCCAAAAGATACAGCGACGCCACGCACAACTGCTATGCGTTCATATCCAACGAAAGTATGACGGAACAGCGTTTCAGTGATGACGGAGAACCGCAAGGTACGGCGGGTATGCCTATGTTGGAAGTGCTTAGAAAACGAAAAGTCTGTATGACGCTCGTTGTGGTGACAAGGTATTTCGGAGGCGTTAAGCTGGGCGCGAACGGTTTGGTCGGAGCGTATTCGTCAAGCGTGGCGCAGGCATTGGACAATGCGAAGTTGCTTAAAAACGAATGGGCGGAGATAGTCAAAATTTGCGTTGACTACGGCGCTTATAAGAAGATAGAAGAAATTTGCGTGAGAGCAGATGGGCAGGTCGTTGACGTCGCGTATGACAAAGACGTCGCATTGACTGTCGCGTTGCCTTCGCAAAACAGCAAAGAAGTATTTGAGAAGATCGTTGATTTTACGCAGAACAACGCAAAAATCGATACGATCGAATCAAGATATTTTCAATTTGAAATATAAACCAACCTTTGCGAAAGTTGGAAAAGAGGTATAATATGAAAATTACATTATCAAAAGAATTGAAGCAAAAACCCGATTTTTCTAAACTTGGTTTCGGTAAATATTTTACCGATCATATGCTGGTGATGGATTATGAAAACGGCGCGTGGAAAGAGCCGGAAATCGTGCCTTACGCTCCTTTCCAAATCGCTCCCGCGACTAATATTTTGCACTACGCGCAAGGTATTTTCGAGGGCGCAAAAGCGTATAAGAATGGCGAAGGTAAAATTACCGTGTTCAGGATAGACGACAACTTTACGCGTATGAATAAGTCGGCTACGCGCTTGTGTATGCCTAATTTTGACGCAAAAGTCGTAAAGGAAGCGTTGTTTGAACTCATCAAGATAGAAAAAGACTGGATACCTACAAATCCCGGTACTGCGCTTTATGTAAGACCTACGCTTATTGCAAACGAAGAGGTCTTGGGCGTTCATGCGAGCAAAAAATATAGGTTCTTTATCATTCTTTCGCCGGTAGGCGCGTATTACGCAAACGGACTTCAACCTACAAAAATACTCGTTGAAGAAAATTACGTCAGAGCTTGTATCGGCGGTACGGGCGAAGCAAAATGTATGGGCAACTATGCCGCTTCGCTTATGGGCGGAGAGTTGGCAAACGCAAAGGGCTACGATCAAGCGTTGTGGCTCGACGGCAAAGAGCATAAATACGTTGAGGAAGTAGGTTCTATGAATATGTTCTTCGTCATCGGCGACGAAGTTGTTACGCCTGCGCTTGTCGGAAGTATTCTCGACGGTATCACGAGAAGATCGTGCATTGAAGTTCTTAAAAAATACGGTTACAAAATAAGCGAAAGAAGAATTTCCATGGACGAGATCGTAGAGGCTTACGAAAAGGGACAGCTCAAAGAGAGTTTCGGTTCTGGCACGGCGGCGGTTATTTCGCCTGTCGGTCTTATCTCTTACAGAGGTAAAGAGATGGTCATCAACGGAGGCAAAATGGGCGAGATCACTTCTTTCCTTTATGACAAGATCACGGGTATTCAATCGGAAAGATACGAAGACGAATTCGGTTGGGTCACGGAAATCAAATAAATCGGCAGAAAAAGGCGTTTTTGATTTTGTTGCGTAAACAGTTCAATCGATAGATCCAACTTTATCCGAATATGCAAAAAAAAGAGTAGACTCGACGTCTACTCTTTATATTTTGCGTGTAATTAAATTATTCGTTTAGACTTTTATCGTTGGGTTCGATCTTATCCTGCGCAAGGAATACGATCGCAACCATACCTGCGCCTACGTGCGATCCTATTACCGGACCTACGTCAACTATTTCGGTATATTCAAGATTGTATTTATCTTTTATAGTCTTTTCTATGATTTGCGCGTCTTCGTATGCGTCGGCGTGCATTACAACAACGAGTTTCTGTTCGCTTGCGGGCAACATCTTTTTGTCAAAGTATTCAAGCATTGTTCTCATTGCTTTTTTGTGTGAGATCTGTTTGCTTATGGGGATGAGCTTTCCGAGTTTGTTGATATAGAGTATTGGCTTGATTTGAAGCGCGTCGCCCAAAAAAGCCTGCGTTTTGCTCGCTCTGCCAGTGCGGTATAAGTGCTTCATATCGTCGATAGTGAAATATCCCGCGCAGTGATCTTTCAATTCTTCCGCGTAAGCGACGAGTTCGTCATAACTAGCTCCAGATTGTAATTTTTGGTTTACGTACCATACGAGCAAGCCCTGTACGAATGCGGCGCAACCGGATTCAATTATCGTGATCTTTCTTTTGGGGAATTCGGCGGACAGCTCTTTTGCAGCCATACACATTTGATCGTAAGTTCCGCTCAAAGATTTGGTAAAGCCTATGTGGACAATGTCATATCCGCTTTCAAGTATCGGGCGGAAGAATTCTTGCGCCTGAAAAGCCGTAATCATCGTCGTTTGCGGCAAATCTTCTTTTGATTTTGCTTTTCTGCAAGCATCATAAAATTCTTTCGGCGAAAGTTTGTTTTCCGCGCCGTCGTAAGCAACGCCGTTGACGGTATACGCCATAGGGAAGATAGTAATGTTTTCGCTTAGAAGGCGTTCGGGATAATCGCTCGTAGCCTCTGCCGTTATCATTATTTTCATATTCGCTCCTTTTTGCATTATAGACCATGCGTGTTGTTTTTACTGTAAACATTATAAACTTTTGATAAAACTATGTCAAGCAAACGGTAAAGTAATACAAAATAGGCATTTTTGTCGTTATTTCGACATAAATTTTATCGTCGGGAAGTAATTATCGCCAATGCCGAAAAACGCGAATTGCGTCGAATGTAAAAGTTATGAAAAATTAAATTGAAGTAAATGTATAAAAATTACTTGATTTATAGCTTCAAAAGATGTATCATTATTATATAATAAAGATTATAGGAGAAAACTATGAAGAAAAAATTATTGATTTCGACTTTGATAGTCATTTTGATTCTTTCTATGACAATGGCTATGTTGGTCGGATGTAAAAAAGACGTTGACTTTGGTCCTCAAGTCATCGGCGAAGAAAAACCTGATATCGATATCGTTACTCCGATTAATAGCGGTATGTCCGGTTTTGAAATGTTGCAGGCAGGTATGGATAACTATTACAACGCAGAAGTTGCGATAGCTCGTTACAACGGCAACGTTGGAACAAAGGTCGTTGGCGTAACTGTTAATCAGTTGGTAGAATCTACAAAAATCAGAGTAGGAAAGGGCGACGCTGAAGGAAATAACGCATACGGCGCTTCATATTTTGCTGATAATAGATCTTATTCTATAGCCGCTAACCTTTATGAAAAGATGATCATCAACGAAGATGGAATTCTTTATAAGAACGCAAAAAAAGGCGAGACGAAACATTCGAAGAATGCTGAGTGGGGCGACGGTTGGAAAGTAGGATCGTGGAATGGCGAAGAGGAATTTGACTCTGTGGCTGAACTCGCAGAAGATAAGAGCAATAATCCTACGGTCTTGTGGATGTATGATTTGCAAGCAACATACGTATTGGAAGGTTCGACAGCGCCGGCGCTTAAAGACGGAGTTTATACCTTTACGCTCAAATTTGATCCTATCAAGTCTACTGCAAACTACATCGAGACGATGAGAGCTCAGCTTGAAGTTAACGCAGGTATGGGCGTTGAAGACCTCGTATTTGAAGAACTTAATATTCAAGTAGAAATGTGGGAAAACGGCGCATTTAAGAGACTTTACATTACGGAATCTTACAAGATGAAGATGGATATCGGCATCGGTAAACTTAACAGCTCGATTACGTTGTATTCCGATACTCAATATGCTTATGCGCAAGAAGAAGGCTTCAAACTTGAAGATCACGTTAAAGCATTCTAATTCAATTAAAAAATCAAGAAGGAAGAGCTTCGGCTCTTCTTTTTTTGTATTTAGTCGTCAAAGTTCGTCAAAACTTACTTTGATATGACAATATTTTTTGTTTATAATATATTATTATTTATTATTATTTATTATTAAAATAGAAAATATATTGCAAATGCCGTTTAAGTATTGTAAAATAGAATTAGGCAGTTTGTCGGAGGAATGGAAAATTGTATAAGTGCAAAAAAGACAGAACGGTCAGTATAGCAATTCACGCGAGCGTGGCGATAGTTCTGGCTATAATAATGATAGTGCTTTGTTTTAAGAACAACAACGGCGAATACTACGATTTGCTTATAAATAAGTCTTTATCCAAGTCGATCGACGGTAATTGGGCGAAGACTTCGTTTGCTTTTATATTTTCTATTATTGCCGAATATCCGGCGTACTTTATTTTGCCGATTTTTGCCGTAATGCTTTTTTATAGCGACGATTTGATACCTACAAAGTGGAGAAAGCTGTTTAAGGTCGCAATGGCGGGTTTGAGCATTATCGGTTGGGTAATTTTGTGCATAAAGAGCGAAGTTGCCGATATGATTGAAGCTACGGGATTTGACGGTATGAAATTCTATCTTGTAATGGGAATACTTGCGCTATGCGCTTCTGCGCTTGGATTGTATTTGGGAAAATATATTCCTAAGAAAACAAGATATATTCTTTTTAAGTTTGCTATTTTTGCGATAACGTATTTAATCGTTGCATTGCTTATCAATCAAGTAGCCAAGACAGTATGGCATAGAATGCGATTTAGGGATATGTTAAAGGAGAATGCTATCGGTCATGACGGTTTTTCCAACTTTACGCCGTGGAATACTCCCGACGTATCTAAAATCGAACTGAACGAGAGCTATCAATACACTTCTTTTCCGTCAGGACATTCGAGTTCTGCCGTGCATATCTTCATTCTTTGTACTTTGTATAAAGTATTGCCTTCTTGGAGAGAAAAGAAGTGGCTTAAATACGTCCTATATGGCGGTTGTACGGCTTTCGTGCTTTTGACTATGATATCAAGAATTTGCGACGACGCGCATTTCCTTTCCGACGTAATAGCGGGAGCGTCGATTTCTTATATTATTTATAAAGTTATTGAGTATCTATATTTCAGAAACGGAAATAATTTTGCCGTTGCGGATAAAGCGTTGGCGGAATTGGAGTAAATATGGCTAAGTTCGACAAATCAATGTTTGAGTATGTAGTCGACGAAACGCTAAGGCTGCAAAGGAAGAATAAAGTCTGGGATTTTTTCGGAGCATCGATAGGCATTGGAAAATTTATCGATACGGTCACGAGTTTAAGCGGATATTTGCAGAGTTTAGGCATTTGCAAAGGCGATAACGTTATTCTTTGTCTAGGCAATATTCCCAACGCGATAGTATCTTTTTATGCGATAAACAATACGGGGGCTGTGGCAAACTTGGTGCATCCTCTTATTCCGTCTGAAGGATTGAGAAGAATGTCCGAAGAAATGGATACAAAGGCTTTTATATTATTTGATGAATTCTATGAAAAATATGATTGGTTGAAGAATTCGGACAAGCCTGTGATTTTGTGTAGCGTCAGCGATTTTCTTCCTCGCGCTTTCAAAATACCTTACAATTTTTATATAAGAAAGAAAGTTAAGAATATCAAATATAATTCCAAAGTAGTAAAATTCAAAGACGTAATAAATAAATTTGCTCCCGAGAAAGTCGAGATCAAGGGAGACGATATTGCCGTTTATATGCATAGCGGAGGCACAACGGGCGTGTCTAAGACTGTAATGCTATCAAATGACGCTTTTAATCATCTTTCAGACAACGTAATAGATTTGATAGGCGGAGGCGTTGACGATAGCGAAGGTATGCTGATGGTTTTGCCGCTGTTTCATAATTTCGGTTTGGGAATTTGTATGCATACCGTCATATCGGCGGGCGGTCAAGCCGTAATGATGCCTAAGTTTAAGCCCAAAAGCGCGTGTAGGCTTGTAAAACGCGCGCGAGTAACCTATATGGCAGGCGTACCCAATATGTATGCGAAGATGGTTGCTTGCGGCAAATTTAAGGGCAAATATCTTCGTAAGATAAAGAATTGTTATTGCGGCGGTGAAAAACTGTCTGACGCCGTCAAAAAATCATTTGAAGAGGCAATGGCGAAAAGCGGCAATCCTATAAAACTATGCGCGGGATACGGGCTTACGGAGGGCGGAATATGTTGTGTAAACACAATGGATATTCATAGAGAAGGTACGTTGGGAAAGCCTGTAAAGAATAACGAATTTGCCATTGTGGACGATAATAACAATTTTGTAGAGCCTATGCAGAAAGGTATGATAGTCTTGACTTGCAACAGTATGATGACCGGTTATTATAATTCGCCTGAGCTAGATAAAGAGGTGTTTTTCTATGGCAAAGACGGCAAGAAGTGGCTTAGGACGGGCGATATAGGATATATGGATGAAGACGGTTACGTTTATTTTGTTGATAGATTGAAGAGAATGGTCAAAATCAGCGGCGTCAACGTTTTTCCGCAAGAAGTCGAGGATTGTGTGAATAAATTTGACGGCATAGTCAGAAGCTGTTTGGTTTCGTACGTCGAAAACGGGAAGACCTTTTTAAAGCTCTATATTGAAGTAGAAGACGGTATAGAAGGCAATGAATCGTATATAGGCAAATTACGCGCTTATATCGCCGAAAATCTGCTAAAATACAATATGCCGAGAGTAATTGAGGTTGCAAAAAGTCTACCTTTGACGCAAATCGGAAAAGTAGACTTTAAGATATTGCAAAATCTAGAAGACGGTAAGCGCGATCTATGATCGAACTTTTATACGAAAGACGGATGTCTGTTTTGCAGCGCTACCGTATTTACAAAATCTGCGATTTTTGAGTTGTTTCCTCTGTCGTAAATATATACTTTTTTGTCAAACGTTGACAGTTTTTCCAGCATTAAAAGCAAATTTTCTTTGCTAAGTTTGTTTTCTTCCAACATTAGAGCGTAACCGTTTTGAGTAAGATATTTCGCATTGAGTACTTGGTCGCCGCGTGTAGACTTGTTTTGAAGAGGAATATATAGCGCGCGCTTGTTGAGGGCGTTGATTTCCGTTGACGCGCCGGCTCCGCAACGCGAGATGATCAAGTCGCTTGCGGCAATGAAATCTTGGATATTGTCAACGTATTTGAGTTGGATATAATTTTTATGCGAAATGGGCGTCAAGGTATTTCCGCAAATGTGTATAACTTGATATCTTTGACAAAGATCGTCAAGAGAGGCGTATATCAGTTCGTTTATCGATTTGGCGCCCAAAGATCCGCCTACTATCAGCAGTATCGGTGTATAGTGATTGAGCCCGTACGTGTTGAAAATTCTTTCGGGATGGACGTCGAAGAAATCTTTTCTGATAGGATTTTCAAATACTTTTGTATTTCTTCTTTTGCAAGTGCAGTCAAAACACGTTATTATTCCTTTTGCAAAACGGCAGTTCAATTTATTTGCCAATCCCAAAGAATAATCGGATTCGTGACACACTGTCGGGATTTTAAGTTGCTTGGCGGCATATACGACGGGCATAGCAACGTATCCGCCCTTTGAAAAAACTATATCAATATTATTGTCAATAAGAATTTGTTTTGCCTGATTGATATAAGAGGGAAGCTTGAAGGGGATGGAAAAATTTTTGAGTTTTTTGGTTCTGTCAAATTTTATGCTGTCGCAGTGATAGAATTGAACGTTGAACTTTTTACAAATATCGCTTTCCATTTTATCCTTATTGCCTATATATATTACTTTATCAAAATATTTATACAGATCTTCCAAAATTGCCATATTGGGCATAACGTGTCCGGCAGTTCCGCCTCCGGTAAGCGCAATGTTCATACTTTACCTCCGATGTGTTTTATACTAGTGTTTGCTTATGCGTGAAATTTATTTGTCTAATTTATGATATGAAAATGATCGTATTTTGGTTAGTTGGGGATAAAAGGTTGCTTTGGCAAATGAGTAATTTGACGGAAATGTGGCAATTTGAACAATGTTCAATGATAAAAATATCGATATGTGTCGATTATATGAGGGTAAATTAAGACGTGTAAAAATAAGCATAGTTGAGGGCAATTAAAATATTGCGGGACATAATTATTAATACGTACAGTCGTAGAGGATGAAAAATTTATATATTTGAACAGTGTTCAGTCTGTGCGATCGCATCAGTTTTACATAAATAGGGTATTATATGTTGTAAATGAGGTGTATTTTATGTAAAAACTCAATAAATTGGGTTGAAAAATTCGTCAATATACTATATAATGTATATATAATTAAAATAATGAGGGTTTAGTTATGGAAAAAATCAATACGTTTATACATGGAAACGACGATTATGAAGTGGCAATGACGATCTGGGAACCGGACGGACAAGCCAAAGGAATCGTCCAGATTTTCCACGGTATGGTAGAGCATATAGACAGATACGACGATTTTGCAAAGTATCTCAATTCAAAAGGATATATTGTTGCGGGCGACGATCATAGAGGTCACGGACGCACGGCTAAAAAAGAATTCTTGGGACAAGTCCCGTACGGTCATACTTATTTCGATACTATTGACGACGAGAAGATAATTACGGCTTTTCTAAAAGAGAAGTATCCGAATTTGCCTATATTTATATTTGCGCACAGTTATGGATCATTCCTTGGACAAGGCTATATTCAGCAGAACAGTAAGGAAATCGACGGCTGTATATTGAGCGGCTCGGCAATGATGGCAGGCGGAGAGGTCAAGATAGCAAAGAGCGTATCGGCTATGCAGTACAAGCTTTGCGGTAGAGATAAACCTGCAAATCTTATCAAAAATCTCACTTTCGGTCAGTATGAAAAACCGTTTAAGAAGGAAAAGCGCGTAAACGCTTGGCTCAATCGCGACGTTGAGGAGTGCGAAAAGTATAACAACGATCCGTATTGCAACTATACTATGTCGATAGCTTTTTATAAGAACTTTTTTGACGGATTGAGCAAGATATACGATAGTGAAAGACTTGCCGCAATAGATAAAAAATTGCCGATATTTATCGTGAGCGGAGATCGCGATCCCGTGGGCAAGATGGGCAAGGCGGTAACCAAGCTTTACGATATGTATAAAGCTTTGGGTATAGAAAACGTCAGCATAAAGTTATACGAACAGGCAAGACACGAAATAGTAAACGAACTCAATAAAGCCGACGTATACGACGATATAAGCGAATGGATAAATTCCATTGTCGAAGCGAAGGCAAACAACTAATTTAATCAAAAAGGAAGAAATATGGCAGAGAATTACGGAGCGCGCGATATAGAAGTTCTTAAAGGTTTGGACGCCGTACGAAAAAGACCCGGTATGTATATAGGCACTACCGGAGTCAAAGGTATGCACCATATACTTTGGGAAATAGTGGACAACGCAATGGACGAAGCGCTCAACGGCTACGGAAATTTGATAGAAATAGAAATCTTTCCTGACAACAGCATTAGTGTTACCGACCACGG
Source organism: uncultured Clostridia bacterium (assembly GCA_947174325.1). GTDB lineage: Bacteria > Bacillota > Clostridia > Christensenellales > UBA3700 > RACS-045. Next base: position 12,214 of record CAMWIL010000008.1, read on the forward strand.
AAGAGGCGTCCCGGTGGATATTCATCCCGTGGAAAAAGTTCCGGCGGTAGAGTTGGTATTCACTACTTTGCATGCGGGCGGAAAATTTAACAATAAGAATTATTCGGTATCAGGAGGATTGCACGGCGTAGGCGCGTCCGTAACAAACGCGCTGTCGGAATGGCTTACGGTAGACGTTTTTAAAAAGGGAACGAAATATAATATTAAATTCCATTCTTACGAGTTGCCTAACGGAAATATCGCGAGCGGCCGCAAGTTGCAGGATCTTACGTCGGAACCTTGCGATCCAAAACTTAAAGGTACAAAAGTCACGTTCAAACCAGACGAGCGAGTTTTCGGACAGGAAGTTTTCTCTTTTGATACGATAGCAAAGAGAATCAAAGAACTTGCCTTTCTCAACGGCGGAGTCAAATTCGTCATTACCGACAACCGCCAACACAGCGAAGGCGGTAGACCGAAGGTCAAAAAATACTGCTACGAAGGCGGTATAAGCGATTTTGTTTTGCACCTCAACGAGGGGAAAACGGCTTTGTATTCTCAACCCGTTTACGTTGAGAAAAAACAAGGTAATTTTGTCGTTGAACTTGCATTCCAACATACGGATACTTATACGGAAGGCGTGTTTAGTTACGTCAACGATATTCCAACAACCGAGGGCGGAACTCACGAAACAGGCTTTAAATCCGCATTGACGAGAGCGCTCAACGATTTCGGAAGAGCAAAGAATATCATCAAAGAAAAACAGCAGAATTTCAACGGCGAAGATTATAGAGAAGGATTGACCGCAGTGCTTGCGATCAAAATGCAAAACGTGCAATTTGAGGGACAAACTAAAACGAAGCTTGGCAATCCCGAAGTCAAAAATCTTGTGGAAAACCTTTTGACAGACGCGATAAAAGACTATTTGAATAAGTCTAAAAAAGACGTTATCGACGCTATTTTCGACAAGGCTAAAATAGCGGCGAAGGCGAGAGAAAGCGCGGCAAAGGCGAAATCCGTCGCAAGAAATCTCAACAGTCTCACGTCGTCCAACCTCATCGGAAAGATGGCGAATTGCTCGGGAAGGAAACCTGAACTCAACGAATTGTTTATCGTTGAGGGCGACAGCGCCGGCGGAAGCGCTAAGCAGGGAAGGGATAGGTCGTGCCAAGCGATTTTACCTCTAAGAGGTAAACCGCTAAACGTCGAGAAGAAAAAACTTGAACTGATTTTGCAGAACGAGGAAATAAAGCTTATAATCAACGCTTTGGGAACAGGTTTCGGCAAAGATTTCAATATCAACAATCTTAAATACCACAAAGTCATTATTCTCGCGGACGCCGATCAAGACGGCGCGCATATCAGGGCGATACTCTTGACAATGTTTTTCAGATATATGCGACCGTTGATAACAGGCGGATACCTGTATATAGGAATGCCGCCGCTTTATAAGATTACAGAAAAAAACACCGTCAAGTACGCTTACGACGATGAAGAATTAAAGACTATCCTTGCAAATACCGGAAGAAATTATACGTTGCAAAGATACAAGGGACTTGGAGAAATGAATCCCGAACAACTTTGGGAAACCACTCTCGATCCTAAAAACAGATCGCTTATGAAAGTGAGTATCGACGACAGCGCGGAAGCCGAAAGGCTTATCGTTACGCTTATGGGCGAGGGCGCGGAAATGAGAAGAGAGTATATTTTCGAATACGCTAATTTCAATAAAGAAGAGACTTTTGCGGAAGCAAAGATAGCGCAAAGCATAAAGAAGGACAGTTCGCGCAACAACTAGCGCGTCAGCATAAGACAAATACGGCAAAAGCAATTAAGGTTTTAGTATGGCAAAAAAAATAGTAGAAGAAGTAGATAATTCAAAAATAATTGACGGAACTTTCGAACAGGTAATGCACAGTTCGATGATACCGTACAGCGAATACGTTATACTTGACAGGGCGTTGCCCAGAGTAGAAGACGGATTGAAACCCGTTCAGAGAAGAATACTGTATACGATGATGGAGTTGGGAACTACTCCCGACAAGCCTCATAGAAAGTCCGCGCGTATAGTCGGCGACTGTCTTGGTAAGTATCACCCTCACGGCGATTCTTCCGTATACAACGCGATGGTAAAACTTGCTCAGCCGTTCAATACCAAAATGCTGCTAGTTGACGGTCACGGAAACTTCGGTTCTGTCGACGGCGACTCTGCTGCGGCTATGAGATATACCGAGGCGAGAATGACGCCGTTTGCGTTGGAAATGTTGAGGGATTTGGATAAAAATACCGTTCCTATGACGCTCAACTTCGACGATTCTCTCGAAGAACCGGAAGTGCTTCCCAGCAGACTTCCGAATTTGCTTGTCAACGGCGCAAACGGTATTGCGGTAGGACTTACTACTACTATTCCTCCTCACAATCTTCACGAAACGATAAACGGTATCGTCGCGTACATCGACAACAAACGCATCACTCTCGACGAGATGATGACGTATATTCCCGCTCCCGATTTTCCCACAGGAGGAATTATAATTGACAACCCGGGGATAAGGGAGGCGTATGCTACGGGTAAGGGCAAGATAGTCGTACGCGCAAAAACTCATATTGAAGAAGAGGGCGGACGGTGTAACATTGTAATAACGGAGATACCTTATCAGGTCAATAAAGCCGAATTGCTTTCAAGGATCAACGATCTAAGGGAGACGGCGAAAGAGTTTTTCGGCGGAATTCAGGACATTGTCGACGAGTCGGACAGAATGGGTATGCGTTGCGTCATCAAGCTCAAAAAAGAAGTCGATCCCGAAGTTATGTTGGCGCTTTTGTTCAAAAAGACAAATTTGCAATGCAACTTTAACGCGAATATGACGGCTATCGTAAAAAACCGTCCCGAACAGTTAGGTCTTTTGGATATAATAAGGCATTACGTTGAATTCCAAAGAGAGGTTATTTATAAGAGAAGTAAATACGATCTTGACGTTGCCGAAAAGAGAGAGCATATTATCGAAGGTCTTCTTAAAGCGGTAAACAATATCCGCGAAGTGGTGGATATCGTATTGGATAGCAAGACGTACAACGAGGCTAAGGAAAGACTTATGATCAGATTTGAACTGACAGAAAGGCAAGCCATAGCCGTGTTGGATATTCCGCTTAAACGTCTTAACAAACTGGATATAAACAAGATGCTCGAAGAGCAGAAAGAGTTGTTGGAGAAGATCGATTATCTAACGGAAGTAACTAATTCTAAGGCTAAACAGTATCAAGTCGTCAAGAAGGAATTGCTTGAAATAAAGAAAAAATACAAAGACGAAAGACAGAGTAAGATCGTACACGAAAGCAAGATCACAGACACAAATATCGATCTCAACGCTAAGATCAAAAGAGAAGGATTTTTGGTGCTAAATTACAACGGTAACGTCAAATTCGTGCCGGAAAAAGGTTACAATCAAGCTTCCAAGAGTATCGTAAACTGTAATCTGCAAGACTTGGCAAAGAAAGTGGTCAAGACGGATAGCGAATCGTTGGTATTCGGTATAACAGTCAAAGGCAATGCGATAACGTTCCCAATATCAGCGTTCGGCGACGATAAATGGAAGAGCAAGGGCATAGGTATAAACAAAATAGCAAAAGTAGACAGCGACGATATATTGTTGAATATATTCACGCCGGCAGAATTAAAAGGCAAGAAGATTTTGATCGTTACCGCAATGGGTATGGCAAAATACGTCGATATATCAGAATTCTCATTGGATAAGAAATCGCAGACTACGGCTATGACTTTCAAGGACGAAGACGATCAAATAGTCAGCGTTACCGCGGTAGCTCCGCCGGAGATTGATGACGGAACGAGAGAGGCGAGAGGATTTATATTGGCGATAAGCGCAGACGGAATGTCACTAAATTGTTATGATGACGTTCCGACACAAGGCAAGAAGGCAAGCGGGGTAAAACTTATGCGCCTTGACGATGCGGATAAGATCATTTTCGCTCAACACAACGACGGCAATGGAGAAATAGTCACGATACTTGACAACGGATCTGCAAAGAGGGTTATCCTCGGTTGTATCGACCCGAAGATGCGTATGTCCAAAGGTATCAAACTAAACGATTCCAAGTTGGGAGTATGTATATTTACGGATATAGTGACTGAACCTTACGATATTGCCGTTATTTTACCAAACGGCGAAGTCAAGAGTGTAAATACTGAACAGATCAGCATAGAAGACCGTACTAATAAAGGCAAAAATCTTATCAAGATCATTTCAAAAGATAAGAACGTTTTGACGATTGGAACGGCGCGTAAACATAATATTTTATAATATAGAATCAATTAAATTATCTTAATATAATAAGAATACCGACGGAGTTTACGCTCCGCCGGTTTTTGTGAATTTGTAAATTTAAACCCGTAATAAGGGGAACAGCCAAAGCAACTTTTGAGTCAATAAAAAAATTTAGAAAATTATGGAAAATCTATTGACAATACGTTGTCGCAGTGTTATTATAGTACTAACCTAGTAGAAAAGTAGGTAAAACACTGTCGGAGGACAAATAATGAATAAGTATAGTTTTAAAAAAGTCAACGTAACAAAAAGACGAATGTGTCGATGTTGAAAGAGAGTATACGATGAAGCAAATATAAAAATAAATAAAATAAATTCAAAATAAAAACAAAATAAATAAACGTTCAATACAATAAAAGGAGATAACAATAATGTCTAATAAATATAAATTCGAAACACTTCAACTTCACGTAGGTCAGGAAAGTCCTGATCCGACAACGGATTCGCGCGCAGTGCCTATTTATGCAACGACTTCTTACGTTTTTCACAATTCCGCTCATGCGGCTGCTCGCTTCGATCTGTCTGACGCAGGAAATATTTACGGCAGATTGACCAACTCGACTCAAGACGTTTTTGAGAAGAGGATCGCAGCTCTAGAAGGCGGCGTAGCGGCTTTGGCGCTCGCTTCCGGCGCGGCGGCGATTACTTATGCATTGCAGGCTCTCGGTCAAAACGGAGGACACTTCGTTGCGCAAAAGACTATTTACGGGGGAAGTTATAATCTTCTTGCTCACACACTTCCGAATTTCGGAATAACAACGACTTTCGTCAATATTCACGATCTTAAAGAGGTAGAGAAGGCGATAAAGAAAAATACAAGGGCAATATATATCGAAACGCTCGGCAATCCAAACAGCGATATTCCGGACATTGACGCTTTGGCAGAACTTGCTCACAAGCACGGTTTGCCGCTCGTGGTAGACAATACGTTTGGTACGCCGTATCTTATTCGTCCTATCGAGCACGGCGCAGATATCGTAGTCCATTCGGCGACGAAGTTTATCGGCGGTCACGGAACGACGCTAGGCGGAGTTATCGTTGATTCGGGCAAGTTTGATTGGGCGGCGTCGGGCAAGTATCCCGCTATTGCGGACGCAAATCCGTCTTATCACAACATTTCTTTCGTTAAGACGGTAGGCGCTGCGGCGTTTGTTACATACATTCGCGCTATACTTCTTCGCGATACAGGCGCTACGCTTTCTCCGTTTGCGGCGTTCCTTCTTTTGCAGGGAACGGAAACTCTGTCTTTAAGATTAGAGCGTCACGCGGAAAATACCAAAAAGGTAGTGGAATTTCTTTCAAACCATCCGCAGGTGGAAAAAGTTAACCATCCATCGCTTCCTGAACATCCCGATCATGCGCTCTACCAAAAGTATTTCCCAAACGGGGGAGCGTCGATATTTACATTTGAGATCAAGGGCGGAATAGAGGAGGCTCACAAGTTTATCGATAATTTGCAAATATTCTCGTTGCTTGCAAACGTTGCCGACGTCAAGAGTCTTGTCATACATCCTGCCACGACTACGCATAGCCAACTTTCCGAGGAAGAACTCATCGACCAGGGAATAAAGAAGAATACGATCCGTCTTTCTATAGGTACGGAGCATATTGACGATATCATCGCAGATCTTGAGAGAGGATTTGCGGCAGTTAAATAATTTTGGAGGATCTATAAATGTCAAAAATTTATACGCAAGCAGATCAACTCATAGGAAGAACGCCGCTATTGGAATTGACTCACATAGAAAAAAAGTACGATCTTAAAGCGAGAATACTTGCCAAACTCGAATATTTCAATCCGGCAGGCTCAGTAAAGGACAGAGTTGCCAAAGCAATGATAGATGAGGCGGAGGCTTTGGGAAAACTAAAACCCGGTTCTGTGATTATCGAACCTACTTCCGGCAATACCGGTATCGGTCTTGCGTCGGTTGCGGCGGCGAGAGGGTATAGAATAATAATCGTGATGCCGGAGACGATGTCTGTCGAACGCAGACAGATTATGAAAGCGTACGGCGCAGAACTCGTCCTTAGCGACGGAACGAAAGGAATGAAAGGCGCTATCGCCAAGGCGGAGGAACTTGCAGCTCAGACTCCGAACAGTTTTATTCCCGGTCAATTTGAAAATCCTGCTAATCCGCAGGCTCACAGAGCAAGTACCGGTCCGGAGATATATGAAGATACCGACGGAAAGGTGGATATATTCGTTGCGGGCGTAGGCACGGGCGGCACTGTCACCGGCGTTGGGGAATACCTTAAATCAAAGAATCCGTCAGTCAAAGTCGTAGCAGTCGAACCGGCTACTTCCGCGGTACTTTCCACCGGAGTAGCGGGAGCGCATAAAATTCAAGGCATAGGAGCAGGGTTCGTACCCGACGTATTGAACACAAAGATATACGACGAGGTCATTGCTGTTTCCAACGAAGACGCTTTTGCCATGGGCAAACTGATAGGCAAGAGCGAGGGAGTGCTTGTAGGTATTTCTTCGGGAGCGGCTACGTATGCTGCGATCGAACTTGCAAAACGTCCCGAAAATAACGGAAAAACCATTGTGGTACTTCTCCCTGATACAGGAGATAGATATCTTTCGACTCCGCTTTTTGCAGAATAATAAATAATGACCGCCGGTGCTCAATTTAAGCGAGCGTCGGCGCGTTTTGGGATAAAGAAAATTGGGAGGAACAAAAAATGACGATATCGACAAAAGGAAGATACGCATTAAGAATAGTAATAGATATTGCGGAAAACAGCAACGGCTCATTCATACCTATGAAGATGGTAGCTGAGAGGCAGGGCTTGCCGCTTAAATATTTAGAGCACATTTTGCCGGTATTGAAACAGAATAATATCGTTGAGGGCATACACGGAAAAGGCGGGGGATACCGTTTGACGAGAAGACCCGAAGAATACACAGTAGGTGAAATTCTTCGTTTGGTAGAGGGCGACCTTGCGCCTGTAGCATGTTTGGAATGCGGCGCAAAGCCTTGCGATAAAGTCGATAGATGCCGTACCATAGCGATGTGGAGAAATTTCCATAAGTTGATCAACGATTTTTTTGACGGCATCACTATCAAAGATCTTATGAGCGACGAGTCAAAGAAAGACGGCAAAGAAATGTCATTTTTGGACGCGTCCTTATAATGCTTTGACTATTTATATCAATTTGGCGGTTTACCCGTTGAGTTAGTTTTTAATAAAAAATTTGTTTATAAACCAAATTATATCAACTTTATACTATGATAGCGTTCAAATACAAAGAAGTAGATTATATAAACATTATATTTCTACTGATTTTAGAAATGAACGCATTTATTCTTATTTGTCCAAATTTTTGACCAAGTAGCCTTATTTTGACTTCTTTTTGTAAATTCGCAAACAAAATTACAAACAAATGTTCATAAATATTTGCAAATTTCAAAATGTTGACTTATACTTTGACTGTAACCGAAAGGAAGAGAAGTATTCTTCAATAAATTGATGGAGGTGATATTATGAATCAGGAGATGTGGTCAAAAACTTTACTCTCAGCGTATAAGATTTTGCCGACTATCGTGAAAAGTATCGATAGGCGCAATATGAACGAAGCTTTAGGAAGTTTTTCTTATCAGGGCAACACTATGGACGTGATAACGGCTATACTCAACAATAATAAGCGAAAGGAGGCTTTGATAAACGCCAAGGTAATAGTTGACAATGCTCTGGCCTCTTTAAAACCGTCGTACAGACGGATAATCGAATTGAAGTTTATGGACAGGATGAAGTGCGAAGACATCGCAAAAGTCGAAGGTATGTGTATTCGCAACGTTTTCCGCCGACAGTCGTTGGCATTGGAATGTTTTTCTAAGTTTTGTTTAGCAAAAGGCTATGATTGCGAATGGTTGGAGAAGAGGTATTCAAAAGATCCCGTTTTTATAAAGATCATTGAGAGAGTAGCGGCGCGTACGGAAAAAGATAGCAGAGTAAGCGAATTGAAGAAGAAAACCAAACAAATCGAAGTAGTCGTGGCGCAGATGTTCGGCAATATGCAAAACTCGTCGCAAGTAGTAAACGCGCAGAACGGTAATTAAGACGAAAAAAATCGGCGGAGAAGAGTTTAGTCTTTTCCGCCGACGGCTATGCTTACGAACTTATCAAGACTTGCGTTTTGACTTATTGGGCGCAAAGATCAAGATAATTATCACTACGCACAAAACGGCTATCACCGCTATGAGAACGTAGCGTTCAAAGTTGTTTGTCGCAGGTTGCGTAGAGCCATCGCTTCCGCCGGGATTTATAGTAGGCGTTTCGTCTTCGTCAGGCTCTTGTTTATCAGGAGTAGTTTCTGCAACGTAGCCTGCGCTATCTACAATACTGTCCTTAGTAAAATCGGCAAGAGTTGTGTCGCTGGCTTTGATAAAACCTGTTTGCGGCGGATTGGTATTGCCTAAAACGGTTACCGTTATATTTACAAGAAAATAGTAGTCGCTGCCGGTACGGTAATAGCCATAGACGTTGTTCAGGGTTACCCAACTTTTGGGAAGAGAATCGGACGCCATAGTCTCTTTGTTGTAAAAAGTTAATTGGTCGCCGTTGACGTTGGATATATTCAATGGCACGGTATAGAAGTATGGCGCTTCGCCCCATTTGGAAGTTACGGCTTTACATTTCTGATTGAAATCCGTTTCTAAAACGTATCCCTCGTATCCGTTGTATTTGACGCGAACGATACCATCGGCTTTTTCAATACATTCAAAAGCGTAAGTGGAGGGAATTTGCATAACGATTTTTGCTTCTTCCGATGCCGATACGCGTACGCTTAGTTCGTTGCCTTTAACAACGTAGTAGTAATTCGTTTGACTTTCTTCTGCATAGCAAACGCCGCCGCCAATAAACAAAGTGGCAATGACCGTCATCAGTAGGGTAATAATAATTACTTTTTTCATATACACCTCGTATATTATAACTTAATTATATTCTATTTTGCAGTATTTTACAATTAGATTGACGGATATATTGAACAAATTATCAAAAATTTATATCGAATTATGACGGAAAAGGAAATTATAAACGCTTTGCTGCTTATCGAAAAAGAGGAACAAAGGCGTATAGATAACAATAAATTGCTTACTTACAATACGGGAGATAGGGTGCATTATAAGCAATTGGCATTTCATAAATGCCTAAAACGAAACAGATGGGTATTCGGCGGAAACAGAAGCGGCAAGACGGAGTGCGGAGCTGTAGAGGCGGTTTGGTGGGCAAGGGGAAATCATCCCTACCGAGAAAACCGCAATGACGTGGCGGGGTGGATAGTATCGTTGTCATATGAGGTGCAAAGAGACGTAGCGCAAAGCAAGTTTTTGAGTTATCTCAATCCCGATTGGATTGAAGACATAGTAATGCAGTCAGGCAAGAAAGCGTCAGCAGAGTATGGAATAATCGACTATATTCTAATAAAAAACGTTTTCGGCGGAACGTCGAAAGTATCCTTTAAGAGTTGCGATCAGGGAAGAGAAAAGTTTCAGGGCGCGTCGTTGGATTTTGTATGGTTTGACGAAGAACCTCCAAAAGACGTTTATGACGAGTGCAGAATGAGGGTTGTAGACAGACGTGGAGAACTTTGGGGTACGATGACTCCGCTAAAAGGTTTGACTTGGGTATACGACGAAATATATCTCAATTCTGCGCAGGATAATGAAGTATGGCATGAGCATATAGAATGGGCGGACAATCCCTTCCTAGACAGCGAAGAAGTAAAGAACCTGTCAAAGTGTATGGACGAAGACGCTCTCTCGTCAAGACGATACGGCAAGTTCAGCGAGGCAGAAGGTATAGTCTACAAGGAATTCGATCCGTCTATCCATGTGATAGATCCTTTTGACGTGCCGTTTGAGTGGCAAGACGAAATATCCATAGATCCCGGACTTAATAATCCGTTGGCGTGTCTTTTCTTTGCCGTCGATTACGACGGAGTAGTATATGCGGTTGGGGAATGGTATATGGCAGGCAAAGATATAGATTATCACGCAAACGAGATTTTCAAACTTGCAAAAAAACTTAATTGGCACACCGACGCAAAGGGCAGACTTAACGCATTGATCGACAGCGCTGCCGATCAGCATACGCTGGCAAGCCGCAAGAGCGTTACGGAACTCTTTTACGACAGGGGCATACTTGTCAATACAAACGTTAATAAGCAGTTGTTTTCTGGAATAGCGCAAGTAAAGAGTTATTTTTCGGACGGTAAACTAAAAATATTTTCCTCATGTGTGAATTTGATAAGAGAACTCAAAACCTATTGGTGGGGCAAAGGCGACAAACCTATAAAAAAAGACGATCACGCTCTTGACGCGTTGCGTTATTACGTTTCGTCTAAACCTCAGGCTACTAAACTTCCTTCGGTTCAAAGCGGAGTTATCGCAAAGGATAAACAGAAGTTAATCAAAAGTCTGTCCAGACGGCAGAAATAACTCTCATAAGGGAGGATAAAGTGAATGAAGAAATAGAAAAAGCGGTGTTCCGCCGAGCAGTCGGATACGACGTGCAGGAAATCATAGAAGAGTATTCCGGAGAGAACGAACTGCTCAAACGCAAGGTCAGCAGCAAGCATTATCCGCCCGATATGACGGCGGTAAAAACAATGTTGGAATTGGGACTCGACAACGACGAATTGAAGTCGATGAGCGACGACCAACTAATCGAATTGAAGAAAAGATTGTTAAATCAGTTAAATGATATGACGAAAGGAGAGGTAGATGAAAATAATTATCCAGACAAATAAAATCAGATGCGACGTAGGCAAGTGTAAAAATCAAGCGCGCTATTCAGTCGCGCCGGAAGGCGTTTCGCCTTCGCAGTACATCAATATATGCGAAGACTGCGCTACGGAAGTTTATTCGGCGTTGGGCAAACATCTCGTGCCGAAAAGTCCTAAAAATATGCTGGCAAAGGCGGTTAAGAGAGGTAACGAATGAGAAAATCCGAGGGAAGATACAGAGAAGACATAGTTAAAGAAGTATGCAGAGATTACGAGCGCAGAAGAGAAGAGAGAAAACCGCTCGAACTTCAATGGCGGTTGAATATGAATTTCTATAACGGCAATCAGTATGCAGAGATCACTCCCGTCGGAGATATCGAACAGTATGGCAAACAGTATTTTTGGCAGGAGAGAGAAGTATACAATCATATCGCTTCTATCATAGAGACAAGGCTTTCCAAACTCAACCGCTTAAAGTGCGGCGTGAGCGTGCGTCCGTTTAGCAGCGACGACAGCGACGTTTATACGGCAAAACTTTCTACTCAGATCGTAAAAGCGCTTTGCGAGGAAAACAATCTTTCCACGCTTCTCAATCAAGCTAGTACTTGGAGCGAAGTGACGGGCAGTTGCTTTTTCAAGACCGTTTGGTCCGCCGATAAGGGAAGGATAGTAGGTTCTTCCAAAACCAGAAAAAATCTAAGAGAAGGAGACGTCGATATCAGCGTAGTACCGCCGTACGAAATATTTCCCGACAGCGTATGCGCGTCTACTCTCGATGACTGTCAAAGCATTATTCATGCGAAAGCTTATCACGTAGACGAAATAAAAGATATATGGGGAGTTGACGTGCAGGGAGAGGACGTCAACGTCTTTTCGCTTGACAACGCTCCGATAGGCGGTGGACTGGGATACGAGGCAAGCCTTCCAAATATGATCGACAGCGTAGCGCACGATATGTGCGTAGTCATAGAAAAATACGTTCGACCTACTTCTGAAAAGCCTGACGGAGAGTTGATAGTAGTCGCCGGAGATAAGTTGCTTTATTACGGAGAATTGCCGTATATCAACGAGTACAACGATCAGCGCGGATATCCGTTTACAAAAATCGTATGTCTTGACAAACTGGGATGTTTTTACGGGACTAGCATTATTGAAAGACTCATACCTTTGCAAAGAGCGTACAACGCAGTCAAAAACAGAAAGCACGAATTTATCAACCGTCTTGCAATGGGAGTAATGACTGTCGAAGACGGTTCGATAGATACCGACAACCTTGAAGAAGAGGGATTGTCGCCAGGAAAAGTATTGATATACAGACAGGGATCTACGCCGCCGAAGCTTCTCGAATCAGGCAGAGTTCCGATAGATTTTCAGTATGAAGAAGAGAGGATATTGCAGGAGTTTACTACTATTTCAGGAGTAAGCGAAATAAGTAAGTATTCCAATATTTACAATCAGATGTCGGGTAAAGCTATCGGTCTTCTCGTAGAGCAAGACGATACGCGTCTTTCGATTGCGACGACGTCTTTGAGAATGGGCATAAAGAGAATTTGCGAGCAAATGTTGAGATTATACAAACAGTTCTGCAAGACGAGAAGGATGAAAAGATTTTCGGGAGATAACGGAGACGTAGAACTTGCTTACTTTACTGCAAGCGATCTTCAAAGCGACGATCTTGTATTCGACAACGAAAACGAGTTGACTGATACTCTCGAAAACAGAAGAAATATGGTACTTGAACTTGCTCAAATGGGTATATTCAACGGCGAAAACGGCGGAATAACAAACCGCAATAAGCTCAAAATACTTGAAATACTCGGCTTCGGCAACTGGGAATCGAGTAAGGATATAGATGAAAGCCATAGAAAGAAAGCCATGAAAGAAAATTTGGCGTTTGGCAAAGAGGAATTGACGGTTGCCGAATACGACGATCACGATCTACATATAGACGAACATTTGAAACGTCTGCTTGAAGAAAAGGAAGAAGCGATCAAATCTTTGATAGACGAGCATATCAAGCAGCACAGAATGATGAAAATAATGGCGGAAGGAGAAAGCTTTCCGCAAGAGGTGAAAAATGGCTGATAATGATTTGAATATACAACAACCGTCGCTTGCACTATCGGTCGGAGCAAGCGAACAACGGGAACAAGCGAATGCGATCGAAGAAATAACCCAACCGAGCGCGGAAATCAATTCCGCGCAAGTATATATTGCCGATCAAGAAGAAATCGAAACCAACTCAACCGAAGAAGTACGAAACGCGTCCGAAAATACAGAGGAGAAGAACGCAGACACTCCTAGCGAAACGAAAATCGCGGTGTACGAATCAAAAGAGTGGCAGAGTAAAGTAGAGGAGTTTTTTGAGAAATATCCCGTGGCTAAAGGCTTCGCATCGATGATAGGCGAGCAGATCGTAAACGACGACGGACTTTCTTACGATGACAACTGTCTTGAAAAAGCGTTGGCGAGAGTGTTTGACAAAGTTTACGTTCCGCCCAAAGAACTTGTTAAAGACCAACAGTTTTTGGAAAAATACGTTTACCAAGACGAGAATATCAAAAACGCGGTGATAGAAAAATATCTCGAAGAATTGGAAAATAACCGACCGCCCAAGTCGATTTCTTCAAGAGGGAAAATCACGTTGACCCCGCCCGACAGACCTAAGAGCATAGCGGAAGCGGGCAACGTAATCAAATCTATGCTCAAAAATAGGAGGATATAATGGTAACATTAGAAACAGCAGAAAAGGCGCTGAAAAGCGTATATTTGAACGTGGTCGCTGACCAACTTAACGTGGGTGTAAATCCGCTTTTGGCAAAAATCGAACAGACGAGCGCTGACGTGTGGGGAAAAGAAATCATCAAGTTGGTGCCTTACGGCTTGAACGGCGGTATCGGAGCGGGAACGGAGACCGGTTCGCTTCCTACGCCTGCGCCCAACAACTACGATAGATTTAAGTTGGAACTTAAAAACCTTTACGGCACTATCGAACTTTCCGACAAAGCGATAAGAGCTTCGCAGTCCAATACGGGCGCGTTTGTCAACTTGCTCAACGCAGAAATGGAGGGATTGCTCAAAGCGTCCAAATTCAATCTCGGAAGAATGTTGTACGGCGACGGCAGCGGTACTTTGGCAACCGTTGCAGAAGGTATGTCTACCGCAAGCGCAACGATAGAGTTGGACAGCGTAAGAAATATCATGGAAGGTATGGTCGTAGACGTTATCTCTTCTACGAGCGGCAACGCTTATCCCGATTTTACCGGAGTGAGAGTCAAGAGCGTGGACAGAGTAAACAAGACGATAACGGTAGAAACTACGCCGTCTACTAAAATCGCCAAAGACGACGTAGTGACGGTTCAAGGTTCTAAAAACAACGAATTGACCGGTCTTGGAGCTATCTTCTCGGACAAAGACCTTTACGGTTTGTCAAGAGCGGGTAGAAGTTGGCTCAGTCCTAAACATTACGAGAGCGTCGGTTCTATCTCGTCGGGCGTAATTCAAAGCGCTATCGACTACATAGACGAGATTGCGGGAAGTCAAATTGACTTTATCGTATGTTCTTACGACGTAAGAAGGGCGTATCTCGAACATCTCGCGCTTACCCGTACCAATCTTGACTATATGAATCTTGACGGAGGTTTTAAGGCGTTGTGTTACAACGGCATCCCTCTTATTGCGGACAGATTTGTGGAAAGCGGTTGTATGTATTTGCTCAACAGCAAAGACTTCAAGATACATCAGCTCTGCGATTGGAGATGGCTTGAAGGAGACGGCGGAAAAGTCATCAAGCAGAAAGCGGGAACGGCTACTTACGGCGCGACTTTGGTCAAATATGCCGATATGATTTGCGACAAGCCTATCGGTCAGGTCAAGCTTTCGGGTATCACCGGCTGATAAAATAGAGAATTGAGTAAGAGTTCATTTTAATAAAGAGAGTTTTCAACAAAAAGGAGATAGGGTATGGAAAAGCTGTTTGAAGTGAGAAACGATCTGTTTGACATATCGGCGCGGATAAAGAGCATAGACGAGTTTTACAAAATCTACTTTAATGGGGATACGCGCAGGTTTGAATTACACAACACAAGAAAAACGCCTACTTTTCAACTTGCCTTTCCTTTTACCCGACTTGACAAAAGAGCATTGGACTACACGCTTGAGAGCGCAGTCAAAAACAAAGAATTCATACTCAAAAAAATAGAGGAGTACAATGCCAAAGCAGAGAGAGAAAAAGAGCGGAAGTTGTTTGAAAAAATAATGACTGACGCAGGCTTTTGATCTATGCTTGGCTGTCAAAGGGTGAGGCGACTCACCCTTTTATATTAAGGAGGGATTATGCTACTTAAAGAAGTTATCATGACGGCGTTGACTTATCTTGGCGACGACGAGATCGCGATAGACGCGAATATAGTCAAGCATCCAAAACTCGATACTCTCTTGCGCTGCGCAAACATAGTCATTAAGGAGATCGCTACCGACTATCTGCCGCTTACGGCTACGGAGCAAGCAGAGGTAAAAGACGGGAGGATAAGTTACGACGCGCTGTCGCGCAGAGTCTTGGAAGTGCTGACGGTGAAGGACGCTGATACCGATGTGAGATCGGCGTTTAGACACACGCCTTCTGCGTTGGAACTCGTCAATAGAGATATGAAACGCGCAAACGTCAAATACAACTATTTGCCTACTGACGTAAACCTTGACGAAGAATGTCCGCTAAGCCCGCTTGTTAGCGCGAAAACCGCGGCGATGGGAGTATGTTCGGAATTCTGTCTTATCGAAGGTATGTACGAGCAGTCCATAGTATTTTCTGAAAGATACAAAGAGGACTTGCGTTGCGCGGTGAGAAAAAAAGGCGAGATAAAGATTAAACCGAGAAGGTGGTATTGATATGTTTTACGAAAAAAAATATCCGGCGCGCCAGCCTGAAAGAAAAAAAATCCCGTTGTCGAATTTTCTCGGTTACGACGAAAACAAAAAGTCGAGAGAACTTCCTTGCGATTACGTAGACTGCGTGTACAATTATAGATTTAAAAACAATAAACTTATAGGATCTTACGGCGTAAGCGAGTTTAAAATAGGAGATTACGTATTTCCGCCTACTCCAAAAATCAAACAGGGAGATAGAGGAGTTTTTTGCGCGACGATGTACGTTGACGACGCGCCGCGTTTTACAATTCTCATTTCGCACAAGGACGGTATAGATTTTTGCTGTAAAGGCGATAAGGAGTGGCGTCATATGGATGCCAGAACGTTGTTCACTTACGGAACGATATACTATATCAGCAACGAGCCGTGTCTTTTTATGGCAGGCTTAGGCGGTGTTGAATGGTTCGTCAACAACGTATTATATACTTCGTTAAGAAAACGAGTCATAGATATTTGCGTGCATTACGAAAGGCTTTTTATAGTCGTAGAGGAATCGCACAACAGCGTTTGGTTCAGCAAAAGCGGAAATCCCATGGTATGGGATCACGAAATAGACAAAGGCGGATATATAAATTTTGACGGAACTTTGGGAGAGGTAAACACGATCAAGAGTTTCAACAATTATCTATACGTTTTCTGCGATTACGGAATTTACAGACTGACCGCGTACGGAGATCAAACGCAGTTTAATTTGAAGAAGATTTATACGTCTAGCGGTAGGATCTACGCAAAATCGGTGACGATATGCGGAGAATATATAGCGTTTGCGGGAGAGGATGGGATATTCCTTTTTGACGGCTACGACGTAAGCAGATATACGACGAAAGTCAACGATTTGATATCAAGCGGATTTGACGACGTAACTGCGTGCTATTCTCACGATAAATATATAATTTCCTTTACGAACAATACGCAGACCGATTACGGCGTTTTCAACTTAGAGCGGGATAATAATATGCTCCTCGTATTTAATCTTGTCAATAAAAACGTTGAAATTATGCGCGGAGTATCATTTAAATATATGTGCGCGGTCAATGAAAAAGATTACAGCAAAGTCATTGCTATCAGCGACGATTGCGACAGGTTCGTAGAGCTTGACGAAAGCGGTTTGTATCTCGGAAAGCCTATGCTTAAATATTGGGAAAGCGGAGAAATAGATTTTGGCAGACCGTCGGAGGTAAAACTCTTGCGAAGCGTAGAGTATAACGCAAAGAGCGAATTCTATCTCGGCATTATTTGCAACGGAGAGCGCAAAGAGTTTTTGCTTTCGCCCAGAGAAAAGAAAAAGAGCCTTTACGTCAAGGCAAAAGAATTCAAATTTTATATTAGGAGCGACAATGAGAAAGAGGAGATATATCCGCCGACGCTTGTCGTGGATTTTATTAAATAAGGATAAATATGAACAGTTTAAGAAAGATGGAGATAATGTTGGACGAGTTGAGCGAAGATTTCAACAATCACTTGGCTAAGTCCAAAGCGACTTATTACTATATTATGAATTCGGACGGCGACGTAAAAAAATTACAGTTGAACGTCTATTCAAAGGGAGGCGAGATAGAATGCGAACTTCTGATGCTTCCCGACTATTCCGCGACGGCTAATATGACTTGCTCGATCTCGCTTGACGGCGAAGTCTTGCAAAGCAGAGAAGGTATAATTTCTATATCTTCCATTCAACTCAAAGTCGGTTATCATACTCTAGAATTCATTACGGGCGCAGGCATAGCAACTGCAAGAGTAAGGTTGACGGGAGTGCTTTCCGATAGCAAAGAGGTCGCGTAAATGAACAGGAAATTGAAGCGCATCGCGCTGAGAATAACAAAGTACAAGTTGTACGTGTACTTAAAAGCCAACGGCAAAGTCGGTGGCGGAACAAAAACGGTAGGAGAGAAAAATGACTTGGAATGAATTTAAGCAAAAAGTAAAAGATTTTTTTGTCGGCGAGAAAGTTGGACAAGCGGATACGTCTAAATACGCCGAAGACGAAAAGGCGCTAAACGATAAGCTCAAAGAGATCGCTGACAGTTACAAGCCGACGTACGAGCCGGGCAAAGGCTATGAAGATCTTTCCGATTTGTTGCCCGAAAAGGTAGAGTTTGAATATCGAGAATACGAAGGCGACGACGAAGAAGGGATCAAGACGAATACTTCCCAAAAGTATAACGAATTGCTCGAAGCGGATTCTAAGATTACGTCCGACAAATACGATACCAAAGTCGGCGAAGTGGAAAACAAAAAACAGTCCGCAAGCGAGGAAAGCGCGCTTAAAGCCGAAGCTTTGGATAAGAAATACGAGGAAGTAGAAAAGGCTATAATAAACGGACTCATACAAAGAGGATTGTATAATTCGTCTATCAAAAGTTCGCAGACAAAAGCAAACGAAGACGCAAAGGATTACGAACTCAAAGAACTCTCGGACGATTTGAATAAGAAACTCAGTACTTACGACGCTCAAATCGAAAAACTGAGAGGGGAAGAAAACGTCGCGCTGGAACAATTAGATCTTTCGTATGCGCAGAAAATACAAAATGAAATAGCGAGTTTGATTGAAAAGCGCAACAAAGAAATCCAGAGCATTGACGATTACAACAACAAACTCAAAGAAAAAGAACTTCAATACATAGAAGACAGAGCAAAGGCGATAGAAGAGCAGCTAGCTCAAAGGCTTAAAGACGAACAGTATATCAAGGCCCTTGAAAACAAGAACGGATATGCCGGAGAAAAAGCAGAGAATTATTCACAACGTTACGATCTTGCTTTTGAATTTTACAACAGTATGCCAAAGAGCGTAGCGCTACAAATGATCAACGATAACAAGCAGTTGCAGGAATATCTCGGCAATTATTTCGGCAAACTCGTTACCGCTATCGGCAAAAAGGATTGATATGTGGGACAAAGTCGTAGAGTTGGCAATGAGCGACGGGTTGTGGGCGTTGCTCTTCTGCGTACTGCTTATCTTTGAACTTAAAGACAGCAGAGCGAGAGAGAAAAAGTATCAAAATACAATTTCCTCTCTTTCGCAAGACTTGGGATATATGAATACAATGAGCGGCAATATTGAAAAGATACGTAAGCAAATGCGTGAATATATGGAGAAAAATAACGTAAGTTTGGCAAAGGAGAAAACATGAAAGAGAAGTTGAAAAGTTATGAATTTTGGGTCTCTGTCATAAGCGCGGTTTTGGTAGTTTTGCAGACTATGAGTACGAAATTGGATATACCGCACGTTACGGAAGTTATGACCGCGTTTTTGGGCGCGTTGTGCGTCGCGGGAATTTTGAAAAAGACAAAAGCCAAAGACGAAGATATTTCGCAAACTGCGGATAGTAGAGAAGTCAAAACCGATACGTTGAACGATAATGATTTTCAAGACGAAGATCAAAATGATCAAAGCGCGTCAAATAAAGACGAACAAAAAACTAATTAATTATATTCAATAATATATTAGGCTCTCGCAATATGCGAGAGCCGTTTTTTAATCGCAAATCTTTGTCGAAAATTTGTCTTTTTAGGCAAATTTTTTTATTTTGTTGCATATTATAGAATATGTTAAATTTCAGTAGAATTCATTTTATAGGTATAGGCGGAATAAGTATGAGCGCGCTTGCTTTTTTGACGAGCGAGGCGGGAGTTTGGGTCAGCGGTTCGGACAGAAACGACTCCAAAACTTTGCAAAAGCTCATTGCTTACGGTAT
The DNA here is from genome assembly GCA_947174325.1 of uncultured Clostridia bacterium. Classification (GTDB taxonomy): domain Bacteria; phylum Bacillota; class Clostridia; order Christensenellales; family UBA3700; genus RACS-045. The sequence continues at coordinate 31,887 of CAMWIL010000008.1, forward strand.
CAACGCTTATGTGGGAAGCAACAACAGCGTGGTCGCCAAGTGCGATCTGGTAGTTTATTCGAGCGCGATCGGCGACGACGATACGGAACTCAAATTTGCCCGTCGCAACAAAATCCGTTGTATGGAACGCAAAGCCTATTTGGCTTTGATAGCGAGCGAGTGTAAAAGCGTGATAGCGATAGCCGGCAGTCACGGAAAGACTACGACTACGGCTATGCTTTGTCACGTCGCAGAGAATATACCTCTTGAATTTACGGGACACGTCGGTGGAATTATCAATAAAGAAAAGAGCAATTATTTTGATATGGGGCGCGATTATTTTATCACCGAAGCGTGCGAATATCAACGCAGTTTTTTATCGCTTACGCCCGATATAGGCGTCGTGCTAAACAGCGATTACGATCATCCCGACACTTATCCTACGCCGCAAAGTATGAACGACGCGTTTGTGCAGTTTGTTGAGCAATCAAGAGTTGCCGTTGTGGAAGAGAACTGTTTTAAACAACTGCGTCTTTCGGCTATTGACAATGCTAAGGATAAGATCTATACTTTCGGATTTGGCGAAGACGCGGATTTTAGAGCGGTCAATCTCACTCAAAAAGACGGCAAGTTCGTTTTTGACATTGCGTATGAGGGAGGCAGAGTACACAACGTCGCTTTGGAATTGTATGGAAAGCACAACGTACTAAATGCGTTGGCGGTGTTTGCCGTATGCTATCTGATATGGTTGGACGGCAAAGAGGTTGCCAAATATATAAGCGCTTTTGCCGGCGTAGATAGACGTTTTTCGCCGCGAGGACGTTTGGAAAGCGGAGCGCAAGTCATAGTCGATTACGCTCATCATCCAAGCGAAATATCAGCGACTGTCGATACTGTTCGCCTTATGAGCAAAGGCAAGATAATAGCAGTGTTCGAGCCGCATACTTATTCGCGTACAAAGGCTTTGCTTGACGATTTTTCAAAGTGTTTTTATTGGGTAGACGAGTTGATAATCTTGCCGACGTATTCTGCGAGAGAGGACAGCGATCAAGGACTTGACGGCAGCGCTTTGGCAAACTATATCAACACGCGCGGAGAGGGCGCGCTATATCTTGAAAATTACGAAGAGGCGTGCAAATATATAAACTCGACGGCAAAGGAAAGGGATATAGTACTCGTCTTGGGCGCAGGCTCAATAGATAAATTAGGAGAGATGTTGGCGATAAGAAAAGGATGATTTAGACGTCGGCATAATATAAATAAAAAACTGCGAGTGAATTCCGCTCGCAGTTTTGTTTGTTTTTTAGATAAGATTTAGCATTTGAATATCGTTTTCAAATAATTGTCTTGTTTTGCAAGAGAGGAGAAGGTTGTTTGCGCTTCGCTTATATCCACTTCTTGTTCGATCAAAGCGTCTACTTTGACCGTGCCCGTTGCCAACATATTAATAGCGGTCTCTATTTCCCCATAGCCGTCGCTTATGCCGTAAAGCGTAAGTTTGTTGTTGACGATAGGGGAGAAGTCGCCTTTGAGAGAAGGTTTTGACGTATTAAATCCTACTATCGCTACTTTGCCGTTTTTGCGTATGTAGCTGAGCATTTTTCCTACTTCCGAGCAAATATCGCTGTCAAGAATGAGATATTCCACCAATTTTCCGCTTGTTATTTCTTTGAGTTTTTGCAAAACTTCTTCTTCTACATAGTTGATACAGTAATACGCGCCCAAATCTTGCGCAATCGAAAGTCTTGAATTGTCGCTGTCGATCATAATCGGTATCGCTTGATAATATATGCACAGTTGCGCAATAATCAAATTGACGGAAGTGCAGCCGTAAAGCATAACGTATTTCGTCTTTTCTATATCCAATTTTTCTATTACGTTTATTGCCATTGCGATATCTTCGATAAAAGTAAAGGCGCTGTCGCTTATTCCCGTAGGTACGGTGTAAATGTTATGAAGCGGGGCATAGACGTAGTCGGCTAAATATCCGTCGTTTTTAAGACCGTTGATAAGATATTTGCCATTCTCCAAACGCGTATAAGGCGACAACATAACGCGTTGTCCCTTTCTTAAAGTAATGTCGTCGCTTTCGCTTACAAGACCGACGGCAATACGCGTAGGGCTGATAGGTAAATCGACGTTTTCCATTCTTCCGGCGAAAGTCGCAACGTCGCTGGAACAAACTCCCGCTCTTGTGATCTTGATTTTTGCGTACTCTTTTAGACTATAAGAGCCTTCTTCGGTTTCTGGTTCGATAGTGAAATTTTTTGTTATTCTATATGATTGCATAACTTCCTCTCCATCTTAATTCGACACATATCCCAATTTTTTTAGCTTTTGCAAGATTTTTTCGGACAAAAATCAAGCGAAAAAATATATTCAACTATATGAATTATATCACACAATATTTACATTTGCAACATTTTTTTAGTCTGTTAGAAGTTGCGGGGAAATTCGTGAATTTTGCATCAGTTTTTTACCGCGGTCATATATTCTCGCTTTTTAAACCCAACGCGCGCGACGGCGTATAAAATTTATAATTTTTGAGATATTGAATTAAAATTGTCGTCTTGAATACTTAGAGGTTTAGATGTAAAGTAAACGTTTCAATGAGAAGTCGGGTAATATGCTCGTTATTTTTGCAAGTCGCGCAAAAAAATGAAATTACCTGATAAATATGCTTGACTTATAAAAATATTACGGGTATAATCTATGAGTAAATATTGCAAAGGTGAGGTGATAATATGAACGAGAATATCCAACCTAATTATCATGACGTTAAGGTCGTTTGCGCTTGCGGAGCAAGTTTTATCTGCGGTACTACCAAAGATGGCGACGTGATCAAGGTAGAAGTTTGTAGCAAATGTCATCCATACTATACCGGCAAACAGAAGTTGGTTGATACGGGTGGTAGAGTAGATAAGTTCAAGAAGCGTTATAGTTTGTAATGCGTTCGCAGAAAAGCGAATCTAGACAAAAGTAAAGCAGAATCTTTTCTGCCATTTAGACACATAAAAAAATTCCTCGTACGGCAAGTACGAGGAAAATTTTTTTCTATGCCCAACTGACAAAAAATCTACAGCTTTCTTTTTTGTCTATCTCGCTTTTCTACGAACGGGTTTAGTTGCTTATTCTACTGAGATTGCCAACAGGGCGGTTGGTTCATAGCTATTGTCTATCTCGCTTTTCTACGAGCGCGTTTGGTTATTTATTCTACTGAGACCGCCAACAGTTATTATTTTATTAAAGAGAATTTAAGTGGGGCAATTTGATTTTCGGCTATATTTAAAGACAAAGAAAAGAGCAAGGAGCTAATTAAAACCCCCGGGATACAATTTCCCGACAACCTTAATAGCCTTGCTACTAATACTATTATACGCAAAGCAAA
>CAMWIL010000009.1 GCA_947174325.1 uncultured Clostridia bacterium
AATATGGATATAAAATTGCAGTCAGGAAAAGTACACTTTTTTTGGAATTTTTTGCATTTGTCGATTTTTTGCTTATTTTTTCACCAAAATTTTACACTTAGTAATATTGGTTATGCAAAAGTAAGCGACTGTGTATAGTGAAGAGTTAAGATGTACGGATAGAGATTTCTCTACTTCGCTACGCTTCTCTCGAAATGACAGAACCGCGGAGTTTGAGGCGGCTAAGTGTGTTTTGTAATTATTTGCTCATAGTTTTTGGTTTAGATAATTCGCGAAATCTTTCTCGCTCTCGCTAAAAAATATGGCTTAAATAATTGCAAAACCACTTAATGCCATACACTAATAAAATAATAATTGTATAGCGACCTCTCCACTCTGGAATTGTCAGATGGAATATTTAGATAAATAATACTGACTCCAAATGAAAAATAGCAAGCGAACGCTTGCTATTTTTTTCCGTTACTCTAATACTTTTATGATTTTGTCTTTAAGAGCTTTTTTGCCTTGTTCCATCATTTCATTGGTTTTCTTCTTTGCGCTCATAGCTACTGCCATCATTACGCCCGAACCTAAACCAAGCATAAAACCGAGTTTGAACATCATATACCACCTCCCCATATTTATTGTGCGTCGGGAAATAGATATTTTTCACCGCTCGCAAATATACGACGTGGTAATTTTTGGCTTATTTCTTTTTGCTCTTATAGTCTTCGATTGCGGCTTTTATCGCTTCTTCGGCAAGTACGCTACAATGTATTTTTTGTGGCGGAAGACCTTCAAGTTCCTCGACTACTTGAGCGTTGGAAAGATCGAGCGCCTGATCAAGCGTCATTCCCTTGACCATTTCCGTAGCGGTCGAACTTGTCGCGATCGCCGCGGCGCAACCGAACGTCCTAAACTTTGCGTCCACGATCACGTCGTCTTTGATTTTAAGAGAAATTTCCATTATATCTCCGCAAGCTGCGTTGCCTACTTTACCTACTCCGTCGGCGTCTTCGATAAAGCCGACGTTCTTTGGATTTGCAAAAGCTTCTTTTACTTTTTCGTTATACATATTTATTCTCTCCTTTGACCATTTTGACAAGCGGCGAAAGTTCTCTCAATACTTTGACTGTCTTGACCAACTCTTCAACCGTATAATCTACTTCTTCCATAGTGTTGTTTTTGCCGAACGAAAATCTTATTGAACCGTGCGCCACTTCTATCGGCACGCCGATAGAGAGCAAGACGTAAGACGGTTCCAACGAGCCGGACGAACAAGCCGATCCGCTAGACACAGCGATACCAGCCATATCAAGTCTCATCAATATAGACTCGCCTTCTATGAATTCAAAACTGAAATTCGCATTCGACGGCAATCTTTTTGACGTATCCTTAGGTCCATTGTAATATATATCGTCGATTTTTTCCAAAACCTGCGATACGAAACGATCTCTCAATTTAGCGATATGCGCGTTGTTCTTCTCCATATTCGCGACCGCCAACTCTATCGCTTTGCCGATACCTACTATTGCAGGCGTGTTGATAGTAGACGCGCGCAGATTTCTTTCTTGCTCTCCGCCGTCCATAAATCTAGCGATCTTCAAACCGTTGCGTTTATACAATACTCCCACGCCCTTAGGTCCGTAAAATTTATGACCGCTCATAGACAACATATCTATATTATCAGCTACTACGTCGATAGGCAGATTGCCCACTGCTTGCACTGCGTCGGTATGGAAAATTACAGAATATTTTTTTGCTATCGCGCCGATCTCCCTTATTGGCTGTATTGCCCCCATTTCGTTGTTGGCGTACATTATGGTAATAAGCGCAGTATCTTTCCTAATAGCCTTTTCCAAATCCTGCAAAGAAATAAAGCCTTGATTATCTACGGGAAGATAGGTCACTTCAAAGCCTTCTTTTTCCAAAGCTTTGCAAGTCTTGATAACGGCGGGATGCTCTATCACCGAAGTGATAATATGTCTACCCTTGTCAGCGTGAGCATGCGCAATTCCCTTGATTGCCCAGTTGTCGCTTTCCGTTCCGCCCGAAGTGAAATACACTTCGCTAGGCTTACAGCCGATAGCCTTTGCCACTTTTTCTCTTGCGGTATCTACCGCTTTGAGCGCGTCCCTGCCGAAAAAGTGTTGAGACGAGGCATTGCCGTAGACTTGTCCAAAGTATGGCAACATCTCCGCCAAAACTTCGGGATCGGTATACGTTGTAGCCGAATTATCCAAATAAATACTTCTGTTTTGCATATCTACACCTCTATTTACAGATAAGACTTGCAAGGCTCATCGAATCAAGACATTCGTTGATAGCCTCGTAAAGCTTGTTCCACACGTTATAAGTTTGGCAATTACACTTATCTTCTCCGTTGCACTCATCGTTGCCGCTAGTCTGACACTTACATTGACCGCCGCACTCACCCGACAAGCAATCTATAATAACCAAGCCGTCTTCAAGCACGCGCATAATTTCGCCGACGTTGATATCATTTGGATCTTTTGCAAGAAAATATCCGCCGTTCGCTCCCCTGTTGGCGTCTACCAATCCCGCCTTTCTCAATGACGAAATAAGCTGTTCGAGATACTTTTCGCTCACGCCTGTGCTTTCGGACATTACGGGAAGAGCGACAACTCCGTTGCCGTAGTTCTCCGCCATATAGCACATTGCTTTAAGCCCGTATCTAGCTTTTGAAGAAAGTTTCATTACGCTTATACCCTACTATTTTACTAGGTTTAATTTTACACTCTTGTTATTTGCTTGTCAACGGTTTTTTATACAGATAAATAAATTTATTGTATTTATATTAATTTATATCAAGTATAAAGCATACGGTCAAGCGGTTTAGATTCAAAAAATTGATTTGTTGGCGTTACCGATAGAATAACAACAAAATACGCTTTGCGCTGAGATGAAAAGTCAAAAAAGAAGCGATAGATTTATTGTCAAGGCGATACAAGAAAAAGTCCCCCGTACTTGCCGTACGTTGGGACCTTTTTATCGTATTGATTTGGCGGAAAAGATGCCGTCTTACTTTTGACTTTTCCTCTTAGCGAATAATATCGTTGGCATAGATAGGATACTTCTTGCAAAGAGCCGCAACTTTTGCCGAACAACGCTCTATCGCTTCTTCCTTGTTGTCTACGAGATCTGCGATACAGTCTGCGATCACAAGCATATCCTCTTCTTTCATACCTCTCGAGGTTACGGCAGGCGTACCTATTCTTACGCCGGAAGTAACAAACGGCTTTTGAGTGTCAAACGGAATTGCGTTCTTATTTGCGGTAATGTGCGCTTTGTCCAACAACGCTTCAAGTTCTTTACCCGTCATACCCTTTGCTGTAAGGTCGATAAGCATAAGGTGGTTGTCCGTACCGCCTGATACGAGATCTATACCCTTGTCAAGCAACGCCTTTGCAAGCACTTGCGCATTCTTGACGATTTGTTGTTGATATGTCTTAAACTCGTCGCTCATAGCTTCTTTGAGCGCAACAGCCTTTGCGGCGATAATGTGCATCAAAGGTCCGCCTTGCGTGCCCGGGAAAATAGCTTTGTTTATCTTGAGAGCGATCTCTTCATTATTGGTAAGGATAAGTCCTCCGCGCGGTCCTCTCAAAGTCTTATGAGTGGTGGTAGTAACAACGTCCGCGTAAGGAACGGGATTTGCGTGACAACCTGCCGCAACAAGTCCTGCGATGTGCGCCATATCGACCATTAGGTATGCGCCTACGCTGTCTGCGATCTCTCTGAATTTCTTGAAGTCGAGCGCTCTGGGATAAGCGCTTGCGCCTGCAAGGATAAGTTTCGGCTTACACTCTTTTGCAAGTTGAGCGACTTTATCATAGTCTATCATACTAGTTTCTTTCTCTACCTCGTAAGGTACGATATTGAAGTATTTACCCGAAATGTTTACAGGACTTCCGTGAGAGAGGTGTCCGCCGTGCGCCAAGCTCATACTGAGCACCGTATCGCCGGGCTGTAATAAAGCAACGAAAGTAGCGAGGTTTGCGTTTGCTCCGCTGTGAGCCTGTACGTTTGCAAACTTTGCTCCGAACAATGCGCACGCTCTTTCGACAGCCAAATTCTCTACGATGTCTACGTATTCGCAACCGCCGTAATATCTTTTAGCCGAATAGCCTTCTGCGTACTTATTGGTCAAGTGCGAACCTGCCGCAGCCATAACTGCAGGCGTAACTATATTTTCGCTTGCGATAAGTTCGATATTTCCTTGCTGACGGGCAAGTTCCAATTCAAGAGCTTCGCAAACCTGTGGATCTGTTTCTTTAATAACCTTAAAATCTATCATAAGTTTCTCCAAATTGATATTTTTTGTTTATATTATTCTAGCATATTACCATTGACTTAATCAACAAAATCAAATCAAAATTTTACGCCGTATCTAACGATCTATTCGCTCAACAATTTATTTACTACGTACCCTGCTATCTTTATTCCGCACATCGGAGGAACGTAACTCATACTGCCCACTCCGCCTGCTATCGATATCGTCGGTTCTTTGGTATAACATACGTCAAGGCTCTTAATACCGCGCTCGCGTAAAGCCTTGCGAAGTTTTTTTGCTAGGGCGTCATAACTAGTCTTGTATATATCACAGATCTCGAAATCGCAATTCGCGACTCTGTTGCCCGCGCCCATTGCGCTTATTATATTCAAGCCCTTGTCTTTTGCCAAGCATATAAGATCGACCTTGTCTTCAAAAGAGTCGATAGCGTCAATAACGTAATCCCAATCGCGATTAATAACGTCGCTGTTGCTTGCGGAAAACCGTTCCTTAATAGCAATTACGTTACAATTCGGATTTATGTCTGCTATTCGCTTAGCGAACGCTTCTACCTTACTCATACCCAACGTGGAATTAAGCGCTATTATCTGACGATTGAGATTTGATACGTCAACGTCGTCGCCGTCCATAATGCCGATAGTCCCCGCTCCGCATCTGGCGAGCATTTCAACGGCGTAGCCGCCTACTCCGCCTACTCCTACGACGAGTATTTTGCTTGCAAATAATTTTTGCAAGCCTTCATTGCCTATCAACTTGACGGTACGGTCGAATTGATCATTCATTTTTAACGTCTATACTGATCGCAAGATCTTTGAGTTGTTTGTCTTCAACTTGCGCAGGCGCGCCGGTCATTAGACAGGATGCGTTTTGCACTTTGGGGAAAGCGATAACGTCTTTGATATTGTCCGTACCCGTAACGAGCATTACGAGCCTGTCAAGACCGAACGCAAGTCCGCCGTGCGGAGGAGCTCCGTACTTGAACGCGTCAACGAAGAAACCAAATCTCTCTTCAATGTCCTGTTGAGAAAAACCTAGCAACGAGAAAATTTTCTCTTGCATATGCCAGTCGTGTATTCTTATACTTCCGCCGCCTGCTTCCTGACCGTTGATAACCATATCGTAGGCGTTGCTTCTCACTTTGAGCGGATCGCTGTCAAGCAAAGGTATGTCCTCTACTATCGCGCTCGTGAACGGGTGATGCACGGCGACGTATCTCTTTTCTTCTTCGTTGTATTCAAGAAGAGGGAAATCCACTACCCAAAGGAAATCGTACTTACTCTTGTCGAAAAGCTCGTACTTGTCCGCCAAATAACATCTCAACGCGCCCAACGAATCAAACACGACTTTGTTGCAATCAGCCACGAAGAATAGAATATCCCCGCTCTCTGCGTTCGTTCTCTCAATGATCGCGTTTTTCTGCTCTTCGCTCAAAAACTTGAATACCGACGACGTGATACTTCCGTCCTCTCTGAACATTGCGTAAGCAAGACCTTTCGCGCCGTAGCTCTTGACGAATTCCGCGCAAGCGTCCACTTCCTTTCTCGTCATCTTATTGCAAAGTCCTTTGCCGTTGATAGCGCGCACGCTACCGCCGTCTTTTACTGCGTTGGCAAATACAGAAAAGTCGCAGTCCTTTACTATGTCGGAAAGATTTTTGAGCTGCAAATCAAATCTGGTATCAGGTTTGTCGCTGCCCCATTTTTCCATTGCTTCGCTATACGGAATTCTTCTGAACTTCTCGTTGATATCCATATCCAAACATTCTTTGAATACCTTCTTGATAAGTCCCTCGGCGACTTCCATTACCTGTTCGTTGTCCTCAACGTAGCTCATTTCCATATCTATCTGAGAAAATTCAGGCTGACGGTTGGCTCTTAGATCCTCGTCGCGGAAACATCTCGCGATTTGGTAATATCTATCCATACCCGCGATCATAAGCAACTGCTTATAAAGCTGGGGCGATTGCGGAAGAGCGTAAAATTCGCCGTTGTGCAATCTGGACGGAACAAGATAATCCCTCGCGCCTTCCGGCGTAGACTTGCCCAAAAACGGAGTTTCGATCTCCAAAAATCCGTTGTCGGAAAGATAATTTCTTACCACTCTGGTGATCTTGTCTCTCATTACCAGTATGGATTGGAGATAATGTCTTCTCAAATCAAGATATCTGTATTTCAATCTCAACTGCTCGCCGACTTTCATATCTTCCGTAATGACGAAAGGAGTTACTTCCGCCTCAGAAAGTATCTTCAAGTCGCTTGCAAGAATTTCCACTTCGCCGGTGGGCATATTCTTATTTATATTGCTTCCGCGGCTTCTTACCTTTCCGGTTACCGCAATTACGAATTCGTTGCGTATCGTCGTAGCTTTGTCAAATACCGTCTTATCAACTTGATCGTCGAAAGCGACTTGGACTATTCCGCTAATATCCCTCAAATCTATAAAAAGCAAATTTCCGAGATTGCGGTATTTTGCGACAAATCCCATGACCGTAACGGTCTTGTCAATATCGCTGCCTCTGAGTTCTCCGCACTTGCAACTTCTCTTCGCTCCGTTAAGAAAATCTACCATACTTACCTCTTCCTATATTATATTTTAATAAAATATTTTATCTATATTATAAATGACCGTTACGCCCTGTCGAGTATGTAGTCGACAAGCGAATCGAATTCCACTTGTTGTTGCTGACCGCTGGACATATCCTTTACAGCTACTTTGCCCGATAGCAACTCGTCTTCGCCTATGATGACGAGATACCTAGCCCCCGTCTTGTCTGCGTATTTGAGTTGAGGTTTGAACCCTCTGTCCATAATATCGTGATCGACGGACACGCCTTTTGTCCTTAACTTCAACGCGATAGACGGAGTTATCTCTCTCGCCTTGTCGCACAAAGGAGCAATATATACGGTAGGAACGTACTCTTCTCCTACGCTCAATCCCAGACTTTCAAGTACGAGTATTAGTCTTTCAAGTCCCATTCCGAATCCTACCGCAGGGCACGGCTTTCCGCCGACCTGTTCGACAAGTCCGTTATATCTTCCTCCGCCGCAGACAGTGCCTTGCGCGCCGATATTTTCGGATACGAATTCAAATACTGTGCGAGTATAATAATCCAATCCTCTTACTATACGCGGATTTATCTTATATTCCACACCGCACGCGCTAAGTTGAGCGCACACGCTTTCGTGGTGAGCCTTACAACCGTCGCAAAGATAATCGATGACGTTTGGCGCGTCCTTTGTGATAGCCTTGCAAGCGTCTTCTTTACAATCAAGAATACGCAAAGGATTTTTATCAAACCTCTCTCTGCAAGTCGGACACATCTCGCTCAAATGCGATCCCAAATAGCTCTTCAAAGCGTCGTTGTAATTCTTTCTGCATTCCGGGCATCCTATAGAGTTTATATTCAAAGAAAGTTTGCCGACTCCAAGCCTATCGAAAATCGTTTTGGCAAGCAAGATGACTTCGACGTCCGCGCTTGGCGACTCCGCTCCGTAATACTCTATACCGAATTGATGATGTTCTCTCAATCTGCCGGCTTGCGGTTTTTCATACCTGAAAACGGGCGTGATATAGTACATTTTAGTAGGTTGAGAATTTCCGTAAAGCGAATTCTCAATAAACGCTCTCGCGACTCCTGCCGTACCTTCAGGTTTGAGCGTCATACTTCTTCCGCCCTTGTCCTCGAAAGTATACATCTCCTTATTGACTATATCCGTTGTATCGCCCACTCCTCTCAAAAAGAGTTCTGTATGCTCAAACGTCGGCGTGCGAATCTCATTTACGCAAAAAGTCTTTGCGATTTCTCTGACCACACTTTCAACGTAATGCCATTTATAGCTCTCTTTGGGTAATACGTCTTTCGTACCTTTTGGTATGTTTATCATTATCTATCTCCTAAATCAAAGTATATACTTGTTGAGATTCATTCTCTTGATCACGCTTTCAAAGTGCTTGTCTACGAATTCCTTGTCTACAATTACTTCAATAGGTTCGTCTGTATTGCCCGCTTCGTATGAAATGTCTTCAAGCAGACTTTCCATCATTGTATGCAATCTTCTTGCTCCGATATCTTCGTTATTCTCGTTTTCGACCGCGCAAATTTGAGCAATCTGTTTAATAGCGTCGGCGGTGAATTTCAAACTCACCTTGTCCACTCCCAACAGCGCGGTATATTGCATCAGTATAGCGTTGTCAGGCTTCGTCAATATTTCCTCAAAATCTTTTTCCGTCAGAGAATGCAAACGCACGCTTATCGGGAATCTACCTTGAAGTTCGGGAATAAGATCGGATACGCTTGAAATATGGAACGCGCCCGCAGCTATAAATAAAATATGGTCCGTCTTTATCTGTCCGTACTTCGTGTTGACCGTACAGCCCTCGACGATAGGAAGTATATCCCTTTGCACGCCTTCGCGCGACACGTCGTGACCTTGACTTCCGTTTGCTTTATTGGCTATCTTGTCAATTTCGTCAATAAAGATTATGCCCTCGTTTTCCGCTCTCGCGATCGCTTCCGCGTTTACGTTATCCGGATCGATGAGTTTCTGCTCTTCGATTTCGATAAGTTCCTTCATCGCTTCTTTGACGGTCATAGTCTTTTGCTTGACTTTTCCGTTGTTTGCTCCCATAAACGAACCGAAAACTTCGTTTATGTTGATCTCCATATTTCCATTGCCGATAGTCTGTTGTTTCGGCTTGACAGGAAGCGCGATATCGATAACCAAATCGTCGACTTTACCTTCGCGCAGTTCTTGAAGAATATATCCTCTCATCTGTCCGTCTGACATATCGGGATAAGCTTCTTTTCTCTTTTTAGTGATCGCCGGCACGAGTTTTTCCTCAACGAGTTCTCTCGCGCGCAATTCCACCTCTTTTGATTTTTCTTCCTGAACCATTCTTATGGACGCTTCAACGAGATCTCTTATCATAGATTCAACGTCTCTGCCTACGTAACCGACTTCGGTAAACTTCGTAGCCTCGACTTTGATAAAAGGCGCTTTGACGAGTTTTGCAAGTCTTCTCGCTATCTCCGTTTTACCCACGCCGGTAGGTCCTTGCATAATGATGTTTTTTGGAGTGATCTCCTCCCTTAAATATTCAGGAAGTTTACTTCTTCTGTATCTGTTTCTCAAAGCTACGGCAACGGCTTTTTTGGCGCCCTGCTGTCCGATGATGTATCTGTCGAGTTCGGCAACTATTTGTTTTGGCGAGTAGTTGTTCATATTACACCTCCTCTACGATAATATTGTTGTTGGTAAACACGCATAGTTCGCTTGCGATAACGAGCGCTTTATAAGCGATTTCCTTTGCGCTCAAATTCGTTTCTTTTACCATTGCTCTTGCGGCAGCCAAGGCGTAATTACCGCCCGATCCAATAGCGCAAGCGTCTCCGTCGGGATCTATAACTTCTCCGCTACCGGACACGATCAGCAAGTTGTCTTTGTCTGCAACGAGCATCATCGCTTCAAGTTTTCTAGGCAATTTATCGCTTCTCCAAAGTTCGGCAAGTTCGACCGCGCTACGCATAAGATTACCGCTGTATTTTTGCAACATCTTTTCAAATTTTTCGCTGAGCGAAATCGCGTCCGATACGCTTCCTGCAAAACCTATAACGACTTTATCGTCGTAAATTCTCTTGACTTTCTTTGCAGTGCCTTTGAGAATAACGCTCTGTCCCATAGTGATCTGTCCGTCGCCTGCGATAGCGATCTGTCCGTTTCTTCTAACGGCGCAGATAGTAGTACCCATCATTTCCATAATCATATCTCCTTATACTCTTTCAAGCGTCTTTCCATATCGCCGATAGCTCGTGTGGAATACTTGAATTTTCTTGCCTTTTTGTCCCTAGGGGGGTTTGTCAAAACAGGCAGTATGCCAAAGTTGGCGTTCATAGGCTGATAGTCCTCAACCTCTGTTGATATATGTCTTTGCAACCGTCCGATAACCGTCGTTTCGGGCAGTACCAAATCATCTTGATTTTTCAATCTGTGCGCAAGATTTATTCCTGACATCAGTCCGCTTGCAACGCTTTCCATATATCCCTCGACGCCGGTCATCTGACCTGCGAAGAATATATACGGTTTTTCTTTGAGCGCCCAACAGCAATCAAGCACTTTTGGAGCGTTGATGAACGTATTTCTGTGCATTACGCCATAGCGCAGAAATTCCGCATTCTCCAAGCCGGGAATCATAGAAAAGACTCTTTTCTGTTCTCCAAACTTGAGATTGGTCTGAAATCCCACCAAGTTGTACGCGCTTCCGACTACGTCTTCTTTTCTAAGCTGAACGACGGCGTAAGGACGCTCGTCCTTGTACGGATTTCGTATGCCTACCGGACGCAGTGGTCCGTACCTCATAGTATCCTCGCCTCTCGAAGCCATGATCTCTATCGGCATACACCGCTCGAAGACGTTTACTTCAAAGTCTTTTAGACTTGCCCTTTCGGCGTTTATCAGTTCGTTATAGAAAGCAAGGTATTCCCGCTTATCCATTGCGCAGTTTAGATAATCCTCTCCGCCCTTGCCGTATCTGCCGGCAAAAAACGCCTTCGTATAGTCTATACTTTCTCCGTCGATGATAGGCGCGACCGCATCGAAGAAATGCAAGTAATCTCCGCCTATTAACTTAGATATACATTCGCTCATCTTCTCAGAAGTGAGAGGACCCGTCGCTATCACGGTAGGCTCGTCGTCTATACTGCTTACTTCCTCTCTAATCAAGCGAAATCCGTCAAACTTTTCAAGCTCTCTCGTCACTTCGAAAGAAAACTTTTCCCTATCTACCGCAAGCGCGCCGCCTGCCGGCACGTCTGATCTATAAGCGCATTTGAGAAGCAAGCTGTCCAGCCTTGCAAGCTCGTATTTCAAAAGTCCCGAAGCGTTGTCGAGGCTCTGCGCTTTGAGAGAATTGGAACATACTAGTTCTGCAAGTTCATTAGTCTTGTGACAAGGCGTACAACCAACTCCTCTCATTTCGTACAAGTCTATTTCAAATCCTCTTTTAAGCAACTGGTATGCGCATTCGCACCCTGCAAGTCCTCCGCCTACGACGTTTATTTTCATTGAACGCTATCCTTGTTTTGAGTCGTATTCTCATTAGCTTCTTTTGGCGCGTCCTCGCTGTGTTTACAATCTTTATTAGTGCAAACGTATCTGGTTACGCCCCTCGCCTTTACTATCTTCATTGCGCTTTTGCAATCAGGACAAAGATGCGGCGCAGGTATATCCCACGATATGAAAGTGCAAGTCGGATAATTTGTGCACGAATAGAAAGTCGCGCCTTTCTTGGACACCTTCTTGACTATATCTCCCCCGCACATAGGACACTTAGCGACGGCTTCGCCCAAAGGCTTTGTATTTCTGCATTTAGGGAAGTTGGGACACGCAAGGAATTTCCCGAATTTGGAATCTTTGATCACCATATGCGCGCCGCATTTTTCGCATATTACGTCAGTTACTTCTTCCTTTGGCTTTACTTTATTTCCTTGGTATTTGACCGCCAAAACTTTACTGTGGAAATCGCCGTAGAAGTCGGCAATAACGTCATACCACTTGATATTGCCCTCTTCTATCTTGTCAAGATTGCTCTCCATTGTCGCAGTAAATTTGGTATTCATTATATCCGGAAAATTCTTGACAAGTTGATCGCAGACAAGTTCGCCAAGTTCCGTCGGTTTCATGAATTTGCCTTCTTTTTCCGTATACGTGCGTTTGTAGAGCACCGTAATGGTCTTTTCAAACGTAGACGGTCTGCCTATTCCGTTTTCTTCCATAGCCTTGATAAACGAACCGTCGGTATATCTTTGAGGAGGTTTGGTAAACTTCTGCTCGCCCTTGATATCTTTAAGAGTCAGTTCTTCGCCCTCGACAAGGTTTGGCAACTCTTTCGCGCTCTCTTCTTTATCCGCGCTTTGATATGCCGACGTGTATCCCTTGAAAGTACATACCTTTCCTTTGAGCGTATATCCGTAATTCTTATCGCTTTGAGATACGATATGCACTGTCAGCGTATCGTAGACCGCATTGGACATCTGACTGGCTACGAATCTGTCATAGATAAGTTTGTACAGTCTCAAATCGTTGCGCGCCAATTTATCTTTTAGCGATTCCGGAGTACGCTCCAACGTTATAGGTCTGATCGCTTCGTGAGCGTCTTGCGCTCCCGATCCCGTCGCGTAAACGTTTGGACGCTTTGGACAATAATCCGCTCCGTAATGCTGTCCTATGAAAGCAAGCGCTTCCCTTTGAGCGTCTTCGGATACTCTCACGCTGTCCGAACGGATATACGTGACAAGCGCGACTTGTCCTTCGCCTTGGATTTCTACGCCTTCGTACAGTCTTTGCGCTATCTGCGTGACCATCGAAGCGCTCATACCGAGTTTGGAAATAGCGTCCTGTTGCATAGTCGAGGTTGTGAACGGAGGTTGCGGCTTGGAAAACGACTGCGCTCTCTTGACGTTGTCTACGATCCATTTCCCGCCTTTGCTTCCCTCTATCACGCCGTCTGCCGTCTGCTTGTTTTCTACCTTGCACTTTTTAGAATCTATATCGACAAACTCGCATTTCAACGACGCGTTTTTCTTATCTTTGATAAGATTTGCCGTGATCGTCCAATACTCTTGAGGTTTGAACTCCCTTATTTCTCGCTCTCTGTCAACCACCATTTTAAGAGCAACCGACTGAACTCTTCCAGCAGAAAGTCCGCCCTTTATCTGATGAGAAATAATAGGCGAAAGCTCATAGCCCATAAGTCTGTCCAACACTCTTCGCGCCTGTTGAGCGTCTACTAATCCCATATTTATTTCACGGGGGTTTTGCAATGCTTTCTGTACCGCTTTTTTTGAGATCTCGTTAAAAACTATTCTTACTTTTTTCTCTTTGATATCGCATACGTTTGCCAAATGCCAAGATATAGCTTCTCCCTCTCTATCCGGGTCGCCTGCAAGATATACTTCGTCGCAAAGAGCGATATCTTTCTTGATCATATCTATGACAGGTTTTTTATCCGGCGATACCACGTACTCGGGCTTGAAATTATTCTTAACGTCTATACCCATAGTCTTCTGCGGAAGATCGCTGACGTGACCTTTGGACGCGACTACTCTGTAACCGCTTCCCAAATATTTCGCTATCGTCTTTGCTTTGTGAGGTGACTCTACAATAATAAGTTTCATTTGATCTCCTTTACACTCAAATCGAAGGAATTATTTCATAATAATTGCCTTGCAACTTTCTTATAACTCCCATGATCTCAAGTCTCGTAAGCGCGCTTGAAATCACGGCTATATTCATACCGCTTTTCTCCATCAATTCATATAAATGGATCTTTCCGTCTTTCATCATATCTACCAACCGCTGTTGTTCGAAATCAAGTTGGACGACTTTCTTTTCCATTGTTTTCGTATCGTATCCCAACGCTTCGATAACGTCCTGCGGCTCAAGTACGATAGTCGCTTGCAACTCTTTTATCTTCTTGTTGCAACCAACGCTTTGCGAAGAAAATATGCTGCCGGGAACGACAAACAGATCTCTGCCTTGATCTATCGCGTCATCCGCCGTGATCAACGAACCGCTCTTGTCTCCCGCTTCGGGAATAAACACCGCCTTTGAAAGTCCGCTGATGATTCTATTCCTCTCTGGGAAATGGAACTGCAAAGGTTTTGTTCCCAACGGATATTCGCTTATCACGATGCCGTTATTTATTATATCGTTTTGCAAAGCGACATTTTCGTGAGGATAGCAAATATCCAATCCGTTAGCGACGACGGCGATCGTTTTCGTATTGTTTTCCACACACATCTTATGACCGATACTGTCAACGCCGCGCGCCAATCCGCTTACTATGCAAAGTCCTGATCTTATAAACACAGGAATGAAGTTTTGCATAACGTTCTTGCCATAAGCCGTAACTCTTCTGGTACCGACAACCGCAAGTAAGTTTTCATTGTTGAGCAAACTTCTCTCGCCTTTATAATATATCGTGAGAGGCGGATCGTAAATATCTTTGAGTCTCGGCGGATAATCTTCGTCAAGTATCGTTATTAATCCTACTCCCTGTCTTTGCATACTCTCGATCATTTTATCTGCCAACGTATAATCGACGTACAATTCGCTGGGTCTTTCGACTGAATCGAATTTCTTACGTCTTGCGTTATATCCCTCGATCGTAGAGAGCATTATCAAAGCTTTTCGGTCGTTATCGTATTCCATATATCAATCCCAGTATTTTCTATCCAACGAACGGTATTGTATAGCTTCCGCTATATGATTGGCGAAGATATTTTCGCTTCCTTCCAAGTCCGCGATCGTTCTCGCAACTTTGAGCACTCTGCTGCTTGCCCTAGCGGTCAGATTTAGTCTTGTAAAAGCGTTTTTCAACATCGCTTCGCTATCGGCTTCCAACTTACAGTAAGCTTTCACCTGCGCGTTGGTCATTTCGTCGTTGGTCTTTGTCGAAGTGCCTGCGTATCTTTCGCGTTGCAGTTTTCTCGCTCTCTCAACTCTTTCTTTTATACTCTTACTGCTTTCGTTGGGGATCGTACTTCTAAAATCTTCGTAGGAAATACTGTCCACTTCGATTTGCAGATCTATTCTGTCAAGAAGAGGCCCTGAGAGTTTTGATACGTATCTATGTATCTCGGAAGGAGTACATTTACACTCCTGCGTCTTAGATCCGAGATTTCCGCACGGACATGGGTTCATACTCGCAACAAGCATAAATCTCGCAGGATATTCGAGAGTATGTTTTGCTCTCGATACCACCGCAACTCCGTCTTCAAGCGGTTGACGTAGAGTTTCCAACGTGCGGCGTTGATATTCGGGCATCTCGTCAAGGAAGAGCACTCCGTTGTGAGCGAGAGATATCTCGCCCGGTTTTGCGCTCGCTCCGCCTCCCATCAATGCGGGTATCGTCGCCGTATGATGCGGAGTCCTAAACGGTCGGCTGACTACGATTCCTACGCTACTGTCCAGTATTCCCGCCACCGAATGTATCTTCGTGACTTCTATCGCTTCTTCAAAAGTCATATCGGGCATTATAGTAGGCACGCATTTAGCCATCATTGTTTTGCCTGCGCCAGGAGGTCCTATCATAAGCACGTTGTGCCCGCCTGCTACCGCAATCTCCAACGCGCGCTTTGCCATAAACTGACCTTTGACTTCGCTGAAATCTACGTTATAACGGTTTGCGCTCTGCATAGATACGAACTCGCTCGTTTTCAACGGCTCTACTTGACTCTTTCCCGTCAAAAAGTCTACTACCTCAACGAGTTTGTCAAAAGCGTAAACTTCTATTCCCGAAATATAACTCGCTTCTTTTGCGTTTTTAGACGGCAATATAAATTTTCTGTAACCGTTCTGAACCGCCGAAATAACTAGCGGCATTACGCCTTTGACGTGGTTTATCGAACCGTCGAGCGAAAGTTCTCCAAGAATAATATAATCTTTATAGATATTGCTCTCTATCTCTTCGTTTGCGATCATTATCCCCAAAGCGATAGCTAGATCGAAATGAGAACCTTCTTTTTTCGTATCTGCCGGAGCAAGATTTATCGTGATCTTACGGATAGGATAAGTAAACAGGCTGTTTTTTATCGCCGACCTCACCCTCTCCTTTGATTCTTTGATCGCTGTATCTGCCAATCCTACCGTATCGTAAGCAGGCAGACCTGCGTTTAAATCAACTTCTATGGATACTTCATATCCGTCTACGCCGTTCAGCGCGTAACTCTTTGTCTTTGCGAGCATTTTATCTCCGATACGTCTTACTTAACGTCATTGGCAGCGTTTTCTTTTGCAATAGGCTTAACGTACGAATTCAACGTGATATCGCAAACAACGTACAGCATATAGAAAACGGTAGCGACCGCGAGTATGCTGAAAATTATCATAAACGCGTTTTTATCTTCAAAATCCAACAAGCCGGCATTGTCCACTCCTCTTATAAAACCGCTTCTCGAAAGAAGTTGAGAGATATTAAGGAATGAGAACGCCGCAAGTAAAGACGTACCTATATAAAGTCTTACGTCAGGCGTAATGATAAGATAAATAAGCATAAGGACGAGACCGATAGGCATAATATCCAAAGTGCTTTGCGTACCCAATGCCGAGTAAGCAATTAACATCATTGCCGAAAGCAATATGAGATCGAGTCTGTTTGCCGTCTTGATATAGTGATATACGACGTACGCGCTCATACCTATCACAAACAGCCAATTTCCGAGGTTGAAGATAACGTTGTCCGCTCTGGTTCTGCTTCCCGCAGCAAATATCGCATATAGATTGAACGTGTTGTCTGAAAGAAGCGGATTCGACACCTCGAAGAACGCGTATATCTTTCTGAATACCATAAGCACGTTACCGCTAGACACGCCGTTCCAACACAAAGGCAACGAAAGAAGATAGTATACGACAAAACAGCTTGCCATCGTGACAGTCGTCTTTACTACCGACGACTTATCTGTCACAAGTCCGTATATTTGATACAGCAAAACGACCGGCAAAAGAATAAGCGCGTAATTGCTGAACATCAAGGCAAGCGTATAGAAGATGCCTGTCGAAACGTACTTCTTATTGAGCATAGACAGCGCCATAGCGACTATAAACGCTATCGCTATGCTCTGTATGCTTCCGTATAGCGTACCGAAAATAAAGAATACAGGCAAGATAGCGTAGATAAAACCGTAGACCGTTGCCGTTCTGTCATTTTGATATTTGCTTGCGCAAGAATATATCATATAGCAGACCATAAGATCGGCAATGACCATCGGCAGTCTCAAAATTATGGAATAACCTAAGTCGCCCAAACCAAGTGCTTGCGCGATATATCCCAAAATTCCCAATACCCAGATCACGCCCTGCGGATCGTTGAAAGAGTTGTCATAGAAAGAAATGAAGCCTTTGCTTGCGATTTCCTTTGCCAATGCAGTCCAGTTCGCGACAATATCGTTGCCCTCTGCCGAAGCAAGCACTACGATAAATCTTACGACAAACGCAGTGAGAAGAACGTATATAAACGAAGCCGTATGCGAAGTCATAGCGTTGAGGAACTTGTCCCCTTTGCCGGCGCCGTCGTTTGGATGAAGTCCTACCTTGTTTTGAATAACGCCTCTAAGGATAAAGAACATACCAACGCAAATACCCAAAGAAATCAAAGTAAAGAGAATAACGAAAGTAGTAGAACCGCCGTCGGACATTGTATAGCCTTCGCTCATTCTAAGTATAGCGACGTCTACGTCGTCGGCTACTCCGTCTACCTTTTGAAGGGATATGTTGTCAAATCTCACGTCGGTAGTACCCGAAGAACTTGCGTCCGCCCTTCCTACCGCAGCTACTAATGTGACTTCTCCGCCGACTGCGGAAGTGAAGTACTGTTCGATCTGTTGCCAACCTTCCGTCGGTTCGGTAACGACCGCTCCAATAGTGTCTATAGATCCTGCGAAATATACGCCCGCAGTACCCGTCAAACTTACGGCGTTGATGTAAGCGCTCAATCTGTAAGTAGCGTTCTTTTCGAGTTTTACAGTCTGATAGATATAATTATATCCCGAAGACCTCAACGAAAAATAGCGCTTGCCCAAAGCGGAATTATACTCGCTTGACCCGTCGTTTGTATTCGGACTCCAATTTGCGGTAGTACCGGGATTGATACTCCAACCTTCTGCAACGGAATTCTCGCTGTCGTAATTTTCAAAATCTCCGTTGACAACTATTTCCGTATCGAGCCCCACCCTGTTGCAACCTACGAGAGCAACCAAAGCGAGCGCCGCGATAAGCAAAACTATAATAATTTTTTTATTCATCGTTATCCCCTTGAAAGTATTCTTTTATATTCATAATAAATGATTATTGCCGTTTTGACAAGTACTTAATATAAAATTTTTTATTTTATTATATAATATTATAATAATATAGGCTCAAAAAATCTTGCATACAAAAAAGCAAGCCCGAAAGCTTGCTTTTATATTTTAAGTTTTTGTTATCTAACGATCTCTCTAAGTCTTGCAGCTTTACCGAACTTATTTCTGAGATAGTAAAGTTTTGCCCTTCTTACGCGACCGTGACGAACTATCTTGATGCTGTCGATCTTAGGCGAATGAAGCGGGAAAGTTCTTTCCACGCCGATACCGAACGATACTCTTCTTACGGTAAAGGTCTCTCTGATGCTTCCGTTCTTAAACGCGATAATAACGCCTTCAAAAGCCTGGATTCTCTCCTTGTCGCCTTCCTTGATCTTAACGTTAACTCTTACTGTGTCGCCAATCGCAAGTTTTGGAAGATCGGTACGCATACCCTCTTTTTCTACGATGTCTACGATGTTCATTGTGACTTACCTCCATATATAAACGAAATATTCATAACGGTCTGGGTTTATATCCGTTAGCGGAATATCCGAAGTCATTGCTCAACTATTTTATCATTATCGTTTGTTTATTGCAACTGTTTTTCAAGTGTTTTTGCAAGTTTTTTATGATTTTTGACTGCAAATATTACAAAATAACCGTACACCTAATACAGATCCGACCTATTGTATGCGTTTTTAATATGGTTGATTTCTCCTCTCAACACCTCTATTACGTCAAATCTACAAAGACAATTCTGCTTTTTCTTATATAAGATATACCATTCGGCAACGCGGATTATCTTGCGCGCTTTTTGCGCCGTAACACTCTCGACCGGCAGACCGAATTGGGTATTGTTCCTAGACTTGACTTCTACAAAAACGAGATAATTTTTATCTTGAGCGATAATATCTATCTCTCCTATTTTTGTCGTAAAGTTGCGTTCCAATATCTTATATCCCGATTTTTTGAGGTACTCGACCGCTAAATGCTCCCCCTCGATACCCGAATATCTGTTGTTCATTTGCAAAAATTCTTTATAAAACTCTTTCTGTGCAAAGGACACGGACCGACGCTCTTCAATGCTTCTATATGTTTTGCAGAGCCGTATCCTTTGTTGGAAGCAAAACCGTATTCGGGATATTTGCCGTCCATTTCTATCATATACCTATCCCTCGTCACCTTTGCCAAAATTGAAGCGCACGCTATGGAATAACTCTTTGCGTCGCCTTTTATGATAGGCTCTACGGGATATTTACATTTCAACTTAACGGCGTCTACAAGAACCGTATCTGGCGATACGCTCAAATTGTCTATCGCTTTTTGCATACAGAGTTTCGTAGCCTCCAAAATATTGATCTCGTCGATCACTTTTTCGTCCGCCCATTCTATTCGATAAGCTATCGCCTTTTCCAAGATCTTGCCGTACAATATCTCTCTGTTTTTCTCGCTCACCTTTTTGGAATCGTTGACTCCCTGAATGATATCTTCACATCCCAACGGCATTATAACGCTTGCCACTACGACCGGACCCGCCAACGGACCTCTGCCCACTTCATCGACACCTGCAACATATTTTTGTCCTTTTTCCAAACACTTTTTTTCATACTCCAACATCGAAAAAGTATCGTGTTTTGTCCTAGCCATAGTCTTTAATTCCTCTTTTGCAAATTCGTTTTTACTTTTGATTTTCGGGATAGTCCAGCATTATTTTGCCGAGCTTTTGATTCTTAAAATCATAGATCATCGCCTTTGCCGTTCGATCATAATCGTAGCCTTTTTTGCCTAGCAAATAGCCTCGGCTTTTTGCGACGTCGTCAAAGACTTGTACGTTGTCTTCGTCTATTTTTTCCAGTCTGTATCTCTCGCAAAATCTGTCGTAGTTGTTTTTTCTGCAATAGTTGATAATCTCTATAGCAAGCTCGTCCAAATGCAAAATATCCTCTTTTATAGAGCCGATAAAAGCCAAATGCAAGGCTTTTTGCTGATCTTCAAACGCAGGCGGAACTGCGCCCGGCGTATCCAACAACTCTATACCTTCGGCAAGACTTACCCATTGTTTTCCGCGCGTAACGCCCGGTCGGTTGCCCGTTATCGCTCGCTTGCTCGCGCAAAGCGAATTGATAAGCGTGGATTTACCTGTATTCGGCACGCCTACGACCATTGCCCTTATGCTCTTGTTCGCGCCTTTTGAGGCGTATTTATCCAGCATAGGTTTGTTTATCAATTTGAGTTTGTCGATTATCTGCCCTCTTTGCCGACCCGATATATTGTCGGCAATTACAAAGTTTTTGCCTTGCGATGCAAAATACGACGACCAAAGTTTGACGTCTTTCGCTTCGACAAGATCGCTTTTTCCGAGAATATACAGCGTTGGTTTTCCGGCTATCATTTCGTCGAATTTAGGATTTATACAAGAAGCTATCGCCCTGCAATCAAGCATGTAAATAACGCAGTCGACTTGCTTGACAGCCTCCTGCATCATTCGCATTGCTTTGGTCATATGTCCGGGATACCATTGAATATGCATTATTCTCTTCCCTCGGCAAACATTCTATCGTAAATATCGAATACTTCAAATATTATATTATCGTCTTCGACTTCGTCTAGACGTTGGTTTTTCTCGTCGATCTTATAGACAATACCGCCGTTTTCAAACCTGCCTGCGTCAAAATCTTCTTTGCGCATAAGAATAGCGTAGAGATTTTTATCATAAGGTATCAAAGCCATTTGTTCAAACGCGCTTATTTCGCCCGTGACGTTGTTTTTCAGAAAAATCGTTTCTTCGTTTTCTTCGTCAAGCAACTGCTCGATAGCGTTCTTATACTGCATATCTTATTTCTCCTTGCCATTGTTTATTTGCGTTTTTTTGATATACTCATCATAAAGATCAGGACGTCTTTGGCGCGTGATATCAAGACTTTGAGCAAGTCGCCAATCTTCGATCTGCTTGTGATTACCTCCAAGCAAAACCTGCGGCACGCTCATACCCTCAAACTCCTGCGGTCTCGTATATTGCGGATATTCCAAAAGACCGTTGCTGAAACTCTCTTCGCTTGTCGACTCGCTGCTGCCAAGCACGCCGTCCACGTATCTGCTCACCGCATTTATAAGTATCATTGCGGGCAACTCTCCGCCTGTCAAAACGTAATCGCCTATCGAAATTTCCTCATCGATGTCGAGAGCGATTATTCTCTCGTCTATCCCCTCATAACTTCCGCATACGAGCATTATCTCTTCTTCCCGCGCAAGTCTTTCCACCATCTTTTGATCAAGCGTCTTACCCCTCGGCGAAAGATAAATCCGTCTAGCGCTATGATCTTTATCCATAGCGTTGATAGTATCGTGCAAAGGCTGAGGCGTCATCACCATACCTGCGCCGCCGCCGAAAGGCGCGTCGTCAGTCTTCTTGTGCTTGTCCGTAGAATAATCGCGTATATTGACGACTTCTACGTCAAGCAAGCCCTTTTGCTTTGCCTTGCCGAGTATACCGACGTCCAACACGTCAAACATTTCGGGAAATATCGTAGCAACTTTTATCTTCATAATCTACCGTCAAAAAATAAAGGGACGGCGAAAGTCCCTTCAAAGTCTATTCTTCATATACGACAAGGTCTTCAAACGCCTGTCTGTCAAGAACTATCTTTTTGTTTTCCGCGTCAATATCAACAAGTATTCGTTTGATTGCAGGTATCATTGCTCTGCCCTTCTTCGTCGATATTACGTACACGTCCGCAGAACCGTATTGCAATACGTCCGCAAGCGAGCCGATTTTTTCTTCTCCGACAAAGACGTCCGATGAAATCAAATCTACTATAAAGTATCTATCTTTTTCAAGTCGAACGGCGTCTTTTCTGTTAACTTCGATATCTTTGTTTCTCAATATTTCCGCCGCATTGCGATCGCTTACGCCGTCAAGCGTCAAAAAAACTCCGTTAGGCGAAATCCTCGCCTTGACAACCGAGTATACTTTGCCGTCGATAAATACGCTTTTAAGACTCTTGAATCTGTTTACGTCGTCAGTCAGAGGAGCGATCTTCAACTCTCCTCCGACTCCTTGCGGTTTTGCTATTTTGCCAACCGTAATTCTATCCATTACTTTTCGATTATCTCGACAGAAACTTTCTTGCTATCTTTTCCGCAACCTGCTTTTACTATCGTGCGAATAGCCTTTGCAATTCTTCCCTGTTTGCCGATGATCTTACCTATCTCTTCTTTTTCCGCGATAATGTTGATAACGGTAATACCGTCTTCGACTTGCGATTCTACGGTAAAAGCGTCTTTATTATCGACCAATTCGGAGACGATAAATCTAACCAATTCTTCCATATAAGCCTCTTAATTACTTGATAATTTCTTGCTTTTTCAAAAGACTTCTTACAGTGTCCGTAGGTTGAGCGCCCACGCCGAGCCAATACGTTGCTTTTTCGCTGTCGATCTTGATCTCTGCCGGATTTTTCGTAGCATCGTAGTAACCGATGTTGTCAAGATACTGACCGTCTCTCGCCTTTCTGCTGTCGATAGCAACGATACGGTAGAACGGAGTTTTCTTTGCGCCCATTCTTGTAAGTCTCAATTTTACTGCCATAATATTTATCTCCTTTTGTCTTTTGCTCGCAATTTGAAAATATAGTAAGGTTTAGTCAAAGTTAAATGTCGCAATACTTCGTTAAGACTCCTCGACAGAACTCTGCTATGCCTTCGTCGCCTTGCCTCGTCTTGCATTCATTTCTCTTTTGCCTAAACCGCTTCGCGCCTTTTCAGGCTTACTCTATTTTCATATTGCTCGCGGTTTTTATATAATTTTATTTTTATCTATATCAAAGTCGCATATTTCGTTTTGGCTTCTCGACAGAACTCTGCTATGCCTTCGTTGCCTCGCCTCGTCTTGCGAGCCTTTTCCTTGCTTAAACGAGCCTATGCTCATTCTATATTCGCAAATTTTTATCTTTGTTTTGTTTCGTCTGTTTTGTTGTCGTACTAATTAGAAAGGAAATTTCATTCCTCTCATTCCGCGTTTTCCCATATTGGACATCTTCTGCATCATTTCCTGCGTCTGCGTGAATTGTTTCAGAAGCGCGTTTATATCCTGTACGCTCGTACCGCTTCCCATTGCGATCCTCTTCTTTTGCGAAGATTTGATAAGTTCGGGATTGCGTCTTTCCTTGATCGTCATAGACTGGATGATAGCCTTTGACCTCGCTATCTTCGCCTCGTCTATATCCACGTTTTTACCGCCCAATTTTCCGGCAAGTCCGGGGATCATAGATATCATTTGCGACATATCGCCCATACTCTTCATTTTTTCCATTTGAGCGAGATAGTCCTCGAGAGTAAATGAATTACTTCTCATTTTCTTCTGCATTTCAAGCGCTTCTTCTTCGCTGAATGCAGATTGCGCCTTTTCTATAAGCGTAAGCACGTCGCCCATACCGAGAATTCTCGACGCCATTCTATCGGGATAGAAAATTTCTATATCGCTCAACTTTTCGCCTATACCGCAGAACTTTATCGGCTTGCCCGTGACCGCTCTTATCGACAGCGCCGCGCCGCCTCTCGTGTCGCCGTCCAATTTGGTAAGCACCACGCCGGTAACGTCCATTACTTCATTAAATTTCGAAGCTACGTTGACCGCGTCTTGACCCGTCATAGAATCTACTACGAGAAGTATTTCGTGCGGATTAAACGATTTTTTAAGTCCGCTTATCTCGTCCATCAACTCTTCGTCTATATGCAATCTTCCCGCAGTATCTACGATAAGTACGTCGTTATTGTTATGCTCTGCCTGCTTCAACGCGCCCTTGACTATCTTCTGCGGATTTACCTGTCCCATCTCGAATACGGGAACGTTTGCGTTTTTGCCTACGACCTGCAACTGCTTTATAGCGGCAGGACGGTAAATATCGCACGCAACAAGCATAGGATTTTTGCCTTGCTTTCTTAGCATTACGGCAAGCTTACCGCACATCGTAGTTTTACCGCTGCCTTGAAGACCGCACATTAAAATAATTGTCGGCGGTTTGTCTGCAATGTTTATTTTGCTGTGGCTTCCGCCCATTATGTTTATCAACTCTTCGTTGACTACCTTGATGACCTGTTGAGAAGGATTAAGTCCTTTGAGTATTTCGTCGCCGACAGCTTTTTCACTCACGTTGTTGACAAACTGCTTCACAACCGAAAGGTTGACGTCGGCTTCCAAAAGAGCGATACGAACTTCTCTCATCGCTTGCTTTACTTCGAGTTCCGTCAATTTTCCCTTATTCTTCATCTTGGAAAATATATGCGAAAGTCTTTCGCTCAATCCGCTGAATGCGCCCATATCTCCCTCCTTTCTTAGTCGACAAGTATATCGACGATCTTGCTTAATTTCTTTTTCTGCTCTTGGCTGCAGTCTTGCATTACGTCGTCAAGCAAATCCTTTATCTCTAACGACTTCTTTGCAAGTCCCAATTTCTCTTCATAAGCAATCAACTGCTTTTCCGCTCTTTTAAGCGCGTCCCTTACGCCTTGCGGTGAAATTCCGTTTTCTTCTGCAAGTTCGCTAAGCGACATATCGAGATTATAGTACCCGTCTATAAGTCTTCTTTGATATTGTGTCAACAGACTTCCGTAATAGTCGTTGTATATACTGATAAATAGTCTGTCCTTCTTTTCCATATCCGTAAAGCATTTTTACTTTATAAAGTATTAAGCCTTTATATCTTAACATATTGATTATTGACTGTCAACTATTATTTCCAATTTAATTTATTGCAATTATGTTTTACTTGAAGTACAAATAAACTGTCGGCGTATATTCTATATCTATATATTGACACTATCAAGATATTTGAAAGCCTTATTATAAAGGCTCTTTGCCGAAACTACGTTTCTTATCCAGCCATAATTAAAAATCGAATATCTATAATACTTTTCGACTTCTTGAATAAGCGCAATATATGCCATTGCAATATTATATCTTATTTCTATTTCAGCAGTAATTTCAATCGGCTCGTCTGCAACACTGTTGTATGCTTCTAAAGATTGTTTTTTATTTACCAAAGGCTTACCGAATTCCAAAGCAACGAAATCCGCTACGCTATCTCCCCAAAACGTTCTTTCAGGATCTATCCACGCATAAGTTGCGTTGCCAAATTCATCAGTATTACAAATTACATTTGGCGTCCATAAATCAAAGTTCACCATAGAGCAATCGGCTTTCATCAAAACATCCTTATACTTTTCAATATATACTAGAAGTTTATCGCCTCTCTTACTTTTACGTCCAACTGCTTTTGCGTCATTTATTAAATTTTGAGTCATAGCTTTTATAGCTAGATACCAATTATCATAAAGTCCATTTTGCGCGTACCCATATTTATCATTTTTTATACGATGGATTTCAGCCGCCATAGTGGCTAATTTTGAGGTAGGACTGTCTATTTCCTTGCAATCAGCTCTAAACTTATCCATTTGTACGCCGTGTAGTTTTTCCATAATAAAATAATCAGCGTCAATTATGCTTTTTGAAAAATCACAAAAGTATATTTCCGGAATTTTTATCGAAGTACCTTTACCTATCCTTTCGTACCACTTTATTTCATTGCTCAACATATCTTTCTCATAAGTCAATACTTTTTTATTTTTATGCGGAGCAATTTTCAAAACATACTCTTTTCCATCACATTTAACACAATAAACCGAATTAAATTCTCCTGCGCCCATAGCGTAAAAGCTATTGACTTTCCCCAACTCAGACTTTTGAAAGATATCGGATATTTGAATGCTGTTTAATAAATATTTTGTCTTGCTTTTCATAATATTTCCCCTTATCAAATTTCGCAACATACCAACAAGAAAAAAGTTCGTAGTCAGAAGGGAAAGCCAAAAATATCTTTTCCAAACGGTTAGTCGGCGAAAAAGACGCTTTTATTATCTGTATAGTCTCCTGCCGCCGCACACCGAACTAAAACAATTCGTCAATAAAGAACTTCGCGTCAAATTCCAACAAATCGTCAATACCTTCGCCGACTCCGATAAAGCATACGGGCAATTCTTTTTCTACGGATATGGCGAATACCACTCCGCCTTTTGCCGTTCCGTCGAGCTTATTTAGAATGATACCGTCCATATCAATGATTTCGTCAAATGCTTCGACTTGCGACAAAGCGTTTTGCCCCGTCGTAGCGTCAATGACGATATACGTTCTGTAATCAGCTTCGGGATATTCTCTCTCCACGACCTTATTGATTTTGCCGAGTTCGTTCATGAGGTTTTTCTTATTTTGAAGTCTTCCGGCGGTATCTATCAGTACGACGTCCGTGCCTTTGGCTTTCGCAGACTTTATAGCGTCAAATACGACCGCCGCGGGATCGCTTCCTTCTTCGTGCTTTATTATGCGTACCTTTGCTCTATCCGCCCACACTTCAAGCTGTTCGCTCGCCGCCGCTCTGAAAGTATCTGCCGCCGCTAATACCACACTCTTACCCTTGTTTCTGAAAAATTTAGCAAGTTTACCAAGCGCGGTAGTCTTACCGACTCCGTTTACGCCCGCAACTAGTATAACGAGGGGATAAGAATACTCGTCGATATCGTAGTTGATAGCGTCTACCATTATGCTTTTGAGCAAGTCCTTAGCGTCTTCGGGTTTTCTTATCTTTTGCTTAAAACACTCGTCTTTGAATTCCTCGATTATCTGCTCGGTCGCCTCTACGCCAAGATCCGAAGTAATAAGAGTATTTTCCAACTCCTCATAAAATTCGTCGTTGAGCTCTCTGCCCTTAAAGAGTTGATAAAGTTTTTTTGAAAAAGCCTCTTTGGTACGTTTTAAGCCTTGAATAAGTTTTTCGAAAAATCCCATAATCGCTCCTAAATTATCGATATTAATTTATTATTGTTTGTCGCTGTCAACGTTCTTAACCGCGTCAGAAAGGTTGACCGCAACGACTTTTGATACGCCCTTTTCTTGCATCGTAACGCCGTAAAGTCTGTCGGCGAGTTCCATCGTCGGTTTACGGTGAGTGATTACGATAAACTGCGTATCGTCGCTAAACCTTTTGAGGTACTGAGCGAAGAGTCCTACGTTTGCGTCGTCGAGAGCCGCCTCGATTTCGTCAAGCACGCAGAAAGGCATAGCTTTCAATCTCAATATCGCAAACAGTATCGCAATAGCCGTGAGCGCCATTTCGCCACCGCTCATCAGCGTGATAGACTGCAACTTTTTGCCCGGCGGTTCGGCAAGTATTTCAATACCCGCGTCAAGTTGCGACTGTCCTTCTTCGGGCGGCAATATGACAAGTTGTCCCTTTCCGCCACCAAACAGTTCTTTGAATATGACTTCAAAATACTTATTGATCTTTGCAAATTCGGTATTGAACTGTTCCAACATCTGCTTAGAAAGATCCGCAATGGATTTCCTGAGTCCTTCCAAAGTATGTTCGATATCCTCTATCTGCGTAGAATACGTCTGATATTCGCCGTCGACTTCTTTGAAGTTTTCAATAGCGTAGATATTGACGTTGCCCATATCTTTCTGCTCTTTTTGGAGTTTTCTTATCTCGCTTCTGCACTCTTGATAATCAAACTCTTCCATTCTTAGAGGCAATGCCGTTTCGTAATCAAGATTGTATTCTTCCTTGATCTTGGTCTGCAACGCCGTCATATTTTCCTCGATCTTGTCCAACTCGTTTTGGCATTTGATCTTGTTCTCGTTGAGATACATCAACGTCTTGGAATATTCGTCTTTCTTACGTATGAGTTCGGAAATATCGTCGTTGAGTTTTATCTTATACTCGTCCGCTTCGGTGATTTGACGGCTTATCTCTTCAAGCTGTTTTTGATACTTATCGGGAAGTTCCACACTTCTATCGCTCGTCAACTTTTGAATTATATCCTGCAAATTGACGAGATTATCGCGCCTTGACGTCTTTTCTTGCTCGATAGTGTCGATCTCGCCTTTAAGTCTGTCGATAGTCTCTTGATAGTTGTCAAGGTTGTTCGACAAAGTGCTGCACTCTACTCTCAAATTGGAAAGTCTATCGCCCAACTTATCTTTGAGTTGAGTCTTTTGGTCGTATTCCTCTCTGGTCCTTACAGCCAAAGTATCTACGCTTTCTTTGAGCGCATTGACGTCTTTGCCTTTTTCGCCAAGCACGTTGAGCGCGTTTTCTATAGCTTCCAACTGCGTTTCGAATTCGCCTTTGTTAGAAATCTTTTCATTTATACTCTTGACGTTTTCTTGTATGTTTGCAACTACCTTATCCAGTTTTCCGTTTTCGGTAGCGACAAGTATTTGCGAATTCTTTATATCGTCGTCATATCCGGCGAGTTGCTCGTCAAAGTCCGCTATATCCTCTTCATTGGAAGTGATCTTTCTCTCGATCTTTTGACGCTCTTCCAACATACTTTTTAATTGAGCTTCGTTCTCTTGAATAAGTCTGTCGTATGACAATGCTTTCGTACCCGACGTCTTCTTAGATCCGCCGCTTATCGAACCCGAAGTGTTCAGCACGTCGCCTTGCAACGTTACTATCTTGACGGCGTATCTGTACTTTCTCGCCATAGCGGTAGCATTGTCGAGATTGTCGGCAATTATAGTCTTGCCCAAAAGACCGGAGAATATATTATAATATTTTCTATCGTATTTAATAAGCTGATTTGCTAAGCCCAAACAGCCTTTTTCTCTAAGTATACCGCTCAGTTCTCTTTCCAACTCTCTCGTCTTGTAGCTCGTGAGAGGCAAGAAAGTCAATCGACCGTACTGCTTTTCTTTAAGATAATTGATGACGTACTTTGCGTCCTCTTCGTCGGCCACGACGATGTTTTGAAGATTTGCGCCAAGCGCCATTTCAATAGCCGTTTCATACTCTTTGGGTACGCTTACGAGGTCTACGACAACGCCCATTACCTTTGAATTAAGTTCCCTATTCGTCTCGCAATCGCTTATGAGCGACTTGACCGCATTGTTGAACGCGCCGTATTCTTTC
This sequence comes from uncultured Clostridia bacterium, assembly GCA_947174325.1. GTDB lineage: Bacteria > Bacillota > Clostridia > Christensenellales > UBA3700 > RACS-045. The sequence continues at coordinate 29,096 of CAMWIL010000009.1, forward strand.
TTAAAGTTCTTAAAGGTCTCTATACGCTGTCTGCAAGAAGAGAGTTGGACGTTTATATCGCTCTGTCTGCTTCTCGCTTTGTCGAGTTCTTCCCTCAAAGCGCGTAACTCGCTTGCGACCTCATTCCTGCTCATCGCAAGTCTGTTGAGATCGTTTTTCTTGTTGACGAGCGTCTTTTCGTGTTCTCTTTTTACTTCTTCAAGCGACTTTATCGCTTCGTCGCAAACTGCGATTTCGTCATTAAGTTCCGCAATACGCGTAAGAATAAACTCTCTTTGCGTAGTCAATTTACCTATATCTACCTTATTCTCGCCCTCTTGTTGAACGGCGTTGATAAGTTCTTGATTTGCAGACTTAATCTTTTGATCTCTGTCAAGAATTTCATTGACAAGCGCAAGATAATCGTTATTACACTCGGCATAACGCTTGTCCGCGTCTTTCTTTTCTTCAAGCGTCATATTGTAATGCTCGGTTGCGCTTTTGAGTTCGGCATTCTTTTCTTCAAGTAATTTCTCGCTTTGCGACAGTCTTTCCACGCAATCTTGTTTTTGTTCCTGCAAGTTGCGGATTCTCTCTTGAAGAGTCAAGCCCTGTCCTTTGATATTTTCTGCTCTTACGGCTATTTCCGTACGCTTATCTCTCAACTTGCTAATATGCGTATCGATATTGTGGAATTCGATTTGCTTTGCTTCGTACTCTTTATTACACGCCTCGCTTTCCTGCGTTTTTATCTGCTCTTCCTGACAAAAGCCTTGCAATCGCGTTTCTATCTTGACCTTAACGCTTTCGTGATTTTCAAATTGATAGATGTATTCGTTGGCTTCCAAAACTTTCAATCTATCTCTGATCTCTAAGTATTTATAAGCGTCCTTGCTCTGCTTTTCAAGCACGTTTCTCTGTCCTTCCAGACTGTCCCTTGCGATACGTATCTTTTCCAAACTCTCTTCCGTACGCGCTAGACTTCTCTCCGCTTCTATCTTTTCTTTCTTAAATCCCAAAATACCGGCGGCGTCCTCGAAGATATTTCTTCTGTTTTCAGGTTTTGCGTTGATGATCTCCGCAACTCTACCCTGTCCTACGATGCTGTAACCATCCTTACCCAAACCCGTATTTCTGATAAGACCGTGAATATCTTTAAGTTTGCTCGGCTCGCCATTGATAAGGTAAACGCTTTCGCCAGAGCGATAAAGCTTTCTGCCGATAACGACTTCGTCCAGTTCGATATTGAAAATTCTTGAAGTATTATCGAAAGTCAAAGCAACTTCGCAAAAAGACAGCGGTTTTCTGACCGCAGTACCGTTGAAAATAACGTCTTGCATGCTTTTACCACGCAAGTTTTTTGCGCTTTGTTCGCCCAAAACCCATCTTATCGCGTCGGCAACGTTACTTTTTCCGCAACCGTTAGGACCTACGATAGCTGTGATACCCTCATTGAGCGGTATGTCGATTTTATCGGCGAACGACTTAAATCCGAACGCCTCCATCCTCTTGAATTTCATAATTCCTCACATTTTTGTCGAAAGATTACATTTATACTTGTATAGTATATCATAGTAACTACGATATTTGCAAGTGATTTTTATCTCCCCACATTGCATATAGAGTATGACATAATGATTGACATAATTATAGCATTGGGATAAAATTAAATTACCGTTGTTGGCGGTATTAATAGAAACGGAGGTGTGAAGTATGATCACAAAAAAGCAACAAGAACTTGATGTAAAAAAATGGAACGACAGCGAAAAAGCCGGTTACGACACTTGCGGAACTTACAATTACTGTTCCAACTGCGACAAAACCTTGGAAAATCCTTGCGATAAAGCGGTAAAAGCGTCTAAAGCTACCGAAAAGAAGACGACCGCTAAAAAAACGACGAAAAAATAATATTGACATAACTAGTATAAAAACAGAGCAAGCAAACGCTTGCTCTGTTTTTATCGCATATGTGAGCCAATACGAGTATTCTATTTGCGTATGGATTAAAGTGTGTTTGCAATTATTTAAGCCACATTTTTTTTGCGACACATAAAGGTAAATCGCAAATTAGCTAAACCAAAAACTATGAGCAAATCATTACAAAACACTCTTAGCCGCGCAAAGTACTCGTGCTGTCATTTCAAGCGAATTTGAGAAATCTCAATCCATACTTCTTAACTATTCACTCTTCACTCTTAACTCAAAATTGCCTTTGACCTAATAGGTCAAAGGCAATAATAAACAGTATAGATTTAATATATCTATTTTTACTTTTTACTAATAAACAGTGTTTGTCA
>CAMWIL010000010.1 GCA_947174325.1 uncultured Clostridia bacterium
TAAAAAATATGGCTAAAATAATTGCAAAATACACTTATAAGCCATACACTACTAAAAATAGTAAATAGTGAATAGTGAATAATTAAGAAGTTAGGATACAGAATTCTCTATCCTACACCACTTCCGTCACTTTGTGACACCTCCCCCTTAAGTGGACGACAATCTAAGTAAATAATATCCCTTGCTATCAATGCTAGCAAAGTATAAGAAACTCGTTTTCACTTTTGATTAGCAACATTTTGCTAATCGTGTAAAACTAATAAATCTTGAAGTATAAAAACATATTAAAAATAAATCAAATCAATGAAATGACAGAAACACGGACTTTGAGCGGCTAAGTGTGTTTTGTAATTATTTGCTCATAGTTTTTGGTTTAGCTAATTTACGATTTACCTTTATGTGTCGCTAAAAAATATGGCTAAAATAATTGCGAAACACACTTAAAAGCCACGCACTACTAAAAATAGTAAATAGTAATAGTAATAATACTGCTTTGGCATTATACTTTCCTAAAATGAATAATCGGAAATTTTGCGTATTGCTGCATTTTTTCCGATTTTGTATTATTATTCCCCCAACGGCAAAATAAAAAACGCAAGCGTTTTGTTCTTGCGTTTTTCTTTTATTCTTTTGATCAAAAACGACCGAATTATACTTCGTTCAGTTTCTTGACAAGTTCGTCCACGTCCACGCCGTGAACCATTGCGGCTTCCTCAATAGTTTCGCCCCTAGCCATCGCGCAGCCGAAGCAATGCATTCCGATACTCAAAAGTACGTTGGCGATCTCCTCGCCATTTTCCTGTTGAAGAGCTTCCACTATAAGCATATCCTTTGTAATTGCCATATATCAAGCCTCCCGTATTATTATAAATCAAGTATACAATATTATTAGTCGTTTGGCTATTGATTTAAGCAAAATATTTGAAATACAGCCATATCAAAACGCCTACGACTGCGCCGACCGCCAATGCGATACTGCCTATCTTTGCAGGCGATTTGGGATAATTACCTATTAGTTTGCCCGATCGTCCGTTGACGATACACGAGTAAGATTTTTTGGAATAGATATAATTGAATACCCAAATAGGAACAAGCACGTATTTGTACGTACGGTCGAAAAACAAATTATCCATTCGCACGTAATCGACGACGTCCGCGTTATAGCGCGAGATTATCATTGAGCGCATTGCATCTTCCATAGCCGTCTTCGCTTCTCTCCAACTCTCGTCAAGACCTTTGTCGTATCTTTCCGCCGAATATCCCGACAAAAACTGCGAATGGTATTCAAGCGAATTGTCGGTGTCGAACCCGCCCAACTTTTGCAAATTCTTCTGCGTGATCGATTTGCTTGCCTCGACTTGCACGTCGTTGAAAAAGTTGGTAAGTCTGCCCGAATCGCAGTACCATCTCGTCCTAGTGACGGTACGTCTGTTTTTTCCCGAACCTACCGTTGTCGTATAAAACTTGCCGTAGCGAATGGAATACGAGCAGTCGCAGTTGCTGTCAAAAGTGAATACGGGTACGTAAACGCCCGAACACGCTTGTCTTTCCGCTTGCTTCTTCAATTTATTGGGAGCGATATGTTTGCTTTTGAGCCATTTTACATAAATATCAGGCACGTCCTGTTTGCTTACTCTAAACGGCAAAATACCGTTCGGTCGCAAGCCGCCAATTTCTTCGGCTTCGACAATATTGGACGCGTTGCAGAATGGGCAGTTGACGACTACGTCGTAAGCGGGCAACACCGTGACCGCTCCGCAAGCGTTACATTTTACGCTTTTTACGCCCTGCCAACTTTCAAAACCTTGCTCTACGTCCTCGTTGTAAGGCAACTCAACAGCGTCTTCCACAGGTTGAAGACGTTGAGAGCCTTTGCAATAATCGCATTTGAGTTTTCTGCTCTTTGGATCGTAATACAAGAAGTTGCCGCAACTTGGGCATTTATACGTTTCGCTATTTAGACTTTCGCTATTTCCGCCGTCCGCTTTCGCGTCGGCGGTAGTCGCGAAATCTTTATCTTGTCCTTCAGACATTTCAAACCTCAAAAAAGTTTTATGATAGATTATTCTTGTTTAGTTCCGCATTCGGGACAGAATTTTTGATCGCCTTGCAATTTATGTCCGCATTCTTTACAAACTTTCTCGCCCATCTTTGCGCCGCACTCCGGACAGAACTTGGTCTTTGCGTCCACCTCTTTTCCGCATTTAGGACAGTTGATTTTGCCGATGCTTACGATCTTTTCTCCGCATTCGGGACAGAACTTCGCGCCCTTCTTCATTACCGCGTTGCACTTGGGGCATCTGATCTGCGCGGGAGCGTTGGGCGACGGCATAGACGCCGCGCTCATATTGTCGGCAAACACCTTTCCGAAGCCGAGTCCTGCGCCCATACCTATACCCATACCGCTCATACCGTTGGGATTATTAGCCGCAGATTTCATAGCTTCCAAAGTTTCGAGTTGAGCGTGCTGTTGCATTGCTCCGTTCATTACGCCGACGTTAGTACGCTTGTCGAGCATCTTCTCCACTTCTTCCGGCAACGAAAGATTTTCAATAATAAGAGCCTTGATCTCGATACCTATCTTTTCAAACTCCGCGATGAGCTTTTGCTTTGCCATTTCCGCGAGTTCGTCGTAATGCATTGCAAGATCCAACGCAGGCACTTGCGATTCCGCGATCACGTTGGACAGCGTAGAAGTGATGATCTTCTTGAAATAGTCGTCCACGTTCTTGACTGTGAATTTGTTCATAGAACCTATGAGTTCACGTAGCGTATTCGTCGGAGTACCTACCGCGAACGAGTATGCGCCAAAGCCTCTTACTCTGACCATTCCGAATTCGGAATCTCTCATCATTACGGGATTGGACGTGCCCCATTTCATATTTATGAACTGCTTTGTCGATATAAAATATACGTCGCCTGTATAAGGACTTTCCCACATATATTTCCAGTTGTAAAGCTGAGTCAAGATAGGAAAGTTTTTGATATCGTCAAGTCTGTAAGTGCCCGGCTCGAATACGTCGGCAAGCACGCCTTCTTTTATAAACAACGCCTTTTGTCCCTCTCTTACTACGAGCATGGACTTGCGCATGATCTCTTCTTTTCTCTCCAAAGGATATTTATAGATGATATCGTTTTCGTTGTCACTCTCCCACTGAATGACTTTTCTAAACTGTTTTTTCAAAAATTCAAATGCCATGAATTTTACCTCCTATAGTCGGAATTCTCTTCCGATTCACGATTTAATTATAATATTTGCATTAAGTTGGTGTCAAGATTAAAATTATGTAAGTTTTACATACAATATGCTTTTTACGACATTTTTTGCGCGCATAACGCTTGCTCTCAACGCATAGTATTTTGTATGAAAAAAAAGTATATTTCCATTATATTGATCATCGCGCTTTCTCTGTCCGTTTTGACAATGGCGGTATCGTGCGCCAAAGCCGAGGACGTCACAGCTTATGAGATATGGTTGGACTTCAACGACGACGGCGTAGACTGCGCGCAAAAACTGCATTTCGTCAACACTTCCCAAAGCGTTCTCGACAACTTAAAACTCAACGTCTACGCCAACGCTTTCGACAGCAAAAAACCGTTGCCCTGCACGCCGCAGGAACAGGCGGAAGCGTACCCCAACGGAGTGAGCTTTGGCAAGTTTGAGCTCGAACAGCTTCACGGCGATCTTGCAGACTATCAATTCGACTTTGACAAAAACCTTATCACTGTCGATCTTGCCCAACCTCTTCAACCGGGCGAAAGCGTAGATCTGCAATTCGTCTATTCGCTCGTTTTGCCCAACACACTTTTAAGATACGGCTTCAACGAACGCGGGGTTACACTTACGGGATTTTATCCGCAGCTTTGCGCGCTTGTTGACGGCGAATGGTATTATGACGATTTCAGCGCGATAGGCGATCCGTATTTTGCGGACGTTGCCAACTACGAAGTGAATTTCAATCTCCCCAACGGCTATGAATACGTATCAAGCGGAAAGAGCAAATCAAGCGAAGAAGACGGCGAAATTCTCATTACCGCAAAGGCGGAAAATATACGCGATTTCGCATTGGTGATATCCCCTGAGCTCAATAAAAAAACAGAAAACTACAAAGGCGTGGAACTCAACTATCTCGGCAAGAACCCATACACGCTCGAATACGCAAAAAAAGCTCTTGACGCATACTCTGCGATGTTCGGCAAATACGCTTACGATACGCTGTCTATCGCCGATATGCCTTTTGCCGCAGGCGGTATGGAATACGGCAGTCTTTGCGTGATAAACGAGGATATAAAAGACGTAGCCTACGAAGAAGTCGTTGCGCACGAAATAGCGCACCAATGGTGGTATTCCGCTGTGGGCAGCAACAATCTTATCAACGCTTGGCAAGACGAGGGATTGACCAACTATTCGACGTACCTTTATTTTGTTGAGTACTGCAATTTGGATTACGCAGATCTTATGATCACCGACGCGTATACTCAATACAGAAGATTTTGCGATATTCAAAACTCCGTTGGCGAACCTGCCGTCGGCAAACTCGGCGGAAGACTGACGGAATTCCCAAGCAATTATTACTACACCAACTTGACGTACAACAAATCGCTTATGGTATGGAAGCACGCGCAGGATACGCTTGGAAAAGACAACTTGATAAAAGCTTTGAAAATCTACGCTGAAAGATATAAATTCGCCATCGCCAGCGAAGACGACCTTTGGAATACCCTCGACGAAACTATCCCCGACGCTAGCAAGTTGCTGAAAGATTTTATAAAAGCGATATGATATAAAATAATTTAATTTGCAATAAAAAATACCGCTCGCGCAAATCCTCACTGTTACGCGTAGCGGTATTCGTATTTTATTATAGAAATTATTTTTTGTCGCGCTTTATGCTTTCCTCTAATTCAAGCATATATCTGTCATAATCGGACATAAACAACTTATCTTGAATCACACGATATTTTTCAAATTCGGTCTCAGCATGAATTTTCGCTATTTCACTCGATACTTTGCCTGCATCTTTGAGCAATCCGAATTCAAACATCTGTATGAATGAGTTCAATCGGTTTTCCCAATCTTCCATAGTCAGTGGAATTTTACGCGCCGCCATACTCTCGGCAAAGTCGATATATGCCGTTACCATACGGTTCAACTGACCAAGCTCATACGCATTGAGATAATTTTTTGCAATCGTGACGTCTGATTTTTTAATTTTGCCGTCAGGCGCGTCTGCCCAAGTGGTAAGCCCCATATGTTCTTTTTCGCTATCAGCTCGCCCCACAATAAGCTCCGCCGCCGTATGACCGTGAACAGCATAATGCATTTTATTTTGCACCGTTGCGTAAAAGCGTTTTGTCATTGCGGAATTAACGTCGTAATCAATCGCAGTAGCGTATAGGTCGGTGATTTTTTGATAAAACTTTCGTTCGCTTGCGCGAATTTCACGGACACGCTCTAACTGTTCTTCAAAATATTTATCGGTTAGATACGTTCCGCTTTTAAGACGTTCATCGTCCATTACCCAACCTTTTATTGTGTAATCGCTGGCTATTTGATTTATCCACTTGCGAAATTGCACGGCGCGTTCGGAATTGACTTTGAAACCTACCGCTATAATCATTTGCAAATTATAGTGAGCAATATCGCGTTCAATTCGTCTTTCGCCTTCGTCTTGAACTATTCGAAATTTTCGAATAGTTGAATTTTCTTCCAATTCGCTGTCTGCAAAAATCTTTTTAATATGGTAATTTATAGTGTTGGTTTCTACGTTATAAAGCAAACCCAACATCTTTTGCGTAAGCCAAATATTCTCGTCTTCATAACGTACTTCAATGCTGTTTGCAGTATCTCCGACAGACGCAACGTAAGTCAAATACTCTGCCGCCGAACTTCTTATGGATATTTGATTGTTTTTCTTGTTGATCATAATAAATTACTTCTCCATATCTATCGGCGGTAAAGCAAATAAATACATAATTACAATCCTAAGATCATTGCCGTTTGGTAAAGATCGTCGTCAAACTTGCCTTTCTTTGTCAAAGCTTCTTCGATATCTACGTCGATTATCTTGTTGTCCTTGATACCGACTACTCTGCCGCCCTTATCCGCCATAAGCAAATCAACTGCTCTTACCGCGCATCTTGCGGACAGCACACGGTCAGCCATAGTAGGCGCGCCGCCTCTTTGGATATAGCCGAGCGTAGTCGTCTTGATAGAACCCGTGATACCGTTTTCGGCGAGTTGTTCCTTGAGCGTTTCGGCTTTGCATACGCCTTCCGCAAGCACTATGATGTCAGAGCTCTTTCCTATTCTTTGGTTGAGGTTGATTTTCTTTACGATCTGTTTGAGGTCAAACGGAACTTCCGGCACGAGTATTATCTCCGCGCCGCCGCATATTCCTGCGTACAACGCGATATCTCCGCACTTTCTTCCCATTACTTCTATGATACAAACTCTATCGTGCGACGTCATCGTATCGCGAAGGTTGTTGATAGCGGAAACCACCGTATTCACGCTCGTATCAAATCCCAACGTATAATCGGTATAAGCCAAGTCGTTGTCGATCGTACCCGGTATGCCTATCGCCTTTACGCCGAACTTTTTGTAAAGATCGAGCGCGCCCCTAAAACTGCCGTCGCCGCCGATAACTACGAGTCCGTCTATTCCGTAAGCTTCCATATTGTCCACGGCGATCTGCATATACTTGTCTTCTACGAATTCGGGACATCTCGCAGTCTTCAAGATAGTTCCGCCCCTTTGGATAATATCAGATACAGAGCGTTTGTTCATCTCTTTGATATTGTTGTTGATAAGTCCCGTGTATCCTCTTTCGATACCGTACACGGTCATTCCGTTGTAAATCGCATATCTGACTACGGCTCTAACGCAAGCGTTCATTCCCGGAGCGTCGCCGCCGCTTGTCAAAACTCCTATTCTTTTCATACGTCCTCTCTCGCGCGTCATCGCGCTTTTATAAATTTTCTTTCCGCTATGTATTATAGCAAAATATCATTATCAAGGCTACAATTTTAGCGTAAATATTTTATTTTACTACAATACCGCCCGCGCCTACGATAGCTTTGATCTGATTGACGAAATTTTCCTTGCTGTTGACGCCCTTAAAATACTTCTGCGGCTTGTCGCTGTCATACATTTTGAAGATGACCGAATCCACTCCCGGGAAGAGTTCTATAACCTCCAACACCTGTCTGTACGCTATTCTGTCGTCTATCTTGATAAATACTTTCTTGCCGCTTACCACTGCGCTTTCCTGCTTATTTTCTACGCTATCGACTTGCTCGCTCTTATGCCACGGCTGGATATCGAACACGTTGAGGTTGACCCTTCCGTTGTTGCGTTTTATCGTGCCTTTTACCATAACGATATTGTCGTTGATAAGCAAGTTTCTGTTTCGCTCGTAGGTCTTGGGGAACAACACGCCTTCCATTTCTCCGTATAGATCTTCAATAGTCGTATACGCCATTATTCCTCCGCTCTTTGTGGTCTTCTTTTCTATCTTGGAAAGCATACAGCCTAATATTACTTCTTTGTTCTCATACTGCGCGAGAAGTTGAAGATCGCTCTCTTCCAACTCGTCTTCGTCTAGGTTCTTTGACAGCAGATCGGATATTTTGGAGATATTGAAATCGAACTTGTTGATCTCATCCCTATACTCGTCAAGCGGATGTCCCGTGACGTAGACGTTGAGCACTTCCTTTTCAAGAGCCAAAAACTGTTTGTCCGAATACTCTTTGAGGTACGGAACGTCGTCTTTAGTATCCTCGACGTCTTCATCGCCTAAAAGTCCGAACAAACTCATCTGTCCGTTGGCTTGCATCTTCTTGTCGTGCATACTCAAAAGCATTATGGATTCATAACTTGCCATAAGCGCCGCGCGAGTATGTCCGAAACAGTCGAACGCCCCAGCTTTGATAAGACATTCCAGCATCTTTTTGTTGACCGTACCTGCGGGAAGTCTTCTCAAAATATCGCCTATCGACTTGTATTCGCCGTTTTCTTTTCGCTCTTCGACAAGCGCCTGCATTGCCGCTTCGCCTACGTTCTTTATTCCGCCAAGACCAAAACGCAATCCGTCGTTGTTTTCAACGGTAAATATGACGTCCGATTTGTTGATGTCGGGCGGATATATCTTCTTATCGTAGTTCTTGACGTAAGCAAGGTATTTGGCTATTTCGTCGGACTTGGTAATTCTGTTGTTGATTACCGCGGCGAAAAGCTCCAACATATAATAACGTTTTAGAAAAGCCGTCTGATACGTCAACGTTGCGTAAGCCGCGGCGTGCGACTTGTTGAAAGCGTACTTTGCAAAGTCCGCCATATTATCGAATATCTTTTCCGCCTTTTCCCTAGGTATGCCTCTATTGACCGCGCCTTCAACAGCCGGCGCGCCTTTTTCGATAACTATTCCCGCGTCGTTTCTCTTCTCTTCCTTTGCCGCGCAGCCGTTGATGAATACGTCCTTTTCGGCTTTCATTACGTCTTCTTTCTTCTTACCCATCGCGCGGCGAAGATTATCCGCTCTACCAAGCGTATAGCCTGCGCAAGCTTGAACGGCTTGCATTACCTGCTCTTGATATACGAAAACTCCAAACGTGACGTCCAATATATTTTCAAGTTGCGGAGCGTCGTAAACGATACTTGCCGGATCTGCGCGCGCTGCCAGATAATCGGGAATACAGCTCATAGGACCGGGACGGTAAAGGGAAATTCCCGCGATGACTTCTTCTAGGTTGCGCGGTTGGTAGTTTTTCAAAAAGCCTTTCATGCCCGCGCTTTCCAACTGGAACACGGCTTCGGTTTCGCCCGTGCCTATAAGTTTATATACTTCTTCGTCGTCGTATCCCAGCTTATCGAAGTCTATGTCTACTCCGTGATTTTGTTTGACGTATTTGAGCGCCTTATCTATATCGGTAAGAGTAGTAAGTCCGAGGAAGTCCATTTTGAGCATTCCCAATTCCTCGACTTCTTCCTTTTGAAATTGCGTTGTTATATCAGGACCGTTTCTTTGCAAAGGAACGTGATCGCTTATGACTTCCTTACATATTACGACGCCTGCCGCGTGCTTTGAACAGTTGCGCGGCAATCCCTCAATCTTCAAAGCCATATCTATGACTTTGCGCATTTCGGCATTGTTTTCGTATATCTCTATGACTTCGGGATTTCTCAATTTGAGATCGTCTTCTTTGGTGCTCGGATCTCTTCCCAAAACCTTATCCAAAGTAACTTTCGGCGCGTTGGGAATAAGTTTTGTAGTTGAATTGACTATATCCAGAGGCACGTTGTAAACTCTCGCTACGTCCTTTATCGCGCCTTTGGCTTTCATCGTGCCGAGCGCAAGTATCTGACAAACCTTTTCTTTGCCGTATTTGCGAATGACGTATTCGATGACTTCTCCGCGCCTGTCCATACAGAAGTCTATATCAAAGTCGGGAGCGGATACTCTTTCAGGATTGAGAAAACGCTCAAAGAAGAGTTTGTATTTAAGAGGATCGAGATTGGTGATACCTACGGCGTACGCAATGATAGAACCTACGCCGCTTCCTCGTCCCGGTCCTACGGGAATACTCTGCGAACGCGCGTAATTGATAAAGTCCCAGACTATAAGATAATATTCCGCAAAGCCCGTGCGAATAATGATATCCAGCTCATACTCCGCTCTTTCTCTTATCTCGTCTGTGATAACGCTGTATTTTTCTTCCAGACCTTTATATGCAAGTTTGCGCAAAAACTCTTCGGGAGTCGAACCGTCCTCAGGCGTATAAGGCGGATATAAGTCTTCTTTTTCTATCGTGATATTGCACTTTTCCATTACCTCTACGGTATTGGTCACAGCTTCGGGACACCAACTAAATATCTCCATCATCTCTTCATAGCTTTTGAGATAGAATTGGTCGTTGCCCATTTCCATACCGGTTGCGTCGTTGATAGTCTTGCCGGTATTGATACGCACGAGAATGTCCTGCGCAATATTATCCTCTCTGTTGACGTAATGCACGTCGTTGGTAGCGACGAGTTTTACGCCCAATTCTCTTGCAAGTCTGACAAGATCGTCGCGTATCGCCTTCTGCTCGGCAAGACCGTGATCTTGAAGTTCGATATAAAAATCTCCTTCGGCAAACATATTTTTAAGACGCATAGCGTACGCTTTCGCGCCCTCGTAATCGCCTGCCGTAAGAAGTCTTGGAATCTTTCCCGAAAGACACGCCGAAAGACATATCACGCCTTCGGAATGTTTTTCCAAAAGATTGAGATCTATTCTCGGCTTGTAATAATAACCGTCTATGTAAGCAAGCGAATCCATCTTGACCAAGTTGCGATAACCCGTATCGTTTTTCGCCAACAATACGAGGTGGTTTCTCTCCGAACTCTCGTTTTTCGTCATATCCTCGCAAGTATAGAATTCGCAGCCGACGATAGGTTTGATATTCCTCTTGTTGGCAGCTTTGTAGAACGTATACGCGCCAAACATATTGCCGTGGTCAGTCAGCGCGCAACCCGGCATCCCCAATTCTTTACAAGCGTCCAAAAGAGGCGATTTCTTGCCTTTGGTTATTCTTGCCAGTCCGTCCAAAAGGCTGTATTCCGAGTGGACGTGCAAATGTACGAAAGGCTTGTCGTAATTCTTTTTGCTATCCTTTGCTTCGTCTTCTTTTTGCGCTTTTTTATCCGTATTTAAGTCTGATTTGACTTCCTCTTTCAAATCCGGCTTCTTATCCGCGTTTTCCGGAGAAAGCTTGTCCGTATTTTCACCCACGACGGTATTTGATCCCAACATCTCGTCAAGACTGTCCAACAATCCGCCTTGCAAATTTTCAAACTTATTCTCTTCCATTCTCTTCCTCCGCCAATTCCAACAATCTGTTGAGATACCTTGCCAAACTCGTCTTGCTCATCGAAAGCTTTTCCGCCAACTCGCGCATACTGTCGTCCTCGTATTCCATTCTCGCTTTCGCGACGTCGCGCAATTTCTTTTCCTGCTGTTGCAATACTCCCTTTTGAGTCAAGAACTCGATAGCGTTTATATACTTGCTTGCTCCCGACACCGCTCTTGCCAAATTCGCCATATAGAAATTGCTTTGACGGTTGAACTCATTCGTCTGTTCTCTTTCTGCGATAATATTGTTGAGTTTCAACACGCAATCGTTTGCCGAGCACATCGCCAACATATCCTCTATTTCCTTACTGTTTCGCGATTGAAGAACGTAACTCGTCCTCGTTTCGCTCATTTTGAGATCTATATCGAATTCAAGCATTTTTTCTCTCAAAGCCTGCGCGTAACGTTCGTTTGACAACTTCATTTGCAATAAATAATTTGAATATTCCGAGTCAGGAAATCTCAACTGTCCCACCGTCAAGACCACGCCTTTGAAAAAGGCAAAAAATTCTTCGCCTTGCCGCAAAGCCAACATATAGTCTACCGCGTCGTCAATGACGAAAGAACCTTCGTCATAATGGCTGAGGTTGAGTGTTTTGAGAAAGCCGTTGGCTACGGAGTCTTTGAGTTGAACGCAAAAGACGACTTTCTCGCCCGCGCTCTTTTGAATAAAAAATACTTCTCCGCCTACTTCTTCTTTGACCATATCCAATATCGCCAAAGCCTCGCCTTTATCCTCGAATTCATAGGTCAGCGATATTGACTTCTTATATACGTCTATACCTCCTCGACTCTTTGTCACGGCGCAAAGAAAAGCGAGTTTTTGCTCTCTCTTCTGCGGCAATGATTTGAGTATGTCGTTTTTCAGTTCAACGGTACAGTCCATAATATATTCGTATCTTATCTATTTGTTTTGGGATCTCAAAACCAAACTTTTGTGTTCTATATTCGCTATTCTTTGAGCGGGGATATCGTACTTTTCAGCCAATTCCTTTGCAAATGCGCATTCGCCTACGTTTGCAGGTACGTGCGCGTCAGAATTGAGTACGAACTGACAGTCTGTCGAAAGCAACGCTTCCAATCCTCTTTCGTCGGGCGTACGGTGACGGGAAGAAAGTTCCACGTAAGTGCCGTGATCGGCGCATACCTTTCCAAGTTCCCTATAATCGACGTCAAGACGAAATCCCGGATGCGTGATAACGTCGATTTTATTATTTTTTACGGCGTTGACGTACATCTTCGTCTGTCTGGCGATCTGCGCCTTTGTAGGCTTGAAACAATACCTCAATAGCGCCGAGCAAGTGATTTTGAAAAAGTCGCTTGCTTTGTATGGCAAAGACGTAAGATGATAACCGGCAATAACTATATCCAGCCTGTCCACATCGTCAGGAGTAACGTCCAAATTCCCCTCTACTCCCAATATGTTAGCTTCTATGCCCAATAAAAGTTTGAGATTTGGATAATTCTTCTGAACCTCTTGCATATCGGCTCGCATAGTATCGTATTTTTTTCTGCTCACGCCGATAAACGGATGTCTTGCCGCGTGGTCGGTAATTGCAAGAAAATCGAGTCCCTTTTCGCTTGCGACGCGCGCATTGTCGGCAATAGAACCCTTGCCGTGCGAATAAGTCGTATGAGAATGATAATCAGCTGTGATGATCATATTCGATCGGATCCTCCTTGCTTGTCCTAGCGATCGATTTTCCTTGCTAAAAGTCTTTGGCAAAAATATCAACATTTTTTCAAATTATGTCTATTTCATATTGTAGACCAACGCCCCATAGTTTGTCAACTTCTTGCCTAGCATAATTGCCCAGCTCAAGAAAATCCGCGGACGTCGCGCGATCGACGTTGAGAATAAAATTCGCGTGCTTTTCGGATATCTTTGCACCGCCTATTCGCATACCTTTCAATCCGGCTTTGTCGATATAATAACCTGCCGAAACCCCGTCGACTTGTTTGAATACGCTTCCTAGAGATATGCCTTGCGGTTGACTTCTTCCGCGCGCTATCTTGTATCCCTTTATATCGTTTGCGATCTTGCGTTTGTCGCCCGACTTCAACTTAATGCCCGCGCCTATTACCGCGCCCAAACTTTTGGCTTTGGAATACCTATATCCAAAGTCCAAATCCTGCGCCGAGTATCTTACGATCTCGCCGCCTTGAACTATATCGACGTACTCTATCACGTCGGCGAATTCCCGACCGAAAGCCGAACAGTTCATAATTACGCCTCCGCCCACCGTACCGGGAATGGAACAAAGTCCTTCCAAACCGCTCAAACTCCCCTCCAAAGAGAGTTTGCAAAGCTTTGGCATACTCTCGCCCGCCGCGACGTATAGCAAGTCGTCTTTGACCTCGATACCGCATAAATATTTAGTGCATATGACGACTCCGTCAATACCTTCGTCTTTTATAAGCACGTTGGTGCAGTTTCCCAAGATGAAATAAGGTATCTTTTCTCTATCAAGCAATGCGGTCGCTTGAACTAATTGCTTTGCAGTCGCAGGATATATCACAGCGGCAATATCTCCGCCGCTTCCAAAAGCCGAAAGCGAAGGATGATCGAATACTATATTTGCGTCAAGCGCGGATAAAAAACTTAAATCTGTCACGTTTAAGTATATGCTTGCAAATATTATTATGTACTTTGAAAAAGAATTATTGCGATATTATTTTCAAATATTTATTGACTTACGCCCTTACTAATGCTAAACTTAAAGTGATAAGCGGAAATGCAAGGAAGTAATATGAAAACTGCTAAAAAAGTTATAATAACGATTTTTATAGTAATATGTTGCGGTATATGGTCATACGGCATTATGTTTGTAAACTTCTTTACGCAGAATATAATAGGAGAAATAGTATTTCCTACTCCCACGTTGCACATTTATGCAGAGCGTTGGGATATTACTTTTCCAAAAGACGCTAAAATTGAATACCGCTATTCTACGCAAGGCGGTTTTTTCGGCGAAGGACAAAACTATGCGATTATTATCCTGAAAGACCACCCAGATGAGTTTTTGCAGGTTTTTTCAAAAGATAACAGTGATGAGTATATTGAAACTTATAAAAGAATAGCAAACCGACTTATAGACGGCGGACTTGAAGAAAGTAAAATTTTATATCCCGATGAGAATTTTATTTTGAAAAAACTCGATCGTTTTAACGACCACGATATACTAATTATGGCTTATGATGAAAATACAAACAAACTGTATTATATTGAAGAATTAAAATAGTAAAAATACTCCATTAATTTGGATGATGTAAAAAATAAGTGGGAATTGTGATTATTTGCTCATAGTTTTTGGTCTTACTGATTTGCGAATCTTATATCGCTCTCGCTAAAAAATATGGCTAAAATAATTACTATTCCCACTTATAATTTTTATCGCTAAATATTTACAAGAAAAATCTTCACTTCGCAAGGACGTAACTCAAATGTGTTGGTTTTGACGTCCTCTTGGCTAAGCAATTCCATTTTTACGTTTTCACAATAAAAAGTCTTTGCGCTATCTGTGTTGTTGGCAACGGCTTTGATAATTTTTTTACCGCTTTTTCTGCAAAGTATTAACAGTCCGTCCTGCCACTCGAAATACGTTTCGCCTCGCATTTGCGCGCCGTATTTCTTCCTTATTGAACCGAGTTTTTTATAATGCGCAAATATTTCTTCATCGCAACCGCTCCAATCTATCGTGCGTCTGCAAAGAGGGTCTTCGTATCCTTGCATACCTCGCTCGTCGCCGTAGAATATTGACGGAATACCCGGCAATATAAATTGAAGCGCCGAAGCGAGTTTAAGTCTTTTCTTGGCAAGAGCATATAAGTCGCCGTTCATACGAAAATCTCTTCTAAACGCCTTGTCCGTGCCTGCCATATCTACTCCGCTCAATACGCTTAACGCTCTCGCCGTATCGTGCGAATCTATCAAATTCATTGTCACGTCCAAAGACTGACGAGGATAATTTTCTACGATAGTCATTACCGTGTCGATAAAGTTTTTGACGTCGCCGCCCAGCGCGTAAGCAAGAGTAGCCTCCTTAAACGGATAATTCATTACGCCGTCAAGTTCCTCGCCCTGAAAATAATGTCTGCGGTAGCTGTACGCTATTTTGTTGGACGCGTCCTCCCACACTTCGCCTATCAGCACTGCGTCATTGTCGCAGCCTTTGACGGTTTTGCGGATATCCTTGACGAAATCTTCGCGCAACTCGTCGACAACGTCAAGTCGCCAACCTTTTACGCCGAGTTTCGTCCACTTTTTGATAATGCCGTCCTCGCCCGCTATCATATCTCTAAACGATTGCGCTCTTTGACTGATCGTTGGCGTTACGGTAATTCCCCACCAACAGTGATAATCGTCCGGAAATTTATAGAAATCATACCAATCGTAGTACTCGCTCTCTTTTGACTGGTACGCGCCGAGCGTAGGATAATTTCCGAATTTATTGAAATATTTACTGTCCGCTCCGGTATGGTTGAACACGCCGTCCAACATAATTCCCATACCCTTGCTTTGAGCTTTAGCAATAAGCTCCGCAAACTTCTCCTCGTCGCCGAGAAGCGGATCGATCTTTTCGTAGTCGCCCGTATCGTAACGGTGATTTGACGACGACTTGAAGATTGGGGAAAGATACAAAAGCGTTACGCCCAAACCTTTGAGATAATCAAGTTTGTCAATTATACCTTGCAGATTGCCGCCGTAAAAGTCGTTGGCTCTGAATACCCCGTCGGGGTCGACGATCGTCACTTCTTCGCCCCACTCTTTCAAAACGCCGTTTTTATCGAAAACAGCCTTATCGTCTTTGCCTTTATTAAATCTGTCAACGAATATATGATAAATTACTCCGCCTTTCGCCCAATCCGGCGTCTTATAGCCTTTTTTATAAACGGTAAACTGATAAAGTCTGCCGTCGTTGTCTTTATAAACGTCGCCCTGTTCTGTGCGGAAAACAAATCTATACCAATACAAGCCTACTTTGACAATACTCAATTTTGTAAAAAACTCGCTTTCGTCTCCGCGCTTGCAACTGAAAGACATAGGAAAAACGTAAGGCGTATCCTTTCCGTCTTCAAAGATCTGCAACTCAACGTTCTGTACGAAAACGCCGTCTTTGGCAAAAATTCTAAAAGTCATTTCCTTATCTTGTTCCACACTTCCGAAAGGCGACTTACAATGAGGATTTTTGCTGTCAAAATAGATAAAGTCTTGCATATATTACGTCCTATATATAAAAACAGCCCTATCCGTCGATACAAACACTTAGGATAAGGCTGGATTGTCAAAAATTATTTCTTTGTTGTCTTTTTAGCCGCAGGCTTAGCGGTAGCCGTCTTAGTAGCGGACTTTTCCGCAGTTTTATCCTTTACCGCTGCGCTTTCCGCATACTTGACAGGCTTCATCTTCCATATTCTGTCGGCGTATTCTTTTACGCTTCTATCCGAAGAGAAGAAACCTGCGTTTGCCGTATTGAGAAGAGACATTTTCGCCCACGCGCGACGGTTGCTATACGCCTTATCAAGTCTGTCTTGCGCGTCGCAATACGACTGGAAGTCTGCAAGCACTTTGTACGTATCGCTTTGTATAAGCGCGTCGGCTATCTCTCCGTAATTCACGCCTGCGATACCGCCTCTCAATCCGTCGATCACAGCCTTGATCCTAGGATTGGATTCATAATAGTCTCTCGGATTGTAACCGCGACGGTTGAGTTCGTTTATCTCATCGGCAAGCAAACCGAAAATAAAGATATTATCTTTGCCTACGTTTTCGTAAATCTCTATATTCGCTCCGTCCATAGTGCCTATCGTGACCGCGCCGTTAATCATAAATTTCATATTACCCGTACCGCTCGCTTCTTTTCCCGCAATGGAAATCTGCTCGGACACGTCGGAAGCAGGCATTATCATTTCGGCAAGCGTAACCCTGTAATTTTCCAAATAAACGACTTTGATCTTGCCCTTAATGTCAGGATCGTTGTTGATAAGGTTGCCAAGAGAATGTATAAGTCTAATGATCTGCTTAGCCATATAATAGCTCGGAGCAGCCTTTGCGCCGAAAATAAACGTACGCGGATTTATATCAAGATCTGGATTCTGTTTGAGTCTGTAATACAGATCGAGAATATGCAAAGCATTGAGAAGCTGACGTTTGTACTCGTGCAATCTCTTTACCTGCACGTCGAAGATAGAATCGGGATCGACGTCTATTCCGTTGGCTTGCTTTATATATTCGGCAAGTCTAACCTTGTTGGCTCTCTTGATATCCATTACCTTGTCAAGAACCGCCTCATTATCGGCGTACTTTGTCAAATCTTTCAATGAGTCGGCATTTTTCATAAAGCCGTCGCCCGTCAATTCTTGGATATACTTAGAAAGTAGCGGATTGGACTGACAAAGCCATCTTCTGTAAGTGATACCGTTGGTAACGTTGGTAAACGCCTCAGGATTCATTTGGTAACAGTCTCTGAACACTTCGTCTTTAAGTATTTGCGAGTGCAAAGCCGATACGCCGTTGACTGTGTGCGAAGCCGCAAGACAAAGGTTTGCCATCTTCACTTGACCGTTGGAAAGAACAGCGTTGTATTCTACCTTTCTGTAATCGTTGGGATAGAACGCCCAAAGCTTATCGGTAAATCTGCGATTGATCTCGCAAACGATTTGATATATTCTCGGCAAAAGTTGTCTAAATAGTCCTTCCGGCCATTTCTCCAACGCTTCCGCCATAACGGTATGGTTGGTGTAAGAAACGGTACGCGTAACGATATCCCACGCTTTTTCCCACGAATAACCGTACTCGTCTAGAAGCAATCTCATAAGTTCAGGTATGCACAAAGTCGGGTGCGTATCGTTGATATGGATAGCGACCTTATTTGGCAGCGTATCAAGCGATTTATAATCTTTGAGATGCATTTTGATAATAGATTGCAAAGACGCGGAAACAAAGAAATATTGCTGTTTGAGTCTAAGCATCTTGCCTTCTTGATGGTGGTCGGCAGGATAAAGAACTTTACAAATACTTTCCGCGATCGCCTTTTGTTCAAGCGACTTGACGTATTCGCCTTCTGCAAACAACTTCATATCAAAGTCCATAGGCGCTTTTGCAGTCCAAAGTCTTAATTTATTTACAGCAGGCACGTCGTAACCGCTGATATTCATATCGTAAGGTATCGCCATAACGGTATAACAGTCTTTTTGCTCGGTATAAAGTCTGCCGTTGTCCCATCTTTCTTCGACGTATCCGCCGAACTTGACTTCAAACGTATCTTCCATACGGGGCGAAAGCCAAACGTCGCCGTTTTCCAACCACTCGTCAGGCAATTCCACCTGCCAACCGTCTTCGATCTTCTGCTTGAAGATACCGTAATCGTATCTGATAGAAAAACCGCTCGCTACGTAGTTGAGATTTGTAAGCGATTCCATATAAGCGGCGGCAAGTCTGCCGAGACCGCCGTTGCCAAGACCCGCGTCGGGCTCAACGGCATACATATCTTCGAGAGTATATCCCAATTCTTTGCAGATCGCTTCGAAAGCGTCCGTCATTTTGAGGTTGTAAAGATGATTTTTCAAAGATCTTCCCAACAAAAACTCCATGGACATATAATATACTTGTTTTGTCCCCTGCTCCAATCTTTTTTTCTTGAAAGCCAATCGCTTATCCGTAAGTATGTCTCTTACGGTCATACAAATAGCGCGGTAGATCTGATTTTTGCTTGCGTTTTCAACCGTCCTTCCAAAATAAGTCTGACACTTCAAAGCGACGATCTTTTTTAGTTCTTTTACTTGATTTTCCATCTTTTCTCCGAATATTTACCCTTTTTATGAACTTTTTGTGAAATCTGCCCTTCCGCAACAATGCCGTCAGGCAAATTTACACATTAAAATTATATCATAAACATTTATTTTTTGCTACAAAATAGCATATATAAAGCTAATTTTTTATAATAAATTAATATTTTATAAAATTTTTGACGCTTTTGTATAATATTTACAACTGTTTATATAGATCCAGATATCTAAGAGATATATTTTCCCAGCTGAAATCTTGCGTCATAGCGTTGCGGACTATCTTCGACCAATCTTCCTTATAGTCGCGATACATACCCACCGCGCGTTCTACCGCGTTGAGAAGATCGTACGCGTTGTAAGAATAGAAAGTAAAGCCCGTACCCTGTCCCGTAGTGTAATCGTACGGAATAACGGTATCTTTAAGTCCGCCCGTCTCTCTTACGATAGGCAACGTTCCGTATCTCATGGCGATCATTTGACTCAAACCGCACGGCTCGAATTTAGACGGCATCAAGAACATATCGCTCGCGCAATAAATCTTGCTCGCAAGTTCCGACGAAAAAGTGATGAGCGAACGAAGATTGTTGGGGTATCTGCTTTGAATATTTCTAAGCATTTCCTCATACTTGTAATCGCCCGTACCCAAGATCACGAGTTGGACGCCCATATCGAGAATTCTTGTAATAATAGGAGCTATAAGGTCAAGTCCTTTTTGGTGCGTCAATCTTCCTACCATACCTATCATAGGTATATTCGCGTCAACGGGCAATCCCAAAGCGTCTTGGAATTTTAGTTTATTCTCTACTTTCTTTCCAAAAGTCGAAAGGTCGTAATTGACGTAGGCGTGTTTATCAGTCTTTGGATCGTTTGACTTTACGTCGATCCCGTTGATTATGCCGGATAGCTTATACTGTCTGTTGACGAGAATGTTGTTCATACCGTAACCGAAATACGCGTTGAGTATCTCCTGCGCGTACGTCTGCGAAACGGTAGTAACTTTATTAGCTCTCTCTATACCGCCCTTCATATAGTTGACGTCGCCCGAATAGTCGACGAATTCTCTTGCCCAGTCGGGAAGTCCCAACACGTCGCCGGACATAAATCCGCTGTATCTTCCCTGAAATTCGATATTGTGTATCGTGTATACGGTCTTGATATTTTTATAATGCTCGTCTTCTCTGTAAAACACGTCCAAAAATACGGGTACTAAAGCCGTCTGCCAATCGTTTGAGTGGATTATATCGGGATAAAAACCATCCATAAGCTTTATGCTTTCCAATACTGCTTTTGCAAAAAACGCAAACCTTTCTCCGTCGTCGAAATAACCGTAAAGACCGCTTCTTTTGAAGTAGTATTCATTGTCTACGAAATAATAAGTTACGCCGTCGCAAACCGCCTTGAAGAGTCCGCAGTATTGATATCTCCACGACAGACTTACGTAGACGTTGCCCAAGTATTGCATCTTATCGCGCAACTCCTGATTTATATCCATATAGAGCGGCAAAATAACTCTGCAATCGACGCCTCTGTCTACCAACGCTTTTGGCAGCGCGCCCGCAACGTCAGCCAATCCGCCCGTCTTGATAAACGGAACGGCTTCGGAAGTCGCGAAAAGAATTTTCTTGTCAAAATCTATTTTTTTACAAGTTTGCTTTACGTTTTTGGTCGTCGCCTTTTTCGTCTTGCTTTCAGTCGGCATTTTTCGCCCTCCTTGATAACTGATTTTATGACTAAGTTATTGACTCATACGATCTGATTAAACCGTTTTATTCTTGACCACAACGACGGGATAACTCTCCGATCCGCTCAAAGACTTATCTTCGGTCACGGTCACGTCTTTATCGGTGATCGCATAATTGAGCTTTGATCCCTTCATGATCTTTCCGCCTTCCATTACGATACTATTTCGTATCACAGCGCCCTCTTCTACTATGACGCCGCGGAAAAGAATAGAATTTTCTACTTTGCCGTTTATCCTGCAACCGTCTGCGATAAGGGAGTTTACAACCTTTGCGCCCTCGCAATATCTGGTCGGAACGCTATCCTTAACCTTTGTAAATACTTTGCCTACGCTGTAAAACAAACTGTCGCGTATTTCGGTATCCAACGTCGCCATACTTTCATTATAATACGACTTGATATCGTCGACAAGCGCCGCGTGTCCTTTGACTTTATACGCGTAAATTTTGAGATTGTCGACGTTTGATTGCAATACGTCTTTCTCTAGGTCTATCTTTCCTCTTTCATACGTTTCCGTAATGAGAGATACGAGTTGAGTCCTTTTGAAAAGATAACAGAAAAGTCCTAATTCCGCGTTTTCTTCGCTTGCGGATTTCGTAATTCTCATACCCGTTACTCTGCCTGTAAAATCTTTTTCGACGATCACTCTTTTTGAAGTAGTAGGCTTAGATTCGTAAGTGAGCATAGTTATGTCCGCTCCGCTTGCGACGTGAGCGTCGTACACGTCGTCGAAATCTATACTTGCTATGATATTGCTGTTGGTCACGATAACGTATTCGTCGTCGGAGTTTTCAATATAGTCCAAAATTCCGTATAAAGCTTCTATCTTGCCCTTGAATACGTTGGTGGACGTATTTGAAGCGTAAGGCGGGAACACCGCGATACCGCTGTTCTTTCTGTTGAGATCCCAATCTCTACCCATTCGAATATGATCCATCAGAGAAGAATAGTTGCTTCTTGTGATTATTCCTATCGTAGTGACGGAACTGTTGACAAGATTGGAAAGAACAAAGTCTATACATCTGTATCTTCCGCAAAACGGCAACGACGCCGTGGTACGGTGCAAAGTGAGTTCGTTGAGTTTGGACTCGTTGTCACTCGCAAATATTATACTCATCGTATTATTCATATCTCTTCCCTCCTTAATCTACCATTGCCTTGACCGGCACTACGGTATTAGGCGCTACTTTTGCGTTAGGTCCTACGACAGTGATCTGCCACTGACCGTTGACCGGTTCTGTCTGCTTGTCGCCCACTACGGCGTTTTCGCCTACGACGGCGTTACTGCCAACGATAGCGTACTTGACTACCGCGCCTTTGCATATTTTTGCGCCGGGCATAATATTACAGTCCTCGACTACCGCGCCTTCGCAGATCTCAACTCCTGTCGAAAGTACGCTGTTGCTCACCTTGCCATTGATCTTGCAGCCTTCGGTGATCAGCGAATTTCTTATCACAGCGTCTTTGCCCACGTGATGTGGAGGTTCTGCGGTATTTCTCGCATAGATCTTCCATGCGCTGTCGTCAAGATTTATTCCGCTGTCCTCGTTGAGAACGTCCATATTCGCTTCCCAAAGAGACGAGATAGTGCCTACGTCTTTCCAATAACCAGAGAAATTGTAGGCAAAAAGTTTTTGTCCGTCCTTGAGCATATTCGGGATAATATTCTTGCCGAAATCGTTGCTGGAATTCTTATCGTTTTCATCGTCGATAAGATACTTTCTCAACTTAGACCAGTTGAATATGTATATTCCCATAGAAGCGTTCGTGCTCTTAGGCTTTTTGGGTTTTTCTTCAAATTCATATACTGAATTATCGGGATTCGTATTCATAATGCCGAATCTCGACGCTTCGTCGATAGACACGTTGATGACCGCTATAGTGCAATCGGCTTTCTTTTCTTTGTGATAAGCAAGCATTTGGGCATAATCCATTTTGTAAATGTGGTCGCCCGAAAGCACTAATACGTATTCGGGAGAAAACTTGTCCACGAATTCTATATTTTGATAAATAGCGTTGGCCGTTCCCTTATACCAATCTGACGTCTCGCCTTTCATATACGGCGGCAGAACAAATACGCCTCCGTTGAGCCTGTCCAGATCCCAAGGCTGTCCGTTGCCTATGTACTGATTTAGATCGAATGGTTTGTATTGCGTCAATACGCCTATCGTGTCGATATTTGAATTGATACAGTTGGACAACGGAAAGTCGATTATCCTATACTTACCGCCGAACGATACCGCAGGTTTCGCCAAATCCCTCGTCAGCGAATACAGCCTCGTACCCTGTCCGCCTGCCAGCAACATTGCTACGCATTCTTTTTTATTTGTATACATTTTCCCTCCTAAACAATATAAAAATCCTTACTTTCTATATTTATATTTTATCCGTTTGGATATTATGTCTTCCCAAAAGCCGTCACGCCTCGTCGGAATTTTGATTTTTCTTCATCTTTCTCGCAGGCGAGATATACATCACGCTATTGCCCGGTATGGTCATTTCTATATGATAAGGGTAGCCGTGCATTTCGCCCTTTTTAGCGGAAAAACTCAATTTATCGCTCTCTCCGCCGTATTTTTTATCGTCGCTGTTCAACGCCACCTTATACACTCTTTTTTCAGGAACGCCCATACAGTATCCTTCTCTCGTCACAGGCGAGAAATTGACCACCGCTATCGTATAATTTCCCTCGCCGTCGCTGCGGATAAAAGATACGATGTTTTGAGTGTTGTCGTCCACGCATATCCATTTGAATCCGTCGTAAGTCGTGTCAAGATAATACATTTCTCTATTGTTGAGATAATAAGCGTTGAGATCCTTTACAAACTTGTGCAAATTGTTGTGAGAATCGTAATCTAGCAAAAACCAATCGAGTTGTTTTTTGTAATCCCACTCTATAAACTGTCCGAATTCTCCGCCCATAAACAACAATTTCTTTCCCGGATGAGCCATAGTATAGCCGAAGAATGCTTTTAATCCGTTGAATTTATCCATATAAGTTCCCGGAACTCTATTGAGAAGGGAACATTTTCCGTGTACTACCTCGTCGTGCGAGAGAGGCAAAATATAATTTTCGCTGTAAGCGTAAGTAATCGAAAAAGTGATCTTATTGTGATTGTCTTTTCTGAAAAACGGATCAAGCGACACGTAGGATAGCATATCGTTCATCCAACCCATATTCCATTTGAAATTAAAGCCCAAGCCGTTGTCATACGCCGGCTTTGTAACGCCGGGATACGCCGTGGACTCTTCGGCTATCATAAGCAAACCTTTGAATTTGCCAAGCATATGCGAGTTGAGTTTTTTGAGGAAATCGATCGCTTCGAGATTGTAATTCCCGCCGAATACGTTAGGTCGCCACTCCCCGTCGCGTCTGCCGTAATCGAGATAGAGCATAGAAGCTACTGCGTCCACTCTTATTCCGTCAACGTGATATTCGCTTACCCAAAAGTCCGCGGAAGATATAAGGAAAGAATGAACTTCGTTTCTGCCGTAATCAAAAACGCGCGTCCCCCATTCCTTATGCTCTTGTTTGCAAGGATCGGAGTATTCATAACACGCTTCGCCGTCAAATTCATAAAGTCCAAAGCCGTCTTTGGGGAAATGAGCGCAAACCCAATCGAGAATAACGCCTATCTTATTTTTATGGCACTTGTTTACAAAATATTTAAAATCGTCGGGCGTTCCGTATCTAGAAGTCGGCGCAAACAAACCGCTGACTTGATAACCCCAACTTCCCTCATACGGATATTCCGCTATTGGAAGGATCTCGATATGAGTGTATCCCATTTGTTTGACGTAAGCTACAAGCTCGTCCGCCAAATCTCGATAATTGAGTATATTCCCGTCTTCATATCTCTTCCAACTGCCGACGTGAAGCTCGTAAATATTTATAGGAGAATGAAACGGGTCGAATTTTTCCCTCTCGGCAAGCCAATTCTTATCCGTCCATTTGAATTGCGATTTATACAGTTTTGAAGCGTTGGCGGGAGAAGTCTCGCTATGCCTTGCATACGGATCGGCTTTCAATCTCAACTTGCCCTGCGGCGTTTCTACGCTGAATTTATATATATCGTATATCTTTAATCCTTCTACAAATCCTTCCCAAATACCGTCGCTGATCTTTTCCATAGGATGACAGTCTCTGTCCCAGTCGTTAAAATCCCCGACTACGCTGACGGATCTTGCGTGCGGAGCCCACACTCTAAACAGCCATCCGTCTTTTCCTTCTCTTGTACATTGCTGAGGCGACATAAATTTATACGCCTCGTAGTTTGTTCCCTCGTGGAATAAATATACCGGAATTTTCTTATCCAATTATCTAATTCACTCCTTTTTCGTACTTATCCAAATTATACCATATTATTTTTTAATATACAATACTGATTTTATCAAAAAATCAAATTTTTTTATTGCCTTCGCTTGCATTTATTTTTCCGCGGTAGTATAAATTATATGGTCCTATTGTCGATAAAAAGAAAAATACGTCGCAAGAGCGCGTATAGGACGCTCACGATATATCCCGACGATCAGACAACGGACTTTGTTTTGACGACATTTTCAATTCGGAGGCGAAGATCATGGCAACAAAAGATATGTCGGTAGGAAAACCGCTCAAAGTTCTGTACGCTTTTGCCGTTCCGATGATAATATCCGTACTGTTTCAACAGTTTTACAATATAGCGGACTCGCTAATTGCAGGCAACTTTATCAACGACGGCGGCGACGCGCTTGCCGCCGTCAACGCGGCATATCCGGTCACCGTCGTTTTTATAGCGATAGGCAACGGCTTTGGCGTAGGCGGCGGCGTGGTCATTTCTAGAATATTCGGTTCGAAAAACTACTCGCGGACAAAAACCGCGGTGCGTACCGCTCTGATAAACATTGCTCTGTTTTCTGTGATTTTCACAATAATAGGAATATTGACCAACAAACCTTTGCTTAGCCTAATGAATTCGCAGGAACTCGGCGAAAGCGTCTACGCGCAAAGCGTGGACTATCTTAACATATACGTTTACGGGCTGTCTTTCCTATTCATATACAACGTGGTAAGTTCGATATTCCAGGCGCTTGGCAATTCCAAGACTCCCCTATTTCTTTTGATATTTTCCACGCTCTTCAACGTTGTAATCGACATAATTTTTGTCAAGTATCTCGATTTGGGAGTAAAGGGATTGGCTTGGGGCACGTTCGTCGCGCAAGGCATAGCAAGCGTGATCTCTTTGATGGTTCTTTTGATAAACATCAATAAACTTCCCAAGGAAAACCAACACGTCGAGGGCGAAATTATCGATGGCGTTCGCGAACAAAAACATACTCATCGCGCCTTGGAAAATTCAAGATTTTCGCTTTCCACATGGTCGAGTATAATGTTGCTCTCTTTGCCTAGCATTCTGCAAAATTCGACAGTGTCCATTGGACAGCTTTTTGTGCAAAGTCTGGTAAATTCTTTTGGCAATGCAAATCTCGTCGCAGGATACGGTTCGGCATTCAAAATAAACTATATCATAATATCCGTATTCCTTACGATCTCCAACGCTATGGCGACGTTTACTTCTCAAAACGTAGGCGCGCACAAAATAGAACGCGCAAAAGAAGGTTTGAAAGGCGGAATCCTGTCAATGATAGCGATAGCGCTGTTTTCGACAACGATCTATCTTGCGCTTGCGAGACAACTCGTGTCGGTTTTTACAAGCGAAAACAATAAAGAGATCATAGACATCGGCGCTAAATTTCTCTACATACTCTCCCCGTTCTACGTCGTGGTCTGTATCAAGATAATTTTCGACGGCTTTATCAGAGGCGCGGGCGATATGGCGGGATTTACGACAAGCACTTTGACAGACCTCGTACTCAGAGTGGGATTGAGTTATATTTTCGTCAAGTCATTAAACACCGGATATGAAGGCATTTGGTGGAGTTGGCCTATCGGTTGGGTAGTAGGCGCGATCGTATCGGTAACGTTCTACCTTTCCAAAAGATGGCTCAAAACCGCGCAGAAAAATCTTTGAAATCAAGGAAATATTGACAGCGTTTGCCGATTATATTATAATTTTGCTATGGAACTCAAACCTATCAAAGTTAATTTGGATGACTACCCGACGACTTTACGTCCGTATTTGGAAGATGCAAATTTATATGACAGTTCTTGCTCTGCGGATGCGAAAGTTCTTTTTTCCGATAAAGACGAAGGTTACTATATAAAGATATCTCAAGCGGGAACTTTGCAAACGGAAGCGATGATGACGAATTATTTTCACTCTCTTGACTTATCTCCTAAGGTATTGGAATATCTTTCTATCGACAAAGATTTCTTAGTCACAAACAAAGTCATAGGCAACGACTGTATACATCCCAAATATCTTGAACAGCCGGAAAAATTGTGCGATACTCTTGCGGAAAGTCTCAGACTATTGCATTCTATGAGTTACTCAAACTGCCCCGTAAAAAACCGTACGGCGAATTATTTGGATACCGCGCAAAAAAATTATATTGCGGGAGTATGCGACAAGACTCTGCTGAGACAATGCGGCTTTAAATCGCCTGACGAAGCGTGGGATTTCGTAAAAACCAACCGCTCTTTATTGAAAACAGACACGCTTGCTCACGGCGATTACTGTCTGCCAAACGTGATTCTCTATAATTGGAAACTAAGCGGTCTCATAGACGTTGGATTCGGTGGCGTAAGCGACAGACACGTCGATATCTTTTGGGGCATTTGGTCGCTTTATCACAACTTAAAAACCAACGCTTTCGCCAATAGATTTATTGACGCGTACGGCAGAACTTTGGTAGACGACGAAGTCTTGCGGCTGATAGCGTCAATAGAAATATTCGGTTAATAGGAGATAAATATGAGAAGAAAAGACAGAGAAATGACAAAAGAATTCGCTTTGCAAGTGGTCGATAAATGCGAGTGGGCAACGCTTGCTATGGTCACGTCAGAAAACACGCCCTATTGTATACCTATCTCGATAGCTCGCATAGGCGATTTTATATACTTCCACTGCGCAAAAGACGGCAGCAAAATAGACTGTATGAATTACTGCGACGACGTTTGTCTTTCCTGCGTGGGCGACACTCAACGTTTGGATGACGAATTTTCCACAAAATACGAATCGGCTGTGATATTCGGCAAAGCGATCCAAGTTACGGACGATGACGAAAAGATAATTGCGTTGCGCGCTCTTTGCGAAAGACATACGCCGCTGAATATGCAAAATTTCGACGAGGCTATCAAGAAAAGCCTTTGGCGTACGGATATTTGGAAAGTATCTATAAACAACGTAACGGGCAAAAGCAAAAGATAAAATATAAAAGACAAAAGCCGCTTATTTCTAAGCGGCTTTTGCTTTCGGGTAAACCGAATTGTGGAAGTGAAAAAACTATGTTTGAAAAATTCTATAATTTAACGGGATGCTCCGTCAAAGTGTCTTCCGAATAAATATCGTCAAAGTCGTAATAATCATAGACCTCGTCTTCGGAAAAATCTTCTTCGTACATCGGCTGTTGCGCTCTTACGCGTTCCGCCAGTTCCCTGTCAATTCTTTGTTTCAGCGCTCTATCGTCCGGTTTCGACGCAAGCGCGGTATCCTTATCCAACAAACCTTGAGCCACGTATTTGTTTTCCAACGGAGTCAAGCGCATATCGTATTTGTCGTAATCATATCCGTAAAACTCGCATACCGTTCTGTCGTACATTTCCTGCGTAGCTTTTTGCATATAGTCGATATTATCTTTTACGCTAAGATCGTTGCGCGGATAAATCGCAGGACATATCTTTACCGTACAGTCCTTTTTTACGCCCAACTTTCTTCTCAACCAATTCGGCTGTCTGAAAAGTATCACGGTCATGACAACCGGCACATTGTTTTTTACCGCATAGTGGAACGCGCCTTTTTTTAGAGGACGGGAATTCTCGTACTTTTCCCACATCGCCTGCTCTGCGTAAAACGTTACTACGGAATTGCCGTGATCGAAAATTTCGGATATTGACTTGTCAAGATTGCTCATCGCTTTTATAGAACTCGCTAACGGCAAAAATCCTCCCGCTCTGAAAAACTTGCTGCAAAAGCCTTTTTTCAATTGGAATGCCGCGCCCGTCATATAATGTCTATGCCCGAAAGCTACTTGGAAATTTATCATTGTATCAAGAAGCATAACGTGGTTGGACACTCTTATAGCGTTGTCGACTTGTTTGAGATTGTCCTTGCCTTCGATCTTTAGATCAAATAATAATTTATTGGCGAGAGGCAACATTGTACGGAGCAAACTTTTCACGACAAATCTACCCGCTTTGAAAGTACGGGTATTAGGCTGAAATTGATAATCCTTATCAACGGTTATCACGTTGTCCTGCGTAAAGGGCGTAGTCCATTGATCAAAGGCTTCCATTCTTGCATATTGAGCGTGCATTTGATCGTATTCTTTTTGTGTGATTTTTGCCATAGTACTGCCTCAACAATTCATAATATATGATGCGATCTTGTCGGCTCCGTTGTCGCGTTTATCCAACTTGTAGGTATTTGCAACGTAGCCTTGCAAAAGCGACGGATCGTCGATCCATTCTTCGATCTGCCGTTTGATTTTCATAGGACTGTATATCGCTCTTCCGCAACCCAACGAGTCGACAAAATAATCTACTGTCGCTTTTTCTATCGGATGAGCGTAATAATCTATAATAACGGGAGTGTGCATATAGACGCTGTCCAGCACCGCATTGGGACCGCCCTTGCAAATAAGCACGTCGCTTGCGCAATAATACTCGTGTATATTTGCCGTAAACGGCAAGACCCTCAAAGACACGTTGGCAGGCAAATTGCGCGATATGGAAAGGTATTTATTATACATTTTCTCATTCTTACCCGCCACGAATATCACGCTCAACTCTCTATCGGTATTGAGCAAATAACTCGTCACCAGATCCGACTTGGCTTTTGCGTACGCCCCGTCGGCAACCGTAACGGTAAACTTATCGGGAAGCGCGAACTTTGCTCGGTAATAAGCCTTGTCCTCTACGCTGTCCAAAATGCACTTTCTTGTAGCGCAAGGAACTTGAAAAACGCGTTCTTTTGCAAAGTGTTTGTCTATCGCCTGTCTGTAAGCTATCTCATTGTTGACGAAAAAAGCTCCGTCGCGGTTATCCCACCACATATGCACGTTGTTGTCGGGATTGTACGTAACGACTTCTACGTTCGGTTTCGATTTTTTATATTCGAGCGCGCAATAGGTCATATAGTAATGAGTGCTCACTATCACGTCTGGATCTTGACTTTCAAAGTACTCTAAAACGCCGTTTGTCGCCTTCCGAAAAGTCGTCTTGTGAAGTAATCGAAAGAAATTCAGTCCGAAAGCTCCCAAAAGCGAGAACCACATATTGCCGTACCCTTTGATCGAATTTGTAAGTTGAGTATTTTTGATGATAAAATTCTCATACCCGATCATCTTTTTGTCGTTACCCTCGCGCATCACGCGCGACTCGATAATGTCCACGGCAGGACTGAACTTTGCCAAACTGTCTCTTATCGACTGTATCGAAGTAATGTGTCCCATCCCCGATTCAAAATATGTCAACAAAACTTTTTTTGCCATTCTTTCCTCTCGTATTTTTACCCATATTGAATTTTTCGATATGTAAATTACAAGAAGACCCGTCATTATTGATTTCAAGGTACAAAGTTTGCAAAAGTAATTGACTTTTATCAATTATTTTACTATTCTTATTATAAGAGTTTTCGACAAAATTATCAACCGCAAAAACTATACCATTTGACCTTAGTATGTATAATAATCAACGAAATATTATTAAAATGTCTATTATTATACCATAATTTTGGCAAATTGTTGAGGGTTAACAATTAGTTAACAGATAGTTTATATTGAGTTAATAAACATAATTTTTGCGTTTTATGAGAAAAATGTCGATTTTATTGTAAGGGGGCAAAAAGGCAATGGATAAGACAAAAAAAGACAGACGGTTCAAGCGTACGCAACAACAACTTCTTTGCGCGTTGAAAGAACTTATAAATACCAAAAGTATCGTCAACATTTCTGTAAGAGAACTTGCCGAGCTTGCCGACGTCAACAGAGCGACGTTTTATCTTCACTACCGCGATCCTTACGATATGCTTGAACAACTCGGCAACGAATTCATTGATAACTTAAAAACCATACTTGTCAAAGACAACGAAGGCTTCAATCCTGCAAAAAGTTTTGTAAATCTATATAGATACGTAAAAGAAAACTACGATATAGCTTATATACTTTTCAGCCCCAACTGCGATAGTAGTTTTGGCAGACATCTTGAAAAATCTTTGGAAAAGTTCTGTTTTGACAGCTGGATCGTACGCGCAAAAGACGATGATTCGCGCAACTGCGATTATTTCAGCGTATATCTAGTCGCGGGAATAACCGCTCTTCTCGAAAAATGGGTATTTGACGGTTTTGTTGAGACTCCCGAAGAAATGGCAAAACTTTCACAGTACTTTATGATGTACGGCGGAAAACAATTTTGGGAATAATCTTTGACCATTCGCCAGTCAACGTATTTAACAACTAAAAAGAGCAAGCGTTACGCTTGCTCTTTACACTTGTTTACTGTGCCGTCGCTTAGCTCTTACAATAGAAGAGAAGAAACCAAATCATTATAGTCTCCTCAACCAATGAGAAGAGGTCACAAGCCTTTTATTATTTTATTTACGTATGGCTTTTAAGTATGTTTTGCAATTATTTAAGCCATATTTTTTAGCGATAGCAAGAAAGAATTCGCAAATCAGCTAAACCAAAAACTATGAGCAAATAATTACAAAACACACTTAGCCGCCCCAAAGTCCGTGGCTTACTCATTGGAGTTAATATTTACAAGATATTTTCAGTCATTTTGACCAAAGCGTAGCGAAGTGGAGAAATCTCTATCCGTACTTCTTAA
>CAMWIL010000011.1 GCA_947174325.1 uncultured Clostridia bacterium
AAATACGATGCAAGCAATTTCTTTTGTCGGTTATATTATACCATATTTAATGTTAAATTTCTAGATGTAAAGCCAAAAAAAATGTCAACTTTAGTTTACATTTGATCAAAAAAATGTAAAAAAAAGTTAACATTAGAATAATATTGGCTAAAAATTGCTTGCGGACAAAAAAATACCCTTTTCGATTTTGAAAAGGGTATTTGCGTATTTTTCTATCAATAAATTATTCTGCTACGTAAGGAAGCAAAGCCATTTCTCTTGCTCTTTTGATAGCTTCGGTAACTACTCTTTGGTGCTTAGCGCATACGCCGCTCATTCTTCTCGGAACGATCTTACCTTTTTCGGTAACGTACTTGCGCAATTTAGCAACATCCTTATAATCTACCGTATCGATTTTATCAACGCAGAAAACGCATACTTTTTTACGCGACATCGGCTTTTTGCCGTTTGGGCGTTTTACTACTTTTTCTTCACTCATTGTCCTATCTCCTTATTAGAATGGTAATTCTTCTTCGACAGGGGTAAGACCGCTGTTGCTTACCTGCTGTCTTTTCTCAGTCTCCTGAGGTGCGCCCTCGTCAGTTCTTGTACCTGAGGGAAGGAATTCTACTTCGTCTGCGACTATGTCGAATGCAGTACGCTTAGAACCGTCCTGAGCGTCATATTGACGCGTCTGTATCGATCCGCTTACGCAAACCTTTCTGCCTTTTGCAAGAATCTTTGCGCAATTTTCCGCCAAACCTCTCCAACAAACGATATTGAAGTAATCTACTTCGTTGTTTTCTCTGCTGAATCTACGGTTGACAGCTAAGCCAAATCTGCAATATGCTACGCCGCTTTGGGTAGAACCCGATTCTGGATCTCTCGTAAGGTTGCCGATCAACATAACTTTATTCATATCTTTTGCTCCTTACTTCTTGATGATCATACTTCTGACAAGCTCGTCAGTGATACGGTTGAATCTCTTGATTTCTTCCGGAACGTTTGCAGGCGCCGAGAAATTTACCAAAACGTAATAGCCCTCGGTCTTGTAGTCGATAGGATAAGCAAATTTCTTCGTACCCCACTTGTCGGTGCTTTCGATCTCACCGCCGTTGGAAGTGATGACCGCTTCCATCTTGTCAACTACTTCTTGTTTTGCCTCGTCGGAAATATCGTTTTTAACGATATACAACAATTCGTACTTGTTCATTTTTGTACCTCCTTATGGTCTACCGGTTCGGGTCTTCACGCCCGAACAAGGGTGCGTATTTATAAAAATACATTAAGATAATAACATAATATCTTGACATTGTAAAGAAAAATCAACGACTTTTCGCGCGAATTTATAAAATTCAATTATAGCGTCGTCTGTTTTTTCAATAGATCTATGGAAAATCTCAATCTTCTCATACTCTCTTCTTTGCCGAGCAATTCCGCCATTTCAGTCGCTCCGCCCGGAGTCGTCTGCGCGCCTGTGAGCGCAAGCCTAAACGGCAGGAAAATCTGTCCGCTTTTGCAAGAGAGTTTTTCGGCAAGCGCCATACCGCGTTGTTTGAGGTGATCGTCGCTCCAATCTTCTACGTCTTCGAGGTCTTTTTCGATAGCGATCAAGTTGGCAAGCGCGATTTCATTGGTTATCTTCATTTTCTTATGTTCGTACATAGTTACGTCATACTCGCCGAACTCTTCCAAAAAGTCCACTTTCTCAGGTATCTCGCTCAATATCTCTACTCTCGGTATCAAGAGTTTTGCAAGCGCGCGATAATCGTATTTGTCTTTTACCTTACTCTTTTCAAAGAAAGGAGTTGCCGCCTCAACGAATTCGTCTACGCTCATAGCCTTGATATATTCGCCGTTGAGCCATCTCATTTTTGCTTCGTCGAAAATACTAGGCGATTTGGAAATTCCGTCCACGTCAAACTGTTCGACAAGCTCTTCCATAGTCAATTTCTCTTCGTTGCCCTTTGGCGACCAGCCCAAAAGCGCGATATAGTTGACGATAGCCTTGGGCAAATATCCCTTTTCAATAAAGTCCTCGAAGTTCGCGTCGCCGTATCTTTTGGAAAGTTTTCTCTGCGCGTCTTTCATTATCGGCGAAAGATGCATATAACGCGGTCTTTCCCAACCGAAAGCGTCATACATAAGATTATACTTCGGCGTGGAAGAAAGATACTCCACTCCTCTTATGACGTAATTGATAGCCATCAAATGGTCGTCTACAACGTTGGCGAAATTATACGTAGGCATACCGTCCGATTTTATCAAGATGTTGTCTTCCATATCTTCGTTGGGCACGCTGATGTGTCCGAATACCATATCTTCGTATTCGCTTACGCCGCTCGTCGGGATATTCTGTCTTATGACGTAGGGCTCTCCCGCGTCGAGTTTTGCCTGCACTTCTTCCTTAGAAAGCGACAGACAACGCTTGTCGTATTTGGCTATGCCGTTGCCGTCTTTGAGCGTATCGAGTCTTTCCTTCGTACAAAAACAATAGTACGCGCCTCCCTTTTCCACCAATTCTTTCGCGTAATCGAGATAGAGCGATTTGCGTTCGCTTTGTATATAAGGACCGTAACCGCCGTCCTTATCAGGACCTTCGTCATGCTCGATACCCGCCTTTTTGAGAGTGCTGTATATCACGTCTACAGCGCCTTCGACGTATCTTTCCTGATCGGTATCCTCTATCCTAAGCACGAAAGTACCCTTGTTTTTCTTAGCGTAAAGATAAGCGTAAAGACACGTTCTCAAATTGCCTATATGCATAAAGCCCGTAGGACTGGGCGCAAATCTGGTTCTTACTTTGTCCATAAGTTTCCTTCCCGAAAAAAATTCTTTTATATTCGACTAATAATATAACATATTTTCGGCAAATTGTGTATAATATTTATACAATAAATGAAAAAAGTTTGTCGGGAGATTTTATACGATGAAAGACTATTTTAAGTATACGGTCGAAAAGACTATGCAACTGCTTGCTATCGACAGCGTTCAATCCACGCCCTGTCCCTCTTCTCCGTTTGGCGAAGGTGTGGCGAAATGTCTTGATCTTGTGTGCGATATCGCCAAAGAATTGGGTATGAGCGCGCGCAACGAAGGTGGATATTATTGCACTTGCGACGTAGGCGAAGGCGAAACTTTCGGAATACTCGGTCACGTCGACGTAGTGCCTTATGACGACGATTGGTCGGCAAATCCGCTTGGAGAGATCAAAGACGGCGTCATTTTCGGAAGGGGCGTACTTGACGACAAAGGACCTATGCTCTGCTGTCTTTGCGCCGTAGGTCAGTTGCTTGACGAGGGATATAAACCCAACTGCAAAATACGCTTTATTTTCGGCGGCAACGAAGAAAGCGGTTGGAAATGTATCGACCGTTATAACGAACTTGAAAAAATGCCCGATAGAGGTTTTTCTCCCGACGGCGATTTCCCCGTAATAAACTGCGAAAAAGGACTTGTAGGCTACGAGATATTCGTTGACGCTCCCCAAGATCTTATATCTATGAACGGCGGTAGCAGAGTCAATATCGTCATGGCAAAATGCGAATGCGTCTTAAACGGAGAACTTGATTGCGACTCTTGCGACGATAACCTAAAAGTACGAGTAAAGGACGGCAAAACGTATATTACGGCGATTGGAAAACCTGCGCACGCTTCCACTCCGAGCGAAGGCGACAACGCTCTATGGAAAGCGCTAAAATTCCTTTCCGAGAAAAAAGGCGGACAGTATACTTTTCTCTACGATACTCTTTGCCACAATGACGGTAGCGGCGCGGACGTAAAACTTTGCGACGAAAAGAGCGGCAAACTCACGTTTAACGTAGGCGTTGTTGACACGGATACGAAAGAGGGCAAAATAAGACTGCTTATCGATATACGCCATCCCGTAACGTATACCAAAGAGGAAATACTCGAGAGGCTCAAAAAAGCGCTCAAAACCGACGACGCGAAGGTACGCAACTTCCACGACCCTTTGTATCTTGAAAAAGACAATCCGCTTGTGCAGAATTTGCTTAGCGCTTACAACGAAGTCACGGGCGAAAATCTATCGCCTATCACGATCGGCGGCGGAACGTACGCCAGAGCGCTCAAATGCGGCGTGGCTTTCGGACCTATATTCCCAAACTCCGAAAGCACCATCCACCAAAAGGACGAAAGAGTTTCGATAGACGAATTCAAAAAAACGTACGATATTTATTATCACGCGATAAAAAAATTGTTGTTTACCTAAACGAAATTATATGCTATACTGTAACCGTCGGCAACCGCCGGCGGTCATTTTTTTTGAGGTATCGAAATGGAAAAAATAAATTTGGACGAAAACGCGAAAAAATTGCTTGAAGAAAAGTTTGGGATGCGCGACGAACTTCTCTCCGACTACGCTACCAAAGACGGCGATTCGATACGCAAAAACGACTATATACCAAGACTTTTCAGAAGACAGTTTATACGCGATTGCGAAGTGGTGATAAACCTGCCTCTATTCAACAGATACGCAGGAAAAACTCAGGTGTTTTCGTTGAAGAACAACGACGATATTTCCACTCGCGCATATCACGTCCAGCTCGTGTCAAGAATTGCAAGAACGATAGGCTCTGCCCTCTCGCTCAACTGCGACCTAATAGAAGCGATCGCGCTTGCTCACGACCTCGGTCACTGTCCTTTCGGACACTTGGGCGAAAAGCTTCTCGACAACGTGGCAAAGAACTACGGGTATAGATTTTTCCACCACGTGCAAGGCGCAAGATATCTCAACAACATCGTCAAAAGCGACATATCTTTGCAAGTAGTCGACGGCGTACTCTGCCACAACGGAGAGAAAGTATTGCAACGCTACGCTCCCAACGAGAATTCTTGCAAGAGCTTTGAAGAACTGCAAGACAAGTTGGATATCGCATATAGCGGAAAACTCAACGACGATAACCTTATGGCAAGCACGCTGGAAGGCTGTCTCGTGCGCATAGCCGACGTGATAGCTTACATAGGCAAAGACAGACAGGACGCGGAAAAGCTCAAACAAGTGGGCTTTGACGCTTATGACGACAACTCGCTCGGCAAATACAATCACGATATAATCGGCAACGTTAGCGCGGATATTATCAACAACTCTATCGGCAAAAATCATATCGCGATGAGCGACTTCGTGTATGCGGAACTTCGCCGCTTGCTTGACGACAACTATAAAAAAATCTATACCGGAGAAAACATCGACGGATATACAAAAGAGGAATTGCAAAAGATAATAGACGAAGTATTCCATCTTTTGTACGATGATCTCAAAAAAGACGGCAAACTTATCGACAAATACTACCGTCCGTATATCTACCCCAACGCCATGAAAGTAGACGAATATTTCTTGGAAAATTCCTCCTATCCCGAGCGCGTCGCAATAGATATGATAGCAAGTATGACGGATAGATACTTACTCGAATTCCATAAAAGGTTTTTTAAAACAATCTTCTAAACGATCGTAACGTACATTAGTATAAAAGATATCCGCCGTATAAAAACGGCGGATATTTCCTTGTTTGAATTGCAAAATCGACGTTTTGTCATTCCGTTCTCAAAGCGACGACGGGATCTCTCTTGGCTGCTATCCTTGCAGGCACAAGTCCCGCGATAGACGTCAATGCGATACTCAACAGTATCATCAAAATGCCGTGCAAAGGATTGAGCGCGCAAATTCCCGTTATCGACGCTTCCAAATGCGTGATTATCAAGTTGATCGGAATGCTTAATATATACGTCACGATTACGCCTATAAGACCTGCGGTAAAGCCTATGATCACCGTCTCCGCGTTGAATATATTGGACACGTCTCTTTTCCTAGCGCCCAACGATCTCAATATGCCTATCTCTTTGGTACGCTCTACTACCGATACGTACGTTATGATACCTATCATTATTGAAGATACTACAAGAGAAACGGATGAGAAACATATCAACGCTATAGTAATTATTCTTATGATCTGGTTCATCATTCCGATAAATATCGCCGCGCTGTCGGTGTACTTTATCTGATTGTCCTTATGTTCGTTGTTCCAAGCCTTCAAGTCGTTGATAATAATCTCTTTGTTTTCGAAGTTGCTCGAATAAATACTTATCGCCGTAGGAATATCGCTACCGCCTAAAGACTGCAACACCGTCTTGTAAGTCTGCACGGTACTTCCGCCCATCATGATATTCATCATATCGTCAGGCGACATTTCGCCGTTATTACCCGCGTCGAAATCTTCTCCCGTAAGAACGTTATACTCAGGATGTTCTTTTTGGAATTTGACTATTTCGCTATCCTTGGCGTCGCCTCTCAAAAGCGCGGTAAGCTCTTGAGTATATGCGATGCCCGTTTCCAAAGGCGTATACTCGCTACCCTCCTTAGGTCTCAAAATTCCCACGACGGAAATTTTATATACCCCGTCTTCCTCGGTAAGATCCTGTACGTCGTAATAATCTTTTTCTTGATAATATTCTCTTCCCGTTTGCGCGTTTAAAGTCTTGTAATACTTCGCGTTGTTGTTGGGAACAATAAACGTTACGCCCTCTTTATTCTTCTCGGGATTTCCGATAATGTTTTCAAAGGTCTGACCGCTAGCTACCATTCCGCTTATATCGATACCTTCGTAATCTTTTCCGTCAAGCAAACTGTCAAATCCCATACCGCTGAAATAAGAAGATAGGATAGTATTGGTACTGTCGACGACCAATACGACTTCTCTCGCGCTCTCGGGGAATCTGCCTCCAATAACGTCATAAGAACTTTCTATATATTTGCGGTCGCCTACCATCTCCTGCCAGTTGACGCTGCCTCTTTTCTCATTGCCCATAGACATTGACACTTTGCCCACGTCCTTGCCCTTTCTGTTGTATACGGTATATTCGTAGCCGTAATTGTAATACACGCTGTCTACGTATCCGTTTTCCATCCAACCGACTTTTTTGCCGTCTAAATAAGCGATATACTCTTCATTGAGATTGTTTGGCTTGATCATCTCCGTCAATATAGACGCCAAGTTGTATGAGTTGACGAATTTATTGTCGGGATATTTGTTGTTTGACGATCCCGCCATAACTGACATATAAGTCGTCATCATACTTTCCATACTCATCGTATTGCTCGTGATCGTTACAGGATAGCCTGAAAGCATAGTCTTTTGCATTCTGCTGACGTAGCCGGAAAATCCGTTGGAAATAGCCAATACCAACGCTACGCCGATAATACCGATACTTCCCGCAAACGCAGTCATAAACGTCCTGCCCTTCTTGGTCATAAGATTGGTAAACGAGAGCTTTATCGCAGAAAGGAAAGACATTGAAGTTTTGTTGAGCTTTTCCTTTCTCTCTTTCTTCGCCTTACGCTTTTGGAATTCCGTCTTTTGCACGCGATTTTTCTTTTTATTTTTTCCGTCTTCATCGCAAGTAACTTCTTCCATTGCGACGTTGCCGTTGATCTCTTCGACTTTATCTTGTTCGCTCGCTGCTTCATTTGAAGCATTTTCTTCAACAGGTTGAGAAATATACGGATTGGTATCGTCTACGACTTCGCCGTCTTTCAACTTGACTATACGGTTGGAATACTGCTCGGCAAGTTCCGGATTGTGCGTTACCATAATAATCAATTTATCGTGGGATATCTCTTTGAGTATCTCCATGATCTGCACGCTTGTAGAGCTGTCCAACGCGCCCGTAGGTTCGTCCGCAAGAATAATGCTCGGATTATTTATGAGCGCTCTCGCTATGGAAACTCTCTGCATTTGACCGCCCGAAAGCTGGTTGGGCTTTTTGTGGATATGTTCTTTCAATCCCACCTCTTCCAAAGCTTTTATCGCTCTTTCTCTTCTCTCGGCTTTGCTCACGCCGGCAAGCAAAAGCGACATTTCGACGTTGGTCAAAATATCTATATGCGTGATAAGATTGTAACTTTGAAAAATAAAGCCTATACGGATATTTCTGTACGCGTCCCAGTCTACGTCAGAATAATGCTGTGTGGAAATGCCGTCAATGGAAAGATCGCCCGAGGTGTATCTGTCCAAACCTCCGATAATATTAAGCAACGTCGTCTTGCCGCAGCCCGACGGTCCGAGAATGGATACAAACTCGCTCTGTCTGAATTCTAGGTCTATTCCCTTCAACGCGGGGACTCTTTCGCCGCCGTTTAAGACGTAATCTTTTTTGATATCGGTAAGTTTAAGCATTTTCCCTCCAACCGCGCGCTATGTAAAATCTATATTTTCTTACGCGCTATACCTATGATACTCTTTTAATTATTATCAGGTGAATACAGTTTATTATTTTTTTGATTCAAAATCAACAAATTTTCCTATCTTAGCGATAAGTTTTATATAATATTTACATACGCGCGGCTAATGTAAAAGAAATGAAAAACAATTATACTTTCATATTTCTTTGCCTATACTTAAAATAATTTTGACAAGGAGAATTTGAAATGAAAAAAAACAAAACTAAAAAACAAGAAGACGAGCAACGCAGAAAAATGTCTAGCGGATTTGACGTGAACGGTTCTTATACGGGAACGCCGACTTTCGATAAAGACGAAGTACCCGTCCAAGACGCGGACGATTTGTAATTTTTCTTCCGTTTGAGGGAAAATATTGATTTTATGCGCCGAACTCTTCCATTTGAACGCGCATTTTGGCAATTTTGTACAAAATTTAAGAGAATTTAGCAATTTTGTACAAAATTACATAAAAACACTTGTATTCTAAAATTATTTGTGCTAATCTTATACTACTGAAATAACAAATTGCATTTTTCTATTTCCGAAACTAATCAAAAATACCCCCACCTAGGAGATTATGCTTATGCCGACCTCTATTGTAGCTGATTACCATTTTATGGCAAAACTTGCTAAAAACAGAATGATCAAAGAACCGAAGTC
This sequence comes from uncultured Clostridia bacterium, assembly GCA_947174325.1. Taxonomy (GTDB): domain Bacteria; phylum Bacillota; class Clostridia; order Christensenellales; family UBA3700; genus RACS-045. The sequence goes on from CAMWIL010000011.1 coordinate 8,876, forward strand.
CTCCAACTCAAACAGAAATCGTCCTACTTCTACTGACTCCGACTTTTATTATACTGCCGTCAAAATTATGACGTCAGACGAAAAAGTCTACGACCCGATCTCGAGATTAGTCGGCAAGGATCTTAAACAAGTTCCCAACTCGAGCGATAAACAGCGAACTGTCTTTCAAGTAATAAACAAATATCACGAAGTACGCGCCACTCTCAAAAAGGATCTATTGCTTGCGAAAAAAGAAAACCGCAATTTTGAGCTACGCGATATTACTATTGACCCCAACGAAATGCTGAAAAAATTGTGATCTGTTGATTATTTTACCAAATTTCTTGGTGTTTTGACCACAATAACAAAATTTATATTAAAATCAAAGCATGAAGGAGATAAGGTTAGCAGAAAATATAAAATTTTATAGAAAAGCCTTTCATATGTCGCAAGATAAATTAGCTAAATTGCTAAACGTAGACAAAAGGATTGTAAGCGCTTGGGAAAACGATAGACGAAAACCTGATTTGGAATCTCTTGCGAAACTTTGCGAAATCTTCGGTGAAACTCTCGATTCCCTATTCTTTGAATAAATCAAAAATAAATTATATAATTATAAAGAGCAGATCGAAAAGTCTGCTCTTTATATATTGATTATCTATTAATTTTTAGACGAAATGCTGTATCCGTCCTTGGTATCGGCGACGGTATACCCCAACTCTGATAATTTAGCTCTCAACTCATCCGCCAAAGCAAAGTCTTTGCGCTTCTTCGCCTCGTATCTCTCGTCGGCGATCTTGCGTATCTCTTCGGGCACTTGTTCTTGCTCCTCTTTTGCAGGCTGCGCTTTGTCAAGCGAGAGTCCCAAGACTTTATCGAATTGCAAAGCAAGATCGTAAATTGCTTTGCTCTTAGGTTCTTTTATCATAGTCCATACCACGCCCAACGCAAGCGGTATATTGAGATCGTCGTTGATTGCTTCGTCAAACTGCCTTTTGTATTCTGCCAACTTTTCTCCGTTGATAGAATTCTGACCGACTTTGTGCTGATACAACGCGTTCAAAAGTCTTGCGTAAGACGTCTTTGCTCCGTCCATTCCCTCAAAAGTAAAATTGAGTTTTTTTCTATAATGAGCGTTCAGGCAGAAATATCTGTAATCGAGAGCGCAATAGCCTTTTTCTTCAAGTTGATCGATACGGTAAACGTTGCCGAGCGATTTGGACATTTTGCCGTTGTTGACAAGCATAAATTCGCTATGCACCCAATAATTGACCGTCTTGCCGCCTTCCAAAGCTTCGTTTTGCGCGATCTCATTTTCGTGGTGTACGGGAATAGCGTCCACTCCTCCCGTGTGGATATCGAAATGACTGCCCAAATATTTTCTGCTCATGGTCGAACACTCGATATGCCAACCCGGATATCCCATACCCCAAGGGCTTTGCCACTGCATGATATGTTGCGGTTCTGCCTTTTTCCAAACTGCAAAATCCGCAGGATGACGCTTTTGACTGTTGACTTCCACTCTTGCTCCCGCCTGCTGATCTTCAAGACTCAATCGAGAGAGCTTGCCATAATCGGGAAATTTGGATATATCGTAATAAATGCCGTCGTCGATCTCATAAGCGTATCCTTTGTCGATAAGCGTCTGCACGTCTTTTATCATCTCTTGAATATGATCCGTTGCTTTGCATACGACTTCGGGCTTGCCGATATTGAGTTTTTTGAAGTCTTCAAAAAAGTAGTTCGTATAGAATTCAGCTATCTCCCAAGGCGTTTTTTGCTGTTCTCTCGCAGCCTTAGCCATCTTGTCTTCACCCTCGTCGCCGTCGGAAAGAAGATGTCCGACGTCGGTGATATTCATTACGCCTTTGAGCTTATATCCGTCATATTTGAGCACTCTGCGGAAAGTATCCATAAATAAATACGTCCTCAAATTGCCTATGTGCGCATAACTGTATACTGTCGGTCCGCAACTGTACATAGTCGCTTTCCCCTCTTTAAGAGGTACGAATTCTTCTTTTTTTCTAGTCAAAGTGTTATAAATTTTCAACATAACCGCTCCCGATTTTAATCTACGTTCTTTTTGTAGTTCTCTTTATTTGTATCGATTTTATTTTCCAGCTCTACGATCTCGCGCTCTATCGGATTGTCATCCATTCCCTCTACGCAATTATCCTGTGTGATAGAATACTTGCACGACTTTATCTTCAACGCTTCTTCGAGTTTTTCGATCCTGTGATTTAACCTTGCGAATTCTTCTAGTATTGGATCGGGGAGCTTTTGGTCGATATCCTCAACTCTCACGTTGTCCAATTTGACGACTCTACCGGGCACGCCGACAACCGTAGAATTCGGCGGTACGTCTTTGAGCACGACGCTTCCCGCTCCAATTTTTGAATTGTGACCGACAACGATAGGTCCAAGCACTTTTGCCCCCGCGGAGATCATTACGTTGTCCTGTATCGTCGGATGACGTTTGCCGGTGTCCTTACCCGTTCCGCCTAGCGTAACGCCTTGATATATCAATACGTTTGTGCCTATCTCTACCGTTTCGCCTATTACTACGCCTACGCCGTGATCTATAAATACTCCGCCCGCTATCTTAGCCGCGGGGTGAATATCTATTCCCGTCTTTCTCCTCGTCCCGCTCGCGATAAGTTTTGCAAGATACTTCATTTTGTGATTGTAAAACCAATGCGCAAAACGATGTCTATACAACGCTTTAAATCCGCCGTACGTAAAGAATATTTCAAATTTATTTCTTGCCGCGGGATCTTTTTCGAGAGCCGTCTGCAAGTCCATTTTGATTTTTCCCATTTTTACCTCAATATAATAAAAAAGAGCAACCGTCTTCAAAGACGATCGCTCGCGGTTCCACTTTGATTGAACGACGCTTCGCCGTTCCTCTCTATCAGGTCTTAACGCGACCTCAACGCGCGGTATTTCCCCCGCGAGCAAACAATCCGCACTTCGCCGCAAGTTTTTGAAGAGGCTTTCAGCCGACGACCTCTTTCTCTGCGCTAAAACAAAACGGTTACTCTTGACTGTTTATCGCCGTATTACAGTTGTATTATATGCAATATCGGCGATTTTGTCAACAAAAATTTTATTAATTCAATCCGTACTGCTCTGCCAAACCATTGATCAACTCATTGAATTGCTCCGCAGTGATGGATTTTTCAGCTTTGTCCTTCAACGAACGCAAAAGTTGTAAATCAATAGTCGTATAATCTTGCTTCGTCATACTAAAACTTGTATTCACGCTCGTCAGATCTGTCGAAGAATAACACTTTCCGTCGGAATTCTCTCTGTACGCAAGAACTTGCGATTGATGCTCGGGATTTCTCCAATCTCCCATCATATACAACATCTTTCCTTTGGTATCTCCATAGAAATAATACGAAGCCGCTTCGCTCTTGCTGCCGTCTAAGACAACGCCGTCCATAGACAAAACTATCATTCTCGCAGAAAAATCTGTCGCGCTGTTGTATTCGACGTGAATTTGATATAACGTTTCATGGTTTCCGTCTACCGAGTAAAGATACGCAGTCTTGCCCTCCTGACTGGAAGTGATGACCGCATAAGAACAATAATCTTCTTCTTCGCTAGTAATTTTCATTGCAACGTCGTAAATATCCTTTTCCACGCCGCATTTTTCATTCAATGCCTTTGCAATAGAAAGCGCATAGATCAAATTACCAGTCGCCATACTGTTTGCCGTATTATTGTAGCTGTCGTCTTCGACTTTGACTCCCTCTGAATTGAGATAATCGATTGCCGCGTCTGCCGAAACGCTTTTTATTGTTCCTACACTAGTTCCGTCATTCGCAGCCAATTTAGCAATCGACGCGCCTTCTTCTTTCTTCGGCGCGAACTTCTCGATCACCGTAGTAATAATTTGCGTAAATTCTTCGTATTCGTTTACGTCTTTTCCGTCTCCGTTGTCGCTTGGATCCTTACACGCGCTAAAACAGATAACGAGCAAGCAACAAAGTATCAACGATACAATTAAAGTTTTGATTTTTTTCATTGAATCCTCCTTCGTCATATCTTGAAAAAAATATTTCGTTCTATGACTTTATACATATCTCTATTGATAACATTATATTATATACAATACAAAATTGCAAGACCTATTCATATTTTTTGTTATTATTTTTTTCTCGGCTTTCTTCCTCAAATTCACGCGCGATATTTTCCCCTGTTTCTTCAAAACCTTTTTCTATCGGATCTCCGACTATTTCGGGAGGAATTGAAGATATATCCCACTGCTCGCCGTATGTCTCTTCCTCAACGTCTTCCGCGCCTATTCGCTCCGCGCGCATAACTTCAATTTGAGCGCTTATTTCTTCTCTTCTCTTTTTATTCAGCTTATATCCTATCATCGGCAAAAGCGAAAGGCAGAAGAATATACCGGCAAACAAAGTATAGAAAAACACAAGTTTGATTTTCGTCGTTTCCGTCTGTATATCCGAGCCTTGCTGATAACCGCATACGTTAAGCAAAATAGTAGGAGTGAGAATACCGGTAACCACACCGATTAAAGTCGATACTATCGAAGAGGAAAAGTTGACGGTTTGCTCCAATCTCTTACCGCCCGTCTGCAATTCTATTTCGTTGAGCACGTCCCCTTTGAATATGTTGGGGATAATATTTGCCGATCCAAATTGCAAGCCTATCAAGAAAAGACTTAATACAAACAATACCTGCCATACTAGACCGCCGTATTTAAAATAAATTACGGCTATAACAAACGCAAGCGCGTTTGCGAAGAGCGAATATACGCTGAAAATCGCATTGACCTTAATGACGTCAATCTTCTTTATCATCTTCTGCACTATCAACATACTTACTACCGTACCGATTCCCGTAGGCAGACCGATAAGCAAGAACTTGTCTGTGCCGCCAAGCAACGCGCCCGCGACAAAGATACCGAAGCCCGTACCGACTTTCCTTATATCTCTAATAGAATTGGACAGCGTCAAGAACCAAAAATTTTTGTTTTTGACAACATCGCCCATACCTATAAAAGGCGACTCTTTCTTTTCCATATAAGGCACTCGCTCTTTGACTTTGAGCATAGCGTTGATCGTAGTCACAGCGTAAAGCGTCGCGCACAACGCCATAGCGATTATATACATCGTGTTTTTGTCGAAATAACCGCTTACCTTATTGCCTTGTTCGTCAGTCTTTATCAAGAAGAAACCAAGCACTAAGATTATTACAAGAGGCGCAGAATTCATAATTGACGAGAAAAAATTGGTAAATGAAAGAAGAGAATTCCGCTCTTCCTCATTTGGTGTCATAACTATGGCGGTCGTATTTCCCATCTCCGTAAGCGTAAACAATATAGTATACAGCGCGCTTATACTGACAACGTAAATCATCGCGTATCGCGAATTCGCATCTTCAAAAGGCGTATAAAACAGTAAAAATCCGGTCAACGCCATAGGTATCGTACTCGCCAATACTATCGGGCGAAACTTTCCTCTTTTACTGTGGAAATTATCTATAAAGCTCATTATGAAAAACCCGATCACAAAACCTGCTATCGTGGTAATTGCGCTCATGATCTGTTGATTCTTTTCGCTTAGCTGAATAATATTATTTATATAATCGGTACGATAGGTATTTATCATACCCGTAAACATCGCATAAAACCCCATACCGAGAACGTAAGAAAACAATTCGTAATTGGAAATGTGCTTCTTGCTCGAATCTATGCTCTCACGCGTGAGCGGAGTTTCATTTTCGATTTGAGCCGACTTGCTTTTCGCCATCTTACCCCCTATACTGTTTTTATTGAAATAAATCTAGATAATTTCAAACGTAAAAGTATCTCGACATTCTAAAACATAAATTCAGTATAGCATACTCATATATTCAAAATCAAGCGCAATTTTTATGCTCCGGGATTTGATACAAAAACGGAAAATCCGTGGTATTTTTAACGATTTATATAAAATTGTCGAAACTTTATCGGTAGGCGGATATATGACAAGTATATAAATACTTTTTTAGGAAATAATCTCTCTCGGAGGTAAACAATAATGAAATTAAAAGACAGTCAAACTTACAAAAATCTGGCGCGCGCGTTTGCCGGCGAATGTCAGGCTCGTACAAGATACGAATTCATTGAATACGGCGCAAGAGAACAAGGCTATAAGGCTTTGGCTGATATCATCGACAAGATCGCTTATCAGGAATTTACTCATTCGAGAATGATATACAGCTTTATCCAATCTGCCGACGACGGCACGATCGACAACATTGAAGTATGCACGGGATATCCGTTTAGACAAAAATGGGATCTTATGGACAACCTTAAATTTGCGGCGGAAGACGAAGGAGTCGAAGCCGACGAACTCTACCCCGAATTTGCAAAAGTCGCCGAAGAAGAAGGCTTTCGCGATATTGCCGCGCTATTTAGAAATCTTATCAAGATAGAGGAAACGCACAAAAACGAATTTATGCGTCTTTATAAGCTTTTTAAGGAAGGAAAACTCTACAAATCCGATGCGCCCGTTATTTGGAAATGCCCCGATTGCGGATTTGAAGCAACGTCAAAAGAAGCATTCCAGACTTGCCCGGTATGTCAAGCTAAACAAGGCGTAGTCAAAATTAAAGAAGCCTAATACGGAAAAGGAAAATACAACGCCGTATTGACAATAACTCACTAAACCGATATAATAAAACTAAGACAACGATCTCGCAATTTACAGCGGGATCGTTTGCATAAAAAATATCGGGGAGATAACTATGACGGAAAGAGAAAAAATGATCGCGGGAAAACTCTATAATCCTACGGATAAGGAACTTGTCGCTCTAAGAAGAAAAGTAAGACAAGCGTGCGTCGAGTATAATATATCTGACGAAGATGAAGAACAAAAACGCTACGATCTTTTGCACTCAATACTTAAAAGCCACAAAAAAGATTTTTACTTTGAACCTGATATTCGTTTTGACTACGGTTGCAACACCTCTATAGGAGAGAACTTTTACGCCAACTACAACAGCGTCATTCTCGACGTCGCGCCCGTCAATATAGGCGACAACGTAATGTTTGGACCTAACGTCACGATAGCGACTCCCGTCCATCCTCTTCTTGCCGATGAGAGAGCAATCCAACAATACCCCGACGGCGTCTACGATCTTGAATATGCAAAACCTATAACGATCTGCGACGGCGTATGGCTTGCAAGCGGAGTTATCGTCAACGGCGGAGTTACGATAGGTAAAAATTCCGTTATAGCAAGCGGAAGCGTAGTAACTAGAGATATCCCCGAAGGCGTGATTGCCGCAGGCGTTCCTTGCCGCGTAATTCGTCCTCTAAACGAAAACGACTCCGTAAAATTCAAAAAAGAACTTTTTTAAACAGTTACCGCTCGTTACCTAAGTGATAGGAAAACGAGCGGTTTTTTATTTTTAAAGTTTTTAGGGTTTTGCTATTCTATCTTTTACCAAAAAGCTCCTCAAAAAATCTTTCTCTAGCATCTTCCTCTAAATTCCCTGCCATAAACATTTCGTTCATATCGATTCTATAGAAACATGAAAATTTGTATACTTGTATAGCGCTCGGCGTATTTTCTCCGTTCTCATATCTTTGGACAGTTGCAATTGGGATACCTGTTCCGTCTGAAACTTGTTTTAACGTATACCCTTTGAAACGGCGCAAATCTTTCAAGCAATTCGCAAGAACGACCTTTAACTGTTCATCCGATATCGCGGATTTTTCTCCATTTCCATTTGCCAAATTCATAAATAACATATCTCTGCTGTTCATAATTTTAATTCCTTTTACGAAGTATATTTTTATTTTATCATAAAAATTTGAAAAATAGTTGACATTTACGAATTCGTGAATTATAATTTAATTTACGAATTCGTAAAGTAATTTTATGGAGGTAAAAAATGATAACATTAGAACAAATTCAAAAAAAATTAGCGGAAACAATTAAACAAAGCGATTTAACGCAAGCGCAAATCGCCGAACGAGTAGGCATAAAAGAATCTACGTTAAAGCGTTACGTTTCAGGCGAATCCAAGCCAACGGTTTTTGTGTTTGCAAAAATTTGCCAAATACTTCATCTAAACGCGAGTGAAATACTTTGCGTAAAAGACTACAATTCAAAATAAAAACCGCGCTATCGGCGGTATACTTAATATTTCCGGTCAGGTTAAATCAAAAGCGCCATAATCGGCAGCGTTGCGATAGACGACATTGTGCCTAGCAGCACCATATTGGCTGCGATGTCCTGCCCCTCGCCTAGAATTTCCGCATAATTCTGCACCACCGCCGCGACGGGACAGGCGCACATAATGAACATACAGCTTTTGAGTTCGGTATCCACTTTGAGCAAAGTCAAAATCCCCAAAACGAAAAGCGGAAATACGACTTGATTTATCACTACCGCAAAATACTGCATCCAATTTGTAAACAAGCTTTTGATTTTTACCGTCGCCAGTCTCATTCCCATAACCAACATACAAAGAGGCGTGGTCATTTTGCCGAGTATGGATATCATATTGCCGATTTGCCCCAACACTTCTCCGTTTTCAAAATCTATCTTAAATCCTGTGAAGAAAAACGGCAATGATATTGCGATAGACAGCGTAGCGGGATTAATGAGTATTTTTTTGACGCTGATATACTTTTTGTTGCGAGTAATTATAGTAGACACCAACGTCCACCCAAGCAAACTCATAGAAAGAAAGTACATCATAGAATACGCAGCCACGTTTGGCGATTGAGGAAAAATAGCTTCCAAAAGCGGTACGCCCAAAAAAGAACAGTTTGACAGCGTGGTCGCAATTGTTGCAATTCTATAGCGCACGTCGCTCTGCTTCTTGCGGAAGATAAGATAAAATATTCCTATAAATATCAACTGGACTGCCGTTATAATACCTAAGAAAATCAAAAGATTAATGCCAAGCTGTTTAGAAAAATCAGCTTTGTTGAACGAATACAAAGTAAGCGCAGGTTGGCAAACAAACATAAGCAATTTGGAAAAAGCGGATATACTGTCAGACTTGACAAACTTTACCTTTACCAAAATATATCCCGGTATGGCATAAGCCAACATTATGCCTACCATTATCAACGTCGTCTTGAATTCCTGCATTTACTTTCTCCGAATAAGATTATACATTATATGACGTAAAAGTCAATCGTATCGCTAGCCTTTTAGTTTGTTATCACAAATCTTTCATTTGTTTCATTATATCGATTATAAGTCGTTTCTGCTCGCGCGTCAGATTGTCATACCTTCCTATCAATTCTTGATACTCCTCGCCAAGTTCTGATCCGTGCATATCGTCGTTGATGCCTAAGAGAAAATCCGCGGACACGGCATAAAATTTGCTGAGAGCTATCAACGCGTCGCTTGAAGGTTTTGCCAGTCCTCTTTCCCACTGACATATCGTAGCCTGTCCTATGCCAAGCTTTTTCGCCAACTCGTATTGACTGATCTTTTGTGTCTTCCTCAATGTTTTTAAGATATTTTTCATTTCCATAAATACAGTATAACACGCTATAAAAAATTATAAAAGCGATTTAATTGATAAATTTTATCGTTTTTACAATATTTCTTCCGCTTTTGTCGCAATTTAAGCATTTTTCGACCGCCGTTTACATTGAAAGAATTTTTGCGACATAATAAAATGTAGATACTTAAATAAATTTGTGGAGGAACATTATGAAAAAGATTAAACTCATGGTCATCGATGACAATGAAGAGTTTATCGCTAATGTCAAAGAAAGTTATTTCGGCGACGAAGAAGTAGAAGTTATCGGAAGCGCGCACGACGGCTTGGACGCTATACATAAAATCGAAACATTCAATCCCGACGTTGTCATTTTAGATCTCATTATGCCTGAAGTCGACGGCTTCGGCGTTCTTGCAAATATAGATTACAGCAAAATGAGCAAGAAACCGAATTTTATAGTCGCATCTCAACTTATAGGCGAAAACTTTATAAACAAAGCTATCACGCTTGGAGCAAGTTATTATCTCGTAAAGCCGGTAAATATGCAAATGCTTAAAGACAGAGTAAAGGAATTCGGCGGTTTGCCCGTTGTAAACAAACCTACAGAACTCGACGATCGCCTTATACAGCAAGCTGTAAAACGTTCGCAACGTAATCTTGACGAAAAACTCGCCAATATCTTTATTTCGGTAGGTATTCCCGCTCATATCAAAGGCTACCAATTTTTGAGAGAAGCCATTAAAATGGCGATTGACAGTCCTGAAATAATAAACAGCATTACCAAAAAACTCTATCCGTCCATTGCGGACAAGTTCGACACTTCTCCGTCAAAGGTAGAAAGAGCGATCCGTCATGCGATAGAAGTTGCTTGGAATAGAGGCAAGATCGAAAATATCAACACGATTTTCGGCATCAAGATCTATACCGCCAATGACAAACCTACCAACGGAGAATTCATTGCTCTGCTCGCAGACAAAATGATAATGGAAGGCGCTTAATAATATCAAGACTTTTACAACCCCAATACACCCTGAAAATCGGCAAATCTCGCAAGGGCTTTGTCGATTTTCCCGCATTAAGACAAGCGTCTGATCGGCTTTCAGAACGGCGTTTTTTTACAGATTTTTGTTTACCTTTATTTTACGTTAAAAATTTTTGAATTTTTTTTAATAAAAGTGTTTACAAATCTTCTTTTTATGCATATAATACTAAACATTGAATACATACCTTTTTCTGATGCTTATGGAGGGATTATGGGAAAATATATTAAGTGTCCAAGATGCGAACTAAACTGGATTCTTGAAGAAAATGAGTATTGTGACGTATGCAAGGCAGAACTAGGCGTTAAAGGATTTACCTTGCTAGAAGACGAAGACGAAGATATGCTCTGTCCCGTCTGCGGCGTAAATTATATCGAACACGGCGAAAGAATGTGCTCTGAATGCAGAAGCAAGCAAAAGGATGACGTCAACTTCGAAAGCGATACGTCGTCATCCGATGAAGAACACAGCGACGTAGAAGTTATTTCTTTTGACGAACTCGAACAAGAAGAAACAGACGATAAATTTGATATATACGACGATTCGTTTGACGATCCTGACGGCTTTGCCGACAGCGACTTCGACAACGAAGAGGAAGAAAACGAAGACGAGGACGACGAATCTGTATCAAACGAAGACGACGATTTTGAGAACGATTTCAATTACGATATCGACGGCGTCGATACCTCGGATCTTGACGATGAAGAGGACGAAGACGAGGATGAAGATATCTAAGCGCTGTCAAAACTAAAATCGTTTGACAAAATTCTCAGCCGTCTGCTATAATAAATCATAGCTTACATTAATCAAAATAGGATAAGGCATCATCAACCTATGCCCTATCCCACAATACGGAAGCGTATCGAAGTGGTCATAACGAGGTGGTCTTGAAAACCATTTGGGTGCAAGCCCACGGGGGTTCGAATCCCTCCGCTTCCGCCATCCAAGCACACGCAAAAGGAGCATACAAAAAACTCCAAAAGCGTGTGTTTTTATGTATTTTGAGTTTTTTGCTTACTTTTTCTATTTTATCCGCATCTTTATTCGGCCTCAACTACTCTTTGCTCGAAGAATTGGCTCTCCTTGCACAAAAAGTATTTCCCTTTTAATTATAATATTTATCATATAAGATGAGGCTATGTAGCCTTTCACTTATTTCACTTCAAAATGTCAATAAATCTTGTATTTTTGTCATATTAGTATGAAAAAAGGTCTAATCATCAGAAGACTTTTAGACCGACACATTTGTGTATATATTACGAAATCTCGCAATTACGATAGTGGGTAATACAAATTCTATTCTAAACGAGCAATGAAATAATTACCAGTTTTTATAGAATTTAAAATTTCCAAAATCACTTTCTATTTTTTTGTATATAAAAGATACCTACCTAGACGCTAATGATTCGGATCAAAACCCTTGTTCAAATCCTCTTGCTCATGACCTGAATGGTATTGCAGACATTTGCACTGTAATTCCATTGCTAGTTTTATATGTAACATATTCAAGATTGTCGATAATCGACTTTTCTTCTCCACTTAGTTTTGTCTTTATGCTTTTCTCAACTATGCATAAATCATTGGAGTTTATAGTTTGCATTTTTGAATATTTCACACGTGTCGTTATATCCTTTATTTTTTTATCATCTATATAATCCAAAGTATTTTTCCCTTGCTCCAACATACTAATGACGCCGTTAAATATTTCTGTCTGATTATAACCCGGACCTACCATAATGTTTTTTATCGGTATGGGCGGACGTTTGTTAGTGGTTTTACAATAAGCTAATCTACATTCAAACTGCGGAATTATTTTGCCGTTCTTGTTCCAATATTTTATGGGAGTAATTATCTCCGCCTGTGATCCTTTATCGCTAATGGGATAAAACAATAACCTACTTTCTTTTTCCTCTATGAATGATATATTCTTACAAAATGGTATGAAACTAGTGATAATAACATCTTTATACATGGTCCTCTCATTTTTTTTAATCTTCGAAACAATGTTCTCAAGTGCTTTTTTTTGGCGAGCTTGACCATAAATTATAGAACTCGGCATTAAATTAAAATCAAACGCCCAATTATAGTTCCATTCTTCGCTTTCTCCTACCTGTTTGCTCTCTGTCCATAGAAATTTACATTCCGGTTTATTTATACCAAAATCAAATTCGATTGCAATACCGCTTTCTTTACCATAGTACTTCCACTGGCTGAGCAAATCTTCCTCTCCGCAAAAACTTACGGTAAAGGCATCATCCCGCAAGCTTAACGTTGCATTTGTTTTCAATTTTTCTGCAAATGACTGATAGTTATCTTTAACTAAATCAAAACCAGTTTTGAATTCGCTGCTATCATTTAAAAACTGTACCTTGCTCGCAAATAAATTTATGTAATTTTGCTGTTCCTCAGCAAAAGGTTTTAACATAGCTTGAAAGCTTTGCGTACTCGTATAGTGGATATACTGCTTGGAGACTGACGGATACGCTTCTCGATTTATCTTCATAAAACACTCTAAAATCTCCAAATATGTATTGTAATCAAGTGATTGATTGTCTATCGAAATAACTTCATTTGATTTATTTTGTTTTCCCATCTTGCTTACCTTCTTTTACTTTTGGCAAAGAAATTATAATACACTATACTACAAAAGCTTTCGTCTGGTCTTTTACTTGCGAGTTCTTTAGGCAAATATGTTAAATATTGCTCTTTTACCTTAATCGCTATATCTATCTGAACTTCTTGATAGCTATTTCTAAAAAGCGGTTTTGCAATTATAGGTGCATAATTGCCTACTTTTGCAGGTATAAAAAACCTTGTCGTGATAGAGGCTTTCCCAACTTTCTTAGCAACTTCTTCAGTTAGCTTATATCCTGTTACATCTGAAACTAAGCCTTTTGAATTTATATTATCATCAGTAAAAAGATATTCTTCCTCAAGTGTCAAGCATAAATCAACGAGACAGTAACAATCTTTATCTAACTTTGATAAAAACCCGTCTTTATCTAGTTTTTCTAGTTTTAACAAAAATTCTTCATCATCTAATTTTGATACAAAATCCTCTTCATCCATTCCCGACAGTTCACTTTGTGACAACGGTATAAATTCCCCTGTTTCTTCCTTGTAGTAATAACCTTCTATCGAAGGTATATCGCCTGATTTTAACCGCACTCCTTCTATCTTATTAAAATTTTTTACAAAACTATTAAACTTGTCTTTAAGTAGCTTACTTAACAAGTCTATATCTGCTTTATGATTATCCACTAAAATAATTTTTTTCATATCTTTCTCCTTTTTATAAACCTTTTATAAAGCCATAATTCTTTATCGTAGCAATAAATTTTGTTTTATCCGTGTTGCTCGTATGGGTGAACCAAGTCTTTGTGCAATCATCTTCTTGTTCCTTTGTTCCAAAGTAATTATCCAATGCCTTTAACGTCATTCCATGACCGCTCGTATTTATCTTCTTTTCCTTATAACCATTCTCCACTATTAAGTCAATACTTCCTTTATTATTTTTCTCAAATATAACACTTATGTTAAAGCCACCATATTTTTTCGCATTTTTTATCAATGTATTTATTATCATGAATGGCTCAAAATATTGCTCTTGACTTTTATCTTTCTCTATATTGCCGATGAACCATCCGACAAATTGAAAATTATTAAATAATTCTTTAATTTTATGAGCATTTGTTTTAAAAAGATCTACATCGTTTTTATCTTGATAACGATATAAGAAACTTACTTTATCTTTACCTTTATTATATTTAAACTTCAACATGGTGATAACAAATTCAATTGCCTTACAGGCATCTATCGAATTGTTATTAGAATTATCTAGTTTTAAAAACGAAATAGAACGTTCATAAACTTCGGGCAATCCATCAACCGTTGCCCCCATATCTTTTACTTTGACAGTATCTATATTCTTCTTAATTAAATCTTTATACAAGACTGGAATCATCGTTTCCATATAAACATCAATCGCCGAATATAATGCTGAATATAACGAGTCGTTCATCTCCTCATGATTTTTTTTACTCTTTTCTATTGCGTCGCTTATACGCAATATAGTCGTTATAAATCCTAGCCGCGGATCGTCCGCATGCGATGCGTACGAACCTTGTGTCAACACTTGTGCAAGTTGTCTTACTGATAATAGTTTTTTCACCACGCCGTTATTAAAGTCCTTCTCTGCTTCAACTAGAATTTCTTTTCTAAATGCAAGAATTTTTCGTAAAACATCCATATTGGATGTCTTGACGCCTATTATTACATATGCATCTTGTATAAGACCAAGTTCGTCACAGTAATTGTATATTCTACCGGAAGTCTCCCGTTCTTTAAATCGATTATAATTATTGCCTATCCTTACATAATATATACCCTTTTGATCTCGATAATAAAAATCATTATACTTATCTATTCCGGACGGCGGTTCTATCGAGTCTCCTCCTATAAACACATAGCTATTATCACTATTCTGATTAGACACTTCTTCCCCATTTGCCACAAAAAAACCTATTTCTGTCTCGTCCATATTACCGCAATGCACTTTGAGACAATAGCTCATACCGAAATATTTCCCCGCTATATCGCCTCTCTGATCGCAACTCTGTACTGTGTTTTTTGAATTGCCTTTACCGTCATCGAATTCTGCGCTGAAAATAGACGACCCTTGTAAAGCATTTGCCACAGTACTATGAGCTTTACGATTGTTTTCGATATACAAACGCTTAAAAAAGTCGGAATGTTTTTTAAATACCACTTGTTCCGCTTTTTCTTCCCGTTCAAATGCGTATTTATCGCAATAATTGCATTTGGAATCCCCCTTGTCATAACACAAAAGTCTCTTAAGAGCATTGAGCAAAAATCCGTTGAACGTTTTATCATAATAATTATCTGTCATATACTCATTTGCTTTTTCGCATTGCTCATCTATCAATGATATTCTATCCTTAGCATCATCACAAATTGCCTTAAAAAAGTTTAGAAGCAATTTCAGTACCGCCGATTTTACCGGCTCGCGATAGAATAGCAATGGGCGAGACATAACCTTGATATATGATATTATATATTCACCATATGTTTTGTATTTTTCGTTATCACTATCCGTAGATGTCGCAAGTATAATTCTATCCAATGCGTTACCGATATTCAAGCAATCAATCAATCTTTTGTGATTTAATAATACACACGAGCCGATAGCGCAAAGTCTTGCTATAATTATTCGAAATAAATCCAGATAGATTCTCGGCGGCAACTTAGTAATGGATTCAAACAAATTTTTGTCAAGTTTAGGCTCTTCATTTTCGTCTAAGAAAGAAAGTTGCTGATGGTTTCGTTGATCTTGGTCTAATTTATAATCAGGATAACGAACAAGCATAATTTCAACAATTTTTTCATAAATTTTATCTTTATTTGTAAGCTTGCCTATAGAATTCCACAACTCATTTTCACACTGTAACCTTCTAAAATTGCGTATTTTCTTTGTTTCGTAACTTTTTTCATCAAATTCTCGCCACAGAAAGTCAATCTTACGCATCTCATCGCTCGTGCGTTGGTTATGATAAACAATCTTTTCCTGCCAATAGTGAACGGTACTCGTTAGAGTAGCCGATTCAACAATCTTCTGCGCTGTCTCATTCTGACTACATAAAGGACATGAGTTATCGTGATTGCGTAACGATGGAATACTAAAACGCAAATAACTGAAAAACGGCAAATATTCTTTATTGTATTTATCAAAAAGCGGATTTACATATGCCTTGCGCGTGGCATATGAGTTTCGATCAACCAAAGTAAACACTCCCTTAAATACCTTTCCGTTTGGCTGTCCCTCTTTATTCCCCAGTAGCGAGTTAATCAGCGACTCAGCTCGCTTAAATGTTTTCCCTGTAATTATTTGGTCATTTACGTAATAAAAATTTAAATTTACCTTTCCGTCAATATTTTCCCTTTTATTACTTTCTTTTATCAATTTTGCTAGCATGCTATAGTTGCTATATTTGGTTAGAAAGTTACTTCTATACTCTTTGCGTATATCGAGTTCTATAATGTGTGCCGTACCCTTAAATATACATTCCGCAACGGAATTGACATAGCCTGTGTTGCTGAAATGCTGCGGCGCAATAAGAATATTTACCGTATTACCAGACATGTCAAACGCCTCTTTATTATTATCTTTTACGGTTCTAAGCCACTCCTCGATTCCGATTTCACCATCTTTCGTATTCGGCATTATCTGTTTATCGTGATAAAGTTCTGCTATTCGGAGAAAATATTGGAAGTGATTGTCATATCTTTTTATATGTCCGTACCGCAGATACTTCTTATTCTCCTCATTTTTCAAAAATTTTTTTGCATTATCTCTACCACAAGGATCATCGTAGCTTGCTTGATATTCGGAATCTTTTTCTCTTTCTAAAAATATCATCTGAGTTGGCACAACGGAAGTCTCGTCAACCTCAATTAATGGTCGTTCAACTAATAATCCTTCTTCGTTAGACTCATCAAGTTTTGGCAAGCAATGAATACAATCGCACTCTTCGGCAGCATACCACACCGATGGCACAGACACAAAAAAATGTGCTAATTTATCTTTTGCTGATTCAGTATATTTATATGGATTTATGCTCTTATATGCAAATTTATCATTATCAGATAACCTAATAAATTTCTCGCTTCCTTCCCCATCTATTTGAATAATAGAGAGATAAAGGTTTTCACATATTATATTATTCTTTATGCATGCTTTTTCAAAAGCTTCTTTCATCTGCTTAAATGTCGATAGCGTGGAACTAATGCCCATAACATAGACAATAAGCGTTTTCTTTTCTTGTTTCTCTTCTTGTTCAAATATCGAGTCTATATACCGCACTCGATCGTTTTGTTTTTCGTATACAAGCATTTTGCCTTCATCTAATAATCTTATCGCTTTATATAACGTGAGTGTCGAATATGTTTCGTATCCATATAAAATTATATTAGAATAGTCTTGTTTGTTATATATCCTCAATATGCTATCGACAACATACATAGCAAAAACATCAGTACAATATGCATTCCCGAATAAAAATTGCGCCTCGTAGAAAGTATCCAAATGCACTTTGCCTATGCGAACATGCGTTTTTGAAATTTTACATCCGAGCGGACTCTTATGAACATCCGATGACAAAATCTCCTTAATTTGTTTTTGTATAACTGTGTCTAAACTATTTTTGACTTTCAAGTAATATTTAATTGCCGTCGCAGTATATGGCCTTTCATCGTCACTTTTGTATTCATAAATATTGTTTTGATTATACTTAATAGCCATTACTTCACGCATAAAAAATTCAGGGATATTGCGCACTAGCTTTTGTCGCTGCATATTGTTAATTACAGAACTCCAATTTGCGCCCGAAAAATACAATTCAAAATCTTTTTCCTCTGCGTTATCTTCATTATTATAACGGCAGTATAAGAAAATTCCTTTACTCTTCAACTGTTCGAGTTTCCCGACCTTATTATAAAACAGCGAAACAACTCGCACTGCATCTAACATCGAATATTCGTTTTTAAATCCTGTTATACAAAGAGCTTTTTCTTTCCTATCAGATTCATTCCGGATAAAATAAGCAAGAAAATGTTTACATGTTATTTCTATCTGCCTCCGCGTACTGATATCTGCAAGATCGATATTTATAATCGGCTCATTACCATAGCCAGACATATATTTACTCGCTTCAAAGCTACCTAAATCTACGTCTGGCTTAACTTCATCTGACTTAACCTCAACTGTAAATACCTTGTTACTATTATCCTTACTTTTATCTATAACTGACTTGTAATTATCCTCCCAAATAGGCTCATTCCCTAGAAAGTAATCATAGTCATACTCGTTTTTTTGAGGCTTATCTATAGGTAGAAATATATTATACGCCGTACCGGAAAAATGACAAACAATCTCATCCTCAATATAACAAGAAACACCATTATGTTTTTTAGACGCTCTATATGTCATTTCCTTGAGATCTTTTTTAATATCGCTCCCTTGACCACTGACAACAGTCAATGCGCCTTCTGCAGATGATACAACATCGGAAAATATTTGCAACCCATAATGAGAAGCAAGGTTTTGACAATCTCCATAATATTCCCTCAATGCGGGAGAATCTTCTTCCGGATAATCAAATATCTCTTTTAAAGACTTAATTTCATCAAATTTCGCCTTTTCAAGTGCAACGTTTTTCTCTTTAAATTTCTTTTCGAGTACATCGTTGTAATGCGCGACTATACCAACCGGCCTGCTGTCGTTATAATCACAATCTACAACAAACACTTGCAGAAAACTTTTGCAATCAAAAAGCGCAATATTTTTATCTGGACATTCATCATTTAAAATATTTCCTTTGTCATGACGAATCTTAAATCCAAAAAAAGCGCCATTCTTTTTCTCGTCCATTGCAACTACATGCCGATTGGCATTGTCAATTATTTGCAAAATCCCTTGAGCATATGAATAACAATGTTCTATAGTTGATTCCCACTTATTGTTTTCATTGGACATCAATTCTTTCTTTTTTGTCTTTGACAAACCTTTAATAATTGTGGCAAACAATACCGTAACAAGCAATGGTGGATGATAATTATTAACAAATCTCGACCATAAATTTTCCATTATCGGCTTTTTCAAATTTTCCAACACCTTTTCTATATACGCATATAAATAGGCCTCCAAATATTTGTTAGGCTCTAGTACCTTGTCACCCGTTGTGCCGATGTTGTTTTTTTCATCACTCTCATTTGATAATATTTCTGTAAGGCTCTTCTTTTTATTATCATCGGGTAAAACATACGTACTATCTAATATTGCATATGCTTTATCTGAAACCGCCATAATAGGAGCGCTCTCGCTGGAAACACATGAGGTGTAATGATGCAATTGTTTATATTGAGTCGCAAGTCGCTGCGGCTTTTTCCCTTCACTAGTTGTATCGAAAAATCGAATATCGTCATACATACCGATTTGAACAGCCCAAAGTTTTAGATATGCGCTCAACTTGAAATAGTTTTTATTAGCGTCTCCTCCTTCTTTCTGATGGAAACAAACATATACCCTTTTCCCTTCTTTTTTGATACTATATATCAATGACAGTAATTGCTCAAGTTCAAAATATTTCACATCGCCTTCACCATCGGCACTTTTGTCCCCGTTACTGAGCACTACGGAAATTAATGTCCCGTCATAATAAGTGCCTTTATTTAGTTTTTTGTATACCTTGTGATCCCACTGTGCTATTGCATCCCATAGGTTTGTTCTAAGCTCATATATAGGATGCTCATTTTTTTGATATGCTTTAAAAATATCTTCCTTTTTCAAGGAGGTGATTTTAATAAACCTAATCTTCGGATACTTTTGGTAACAAGTATTTGCCATTATTTTTCTCCAAGTAGAAATATTGCTCTTCTGCCATATACCAACGTATAATATAATATTATATCATTAAAAGAAAATAAAGTCAATAATAAGAATAATTTATCAGGAGAAGTATTATATCCGCATATGTTTATTAATCCTGTTATATCTTTAACTCTTTCACAAGACCTTTAGATGCCTCAAATACAGTATCAGAATAATCATTTCTTAAATAATTAACTTCACAATATTTAATTAATTCACTATGTATTGAACGTTCGTGTAACTTTTTCTTCTGATTACTTACTCTTTTATCAACCTCATTCAAGGTAGTTGCTTTCTCTGCAACAATAATCTTACCATCGTATTAACTTGAAATCCATTTGGGAGCAAGCCCATGGGAGTTCAAATCCCTCCGCTTCCGCCATATCGAGCCTAAAACTGGTTCGTTTTAAGCTCGATATTAATCATTGTTTTGGATTAAATACGCCGTAGTAATGATGTCTACGACATATTACCTCTATAACTAATACATAACCCTAACCACCACAGCGATTTTCCACTATAAACCAAAGTAACAATTGACATGTGATTGAAACTATTGTATTATATATTTATATCAATCGCAACATCTTATGAGAATTTACCCATCGACTTGTCAGGTTCAAGAAGTAAGAATCGCCATAAAAATGAAATGCTTTGGGGATTAACACAAATCTTTGATTTATATAAGTCAGGGAAAGATTTTGCTATAATCTTTGATAATAAATGTGATATCGAAATTGTTTCAGATAACTTAATATCTTTTTATCAAGTTAAAACTGGAGATAAAAATTATACTATAGATAAACTAATTAAAATACCACCTGAAAAAAAGAAACTCCATCCTTTCGACTCTCTATTCACTAAATAATAACGACGCAAAATCACTTTTCGTCGTTTCGAATTGTTCATTAACTACCACTGATAGCAAAACCACACATCAAGAGCTTATCTCATTTAATGAATTATCTTTTGATGAGAAAGAAAAGATCAAATTACATATAAAATCTCAACTATCAATTGATGTTGATTTAAATAAATTATTCTTCTTAAGATCAGAATTTTGCATATCCAACCCTAGTACATTGTTATTGGGCCACACAGTACGGTTCTTGACAACTGTATCAGAAGATTCGGCTGTACGTACTGAGGCTTTTTTCGATTATATGCAAAGTTTAATATTGGATAAAGCTTGTTATGAAAATACATGCAAAAGTTTAGATGACGCTATTAAGTATAAAGGAATCACAAAATGCGAATTCCAATCAATACTAAATAATCATCAACTGTCTAACAACAATAGGCAACAAAAAGTACTCGCCTATTTTGAAAAGATTTATCATAATGTATTAGATAAGATTAAAGCTAATCGCGCGTATGCTAGATTTAGAAAAATAGAAAATAGAATTATCTTGGAACAACATATAAAACAGATTTTGGAATTTATAAACAAAAATGACGCCGTGTTAGAGGATTCCGAAAGTGAAGTTGTTAAACTTTTATTGAAATCTATAGTATTTGATAATTGCTTTGATAACTTTGATAAGGAATGCCTTATCATTATAGCTTTGGTTGAACTGGAGGAAAATGTCGCATGAAAACTATGGTCGTTAATAGCCTCTCTATTATTAGCACGCAAACAAAAAAAGCGAAATTTTGTACTTTCGAGAAAGGAATTAATGTCGTAACATCTGACCGCATAAAACGTGAAGGTAATTTTGTAGGAAAATCTAGTTTGTTAAGGAGTATTTTCCATACGCTTGGAGCCGATGCCAAATTTTCCGACATGTGGGAAAAAGAAGGAGCATATACCTATATACTTGAGTTTTGTATTGATGCTGAGCCCTATACTATGCTCCGC
>CAMWIL010000012.1 GCA_947174325.1 uncultured Clostridia bacterium
GGCTTATATGATCTAATTAAATTCAATACAAAATCGGGGACAAAAAATCAAAACGAGTAAGCAAAAAGCGGGCTTTGAAATATCGAAAATACTAATAATTTGATATTATTTATTATTTTATATAAAAAGCAAAAAAAGTATTTACAAACCCGAAAACTCTATGCTATACTTGTAATAGTGTACAAATCACTATAATGATTTTGGAGGATTTTGAAATGTCTGATAAGAAAACTGTCCTCATTACAGGCGCTTCCGGCTCGATGGGTAGCCAAGTTTTGTCTTGCGTAATGGGTACCGGTAAATTTAATTGTTTGATTCTTTTGAGAAAAAAGAGATCTAATGAAAAATTGAGAGAAGCGCTTTTGAAAAAGTACGCTAAGATCAAAACTGGCGGCAAGTTGGAAATCGTCTTCGGCGACATCTCCAACAGAGACGACTGCGATAAGGTAATTGCAAAGAGCGATTATGTATTGCACTGCGCTGCCGTAATTCCGCCTATCTCCGACCACAATCCGCAAGGAGCTGAAAGAACCAACTACTACGGCGCAAAAAATCTTGTTGACGCTATCAAGGAAAGCCCAAGAGCAAACGAGATCAAATACGTGCACGTTGGCACAGTAGCCGAATACGGCAACCGTAACTGGAAGCATCCATGGGGACGCGTAGGCGATCCACTTGTTCCGAGCGTATACGACTTCTACGCTATCACCAAACTTAGAGCTGAAAGATATTTGCTCGAAGCCGAACTCCCCAACTGGGTAGTTTTGAGACAATCGGGCGTATTGCACGACAACCTTTTCAAAAACAATATGAGCGACGGTCTTATGTTCCATACGTGTTGGAACGTACCTATCGAGTGGGCTACCGCAAGAGACAGCGGTCTTGCTTTGCAACACTTGGTAGAATATGACTTGGACGGTTCTCTCCCCGCAGAGTTCTGGCAGAATATTTATAATATCGGAAACGGCGAAACTTGCCGCGTTACCGGATACGAGACTATGGACGCAGGTTTTGCTCTTATGGGAGCTAGACCCGAACAGTTCTTTAAACCCAACTGGGCTGCTGAAAGAAACTTCCACTGCTTCTGGTACTATGATTCCGACGTACTTGAGGATTATCTCCACTTCCGCACGGAGACTTGGGAATCTTTCTGGAAGAATATGGCTAAACTCAACTGGTACTTCAAATTCGGCGCTATCTTGCCGAAGAGCTTCCTAAGCAAAGTAACCATTCAAAAACTTTTCAACAATTCCAACTCGCCTATGTTCTGGTACAAACACGGAATAGACGGACGTATTAAAGCATTCTACGGTTCTAGAGAGAGATTTGAAGAAATCGGTACTGATTGGAAGAAATTCCCGCTCTTCTGCAAGAACCAAATCAAAGACGAAAACGGCAATCTCGTAGATTATCAAGAAAGAAGAGATATCAAGAACGCTAAGAAGTATTTGCTTAGCCACGGTTATGACGAAAGCAAGCCGACTGAGGAACTTGATATTGAAGATATGCAACAAGCAGCTGAATTCAGAGGCGGAAAAGTATTAAGCGAATCCATGGAAAAGGGCAACCTTTACAAGAAGATCAAATGGCAATGCCACAACGGTCACGAATTCGAGTCTTCTCCGTTTACGATCATCAAAGCAGGTCACTGGTGTCCTGAATGCTGTACTCCTGCGCCTTGGAATTTCGACGAGTTGTCCAAGCATATTCCTTTCTTTGCTCAGGTATGGTACGATTCTCACGACAAAGAAGAAAACAACTTCTTCCCTGCCGATTGTTATATGGACATAATCGAGAAAGAGAAAGAATTGGCTAAAAAGAAAAAATAATCGAAAATATTTTTAATAGAGGTATATAAATGGAAAGATATCAACAGGGCGCATCCCAACAAAAGCATGAATTCAAAAACGTATTCATTTGCGGCGGTACGGGTTTTCTCGGATACTACTCTGCAAAAGAATTTATCAGACAAGGCGCTAAGGTAGGCGTTTTGGCTCTGCAAGGAGAACTTACTCTTTCTGCAGATTGGTGGCCGAAGGAAATCGACGTAAACTACGGCAGACTCTTCAATCTCAGACCCGGCGACGATTCCCCTACCGTTACGAAGGAAGAACTCGTAAAGATGTTCGACGGATATGACACTCTCGTATACGCAGTAGGTCCTGACGACAGAATGCACACTCCGAAAGACGTAACAGGTTATGACTTCTTCCACACCTATCTTGTGGACAAAGTTATCCCCGTATTCGAAGCAGCTAAAGAAGCCGGCGTAAAGAAGGCTATTCTTCTCAACTCCTACTTCGCTTACTTTGACAGAAGATGGCCGGAAAGTCATCTTGCGGAAAGACATCCGTATATCAGAGTAAGAGTCGAGCAATCGGAAGCTCTTATTAAGGTCGGCGGCGGACTTGAAAACGGCGGTATGGACGTTGTCGTTCTCGAATTGCCGTACATCTTTGGCAGCATGCCCGGACGTACTCCGCTTTGGAAAGAAGTTTTCTTGGACAGATTTGCAGGAATGCCGGCTATCTTCTTCCCTAAGGGCGGTACAAACATGATCCACGTTGAAGGTATCGCGGAAGCAGTTGTCGCATCTGCATACTATGGTCAGCACGGCGACAAACTTCCTATCGGTAACAAAGACTGGAAGTTTAAGGATATGATCAACCTCATTATGGAGACTATCGGTTGCAAGAAGAGATATTTCGGCGTAGGCGCAGGAATTGCGGCTCTCGGCGTAAAGATGACTGTTGTTAAGAACTTGAAGAAGAACCACCAAGAAAGCGGCCTCAACTACAACTACTTGATGCAAGACATTCAGTCCAAAGATCTCTACTACGAAGATGACGTTGAGAAAGTTCAAGAATACTTGCATTATGACGAACTCGGCTACAACGGCGGCGGCACTATCGAAGACGGTATCCGTATGACCGCTAAGGCTTGTTATCCTCACAGATTTGACGAGAACGGCAACCTTATCGAAAAATGGCAGGGCGTCAATCCCGTTAAGGCAGAAACTGCTGAAAACAACGTTTTCGTAAACAAAAATAAGAAAAAGTAATCGTTGATGCGATAATACAAAGGCTTTCGGATAAACTTCGAAAGCCTTTTATTTTTTGTTCAATGTTTGTTTTTTAACAAACTTAAGCGCGTTTTTCAGCAAAATTACGGCATTTCTCAAAACCATTTGGTATTACTCCCCCTATTTCCCACTTTTGCGCTTGACCCAAAATATAAAAATATATATAATTATTTTTGTCAAACAACTATTTGATATCGGCGATAAACATAATTTTAGATAGCTTCGCATTCAACGACTGTATCCTATCGTAAACAATTCTAAGATAGATATAGTAAATGAAAATAAAATGACAGGTGAATTAAATGAGTGAAATATCGAAGATAATGGAAAGTCAAAACGACTTTTTTAAAAGCAATAAAACTCTGGACGTAAAATTCAGGCTAAAACACTTAAAATCGCTTTACAGCGCAATTATAAATAATTTAAGCGAGTTGCACGAGGGATTGAAACTTGACCTCGGAAAATCGGAATATGAAAGCTATATGTGTGAAACGGGACTTGTATTGACCGAGCTTTCGCATTTGATAAAACATTTAAAAAAATATGCCAAACCGATAAGCGTAAAAACTCCGATTTCGCAATTCCCTTCAAAAAGTTATCGCATACCCTGCCCCTACGGCGTTGTGTTGATAATGAATCCGTGGAATTATCCTTTCCTGCTCTCTATCAACCCGCTTATTGAAGCGATAGCCGCAGGAAATACCGTTATTCTCAAACTCAGCGCATATTCGCCCAACGTCAATAAGGCGATAATAAAGGTGCTTGAAAGCGTATTTGAGCGCGGTTACGTAGACGTAATTTGCGGTCACTCGGCGGTGATAACGGAATTGCTGGATCAAAAATTCGATTATATATTCTTTACGGGAAGCAAACGCGTAGGGCAAATCGTATACGAAAGCGCGGCGAAACACCTTACCCCCGTATCGCTTGAACTTGGCGGCAAATCGCCGTGTATAGTCGACGAAACGGCAAATATCTCGCTTGCCGCAAGACGTATCGTATGGGGAAAATACCTCAATCACGGACAGACTTGCGTCGCTCCCGATTATATTCTCTGCCATAAGTCTGTACGCGAGAGCTTGGTAACCGAAATCAAGAACCAAATCGATAAACAATTTTCTACAAAACCACTTGAAAATCAAAATTACGGTAAGGTAATAAATCAAAAGCATTTTGCCCGTCTTGTGGGACTGTTGGATGCGAAAAAGGTTGTTCACGGCGGAAACTATGACGCCGAACGACTCAAAATCGAGCCTACCGTAATGGATAACGTGACTAGTGACGACGCAGTAATGCAAGAAGAAATCTTCGGACCGATCTTGCCGATAATGACGTATGAAAAAGAGGAAGAAATAATCTCTTACGTCTCAAACAATCCCACTCCGCTTGCGTTGTATATCTTCTCAAATGATAAACAACGGATAAAGAAATTTACCGCCCAACTCAGCTTTGGCGGCGGCTGTATAAACGACGTAGTAATTCATATCGCGTCATCGGATCTGCCTTTCGGCGGTTTTAAGGACAGCGGTATCGGCGCTTATCACGGAAAAGCGGGCTTTGATACGTTTACGCACTATAAGAGCATATTAAATAAAAGCACGGCAATCGATTTGCCGATGCGCTATCAGCCATTCAAAGAGTCTTATCAAAAATTGATAAGAAAAGTAATGCGCTAATAATCGCTCGTTTGCGCTTATCTTCAATCCATAACGTCGAGCATAAACAAAATTAATTTTGATTTGTCTACTCGACCATAGCGGAGAAAGCTCAACCGTACCAAAAAAGGACAGTAGATCGTATACTGCCCTTTTCTTTATCTTAACTTATTCTTCTGTTGTTTTCCTTAAAATCAATTATTTCCTATAATCGCTACGACCGAATAGATAATCAAGCGATACGCCGAAATAATTTGCTATTTCCATTGCATAGTCTAGCAATGGTAAAGTATTTTTCTTTTTCCAAACATAGAAATATGTTCGCGAAAATGTCATCTTTGACGCAACTCCTCCAATCGTTTGCTTCTTTTCCGCCGCCAACTCTTGAATTCGCGTATAAAAATCAGACGGCTTGTTTGAACCTATATAATCATTTACATCGGTCATACCCAATAAGTATGATAATGATATGTCAAGTTTATCCGCAATCTTAATTAGAGTTTTAGTTGTAGGAAATATACCGTAATTCGCAGCTTTAATTATCACGGGAAAACTAACGCCAACTAATTTGGCAAAATCTGTGTTTGATTCACATTCGTTATCTTCTATCAACTCTTTAATACGTTCGCTAAATTCTTTTGACATCCTCATTTCTGAATTTTCGGGAAATTTCGACATAATAACTCCTTTTTATGATTTAATTTTAGTTACGGCATATCGCAAAATAGCTGTCACTGTCTTTGCATCCCTTATTTCGTTGCGCTCGACCATTTGAAGAGCGTCGGTAAATTTTATTTTTTTGACGTTGAGAAGTTCGTGCTCGTCAAGCTTGTTTTCTCCTACTTCAAAATCTGTCGCAAGGAAAATATGCAAAGGCTCGTCGGTATACGCGGGCGTCGGATATAACACGCCTAAATCAACAAGCGCGTTGGCATTTAAACCAACTTCCTCTTTTAATTCCCTAACGGCGCAATCATACGCGCTTTCGCCTTTATCTACTTTGCCCGCAGGTATTTCCAATATCATTTCGCGATACGGATACCTAAACTGCTCGACAAGATAGATATACCCGTCTTTATCTATCGCAAGCACACTGCTACCACCGGTATGATGTACGTATTCTCTCATACTCTCGCTACCGTCGGCAAGCGTGACCTCGTCGTTGTAAAGGCTCAATATCCTGCCTTTATATATCAAGTTTTCTTTCTTTGTTGTTTCTGTGCAATCCATATCGACCTCGCAAATGGGAATTCTGTCAAATTTATTATCTTCTTTCCTGATATTATACGGCTTTTATCACGCAAATATTATAGCACTTATATGATACGAATTGCAATAACTTTGAAAATGATAAAAGGACGACGGCAAAGCCGTCGCCCTAAACGTCAATACAAATCGATACCCTGTCGGCTAAGTTGCCGATTGAAATTAACGTTCTTAAACGCTTTCTTGCGCTCTTTCTACGTCTTGCGAAGAAGCGCCGAACACTCTTGCTCTCAACCCTTGCAATACGTTGAGTTCTCCCGTCGTCCACTTATAAATTGCAGATACGGGCAACGCGCACGCAAAAGTTGCCAAGCAACCTAGCGCTTGATAAGGCAGATCGCTCAAAACGTACGTCGCAGGATCGACTTTCCAAAGCAAGACGGTAGCGATAACCGATACCCAGAAATAAAGCAATTCGGAGAACGCCGCCATTGCCGAATACGACAAAACGCTCTTATTCTTGTGTTTGAAGTTGAAAACCTTATATACTGCGAACGGCATCATGTAGCCTATCCACACTTCCAAAAGCCACCACTTTACTCTGACTAATTCCGAAGGCATCCACGCAATACAGCTCAATTCGAATATCACAGAATAGAGGGCAATCACTACCATATTCTTTGCCGCGCTCATAGACGCCGCGCAGATTATCAAAATAGGAAATACTACGTTGGCGAACGGAATGTCCAACACGAATTGATCTACGCACATAAGCGCCAATAACGCAAATGCGGCTACCCAGCCTTTCAAGCCTTTGGTTTTTGCAAGGCGTTGAGCCTTGTCTACTGATAAATAGTTTTGCATAAATGCCTCCTTAATACAACCAGCCTTTGTAGACTAGCGTAAGTACTTTTAAGTCGTCGTCCGTTCCCGCAATACCGTCGTCGCCCAAGATCTCTTGATAGTTGGCGGTCATTGCGTATTCGCCGTCTGCGGCGACGTAAACGGTCTCTAAATTCCAAACGTCGCCGTCTTCGTTGATATATTCGTGGAACATTTGGAACTTGTGTTGCGTCTTTCTAAACGTCACGCTATCGGCGCGATCTTCAAAGAATTTTACCACGCTTTCGTATACCGTGTTGCCGTACATAGGAATTTCCCATGACATTATTATCGCACCGTCCAAAGTCGAGTGGGGATATGCGTCCCAATCTTCTCTCTCATTGTCCAAGCCTGGTTCTCGTAATTCGAGAGTAAAGTAACAACCTTCGTGTTCCTGAGGGTCTTGCGCCGTCTTATCTCCGCCTATACAGCCTGACAAAACAAACGTCAAAACTATGACAGCGATCGCTACGACCGCAATTCTTACACGTTTCATAATCACTCCTTACAGGATAGAAATCACTTTATCCGCCGAATCGAAAGCCCCTAACGGAGAAGGCGCGTCGATGCCGTTTATATACGCAAGATAAGCGATAGCTACTGCCATATCTAAGTTGCCTTTTATTACGTAATTTCCGTCGTCATCAACATTTAAATTATCTCTCCACAGCGATATAACGTTGTAAACTGTCGGCTCGCCTTCGACAGGCTCTGCAACTTCGTAGTTTTCCATATCTATGCCGTGCATATATCCGGTGAGCAATCCCCATTGCGGAACTACGCTTGCGTTGGTCTCCAACGTATGATTGTAATATTTACCCAGACGGTCAAGATTCACCATCTCATCCAACGGCTGACTCCAACCGTCGGAAAACGGGAAATATCCTTGTTTGCACTTTTCAAAATTCACGTCGTATTCTTCTCTGTCTCTATACAGCGACGCAGCTACGGGAGCGCCAGTCGGGCCTACCCAGTTTGGCGTGCCGCCCTCTTTGACAAAGTTGCCGTCATCGTCCTTTTCGTATCTTGAAATAAAAACGTTGTCGGTATAAGGCGTATTTGCGTCAAGAGATAAGTTGGCTTTGACAATAGCGATATAAGCCGTAGCGGACATTCCGAAAGCAACCTGCGTGACAGGCATAAAGCCTTTGAACTTAGCCATAAAATTCGCTTTCATACCGTAATTGCTAAAATCGTTTTCCATTTGAGTTTTCGTCGCTTGAACCGAAGTTCTCTCACTGATTACCGAGCTTCTTTCTTGGCTGACGGCGGCGCGCTGTTCGATAAGTTGGTTCTTTTCGTCTCCGTCCTCCATCTCTCTTATCTGTTTGCTTAATTCGTTGTATTGAGTCGTGAGTTCGTTGTATCTTGCCGTAAGTCTGTCAACTTCGGGCTTGATACGAGCGGTCTCCGCTTGAATAGCCAAATGCATTTCTTCCAATTTCGCATATTCGCTCAAAAACTCTTCGTGTCCCTCGTCAGTACCGGTTGCCTGCGCTACGCATTCCAAAAGTCTGCGAGTCCTTTCCTGACCCATTGCATATTGACCTTTAGTGGAATTGAAATACGAACTGTAATTAAACCTATTCCATTTGTTGTAACCTTCATAATAAAGATTGCTCTGCGTAACTTGATCGCCGAGAATATCGTAAACCACGTTGCTGTTTCCAAGCCAAGTATCTACTTTTTCTAAGTATTTTTTAATAGCTTCCAAATACACGTCGGCTGAATTGTCGGTCAATCCCTTGCCATTCAAATATTCCTTATAAGCGTTTATTGCTATCGAATAGGTGTACAGATAATCGGTGATGCCGTACCAACCTTGCTGACACGCTTCGGAATCGGGCCATTTTACGTCCTTGATCTCGCCGTCGACTACTAGCTCGTTTATCATATTGATATATTTCTTAAACGTGACTGCGTTGGTATTGGTATAGAAATCTCCTTCTACGTATCTCAAATAGCTCAACGGCAACCATGCCGCCGCGGTTCGCGCGCTCGCCACCGTATTTTCAAACGTCTGCGAATTCAAATACGTTCTAAGCGCATTTACTAGATTTTCGGCAAGATCTCCGTACTGATAACGCGTCACGAGAGTAACGTCTTCCGTTACTGTAAACGAACTGTCGACTTTTTCGTTTTCCTTGTAATAACCTAGAAATTCATAACCGTTTCTTTGCTTATCTTCCAAAGTGACCGTAGCGCCTTTCTCTACCGTAAGCGAAGTTTCGATACCACAGTCAATAACAGTGACGACGCAGTATTCTGTTTGTGGAGCAGGATCTTTACAACCTGCCATACCCATTACAGTTACTACGACAATGAGTAGCGTCAATATGACGCTCAATGCTTTCCTTTTCATTAGTTTCTCCTTTAATCTAAAAAATTGAGACACGTCAATAGCAAACGTGTCCCTCGCACGTTTAGTTTAACTCGAACCAAACGACTTTAATTCACATAGGTCTGGCATTCGGACTTGTCGATTTTACTCGCTTACCGTTGCGGTACAGCTCCGGACTCTCACCGGATTCCCCGTTTAATGCGCATACTTTCGCCGCGCAACCTACGTCTATTAAATTAAAGATTCTTGTATACATTCGGATACGTAGCCGACTTACTTATCCGCTTGCAACAAAATTGTTATACTCCCCCTCATTTGCGCTTTTTTCAAACGCATATTTTATTGATATTATTATATTATATATAAAATATTTAGGCAAGAGATTTAACGCATACGCTTATCAATTTTATATCTAAGACCAACAAAAAAAGGCAAGCCTTACGCCTGCCTTTCTTTATCTCAATATTTTTTATTGAATACTATTCATTATCTGTTTGAATACTTTCTCGGATTTCTCTGCGAAATCTTCGTCGGCAAACAAATTGGACTGCTGCAAAGACGTTACGTCAAGACTGAGTTCGTCCTTGATCATATCTTTATAATTCTTTTCGATAGTGGTAACCTCAACTTCGATAGATTCGATCTTCGTCTTATCTTCGTTGCCGTCTTCGTCGGTCGCATACTTGATTTCTACCGTATAGCTGTAAACGTAGTTAAGACCTTTGATATACATAGTCTTGTCTACTTCTTTTCCGTCTTCTTCGTCTTTTACGACTTGCTCGGTTATCTCGCCCTTATTCTCATCCATAGGAAGAGAGGAAACCATAACGATATGAATACCGAATTCATTGATTATGAAGGATATTTCCGCGCCGTTTGCCGTGACCATCGTATAGATATCGGCAGTAAGCTCGTCCTCGTCTTCGCCTACCGAAGAAGTAGCGTTCTTCTTATAGAGCGTGTACGCGCCGTTTGCCGCTTTAAGCACTGCGGTATCGCCGTCGTATTCTACGTTGCCGTTGGACTGCTCGCTGTCTTCGTTGTATTTTTCGATAGCCATTGCGCCTACGCCTGCGCTTGTCAAAGCTCTTGCCAAAACGGTGTATTCTTCAACGTAGCTAGTCGCTTGACCTTCCGGCGTTACACCGTAATAATCGTTGGTAAACATACCGCCGTCATCGTTTACAAGGTTTATCCAATCGTTGAAAGCCTGTTGCGAAGCGTATTCTTTTACAAGATACTGATCGCGATCGGACATTTCCTTAGCCGCTTCCATAGCCCTGTCTACTTTCGCCTGTATATCTTCAGCCATTGCGTAAAGCACTGTGAGATAACTTACTGCGGAATGAGCGTAAGCGTCTTCCTTATCCTCGATAGTAGCGTCGGTATAAGCGTCTTTGAGCTCGTCCTCGTCAGCGTCGTAGTCGGGATTGGATACGTTTACGTTTATACCCAACTTGGTATAGAGTTCAAGCATTTCCCTATCGGCGTCGCTAGCGGTTACTCCCATAGCGATCGCAGCTCTAAACGACTTCACCAATTCATCATTGTTGGGATAAAGGCTTGTCAAGTTGGTTATCGCCGCCTTTTGACTGTCTGTGAAAGAAAGCAAAATGCTCTTTACCTGTATATCCGTCTTGCTCGGTCCTGCGAAAGCGAACGTCGTTCCGCCTACCGCTGTGGAATATGCGTCGTTCTTAACGTAAGCTTTAAGATCGCTTTCCACTTGCTTATTATATCTTACCGTAACGTTGGAGTTGATATTATCCACAACTTCGCTCGTTTCGCCGACGTTGTCAGTATATTTTTGTACGATAAAGTTGTGCATCTGTTGAAGCAAGAAATAATCGTAGTCCAAAATATCTCCAAGACTGTTGTCTTTTACTGATTTAAGCGCAGTTCTCTTAATATCGTAAGCGGTCTTGTCCGCAACGTCCTTTCTAATTACCGCATTTACGTAATTGAAGAAATATACGTTGGATATACTGGACGGATCGATCTCGATCTCGTATTTGTCTGCAAAATATTTGATTATGTCGGCGTCTGTTTTGATAGAAGTATTCTCTTCGTATTCGCTGTCTTCTTCGCTTTCCGACGCGCTTATTTTGGAACGAGCCGCAAGATATTCGGTATCGTCGTCGTCATCGTCGTCCGTATCCTCGTCGCTTGCGCCGCTGTTTTTGTCGTTGTTTTTCTTTTCTTCTTCGATATAGTCTTGCCAAGCGTCGTCAAACTGTTCGTTTGTCTGCTCCACGCAATATCTGAATTCATCGGCAGTCATAAACGCTCTGTACGCGTCCACCTGATTGTCCGACTTGTACGCGTTCCAATCGTTGAGAGATGGGAATCTGGTATTGAAATCCGACGCTACAAGTTTGTTTTTATACAAATAGTCTTGAGCGTAAAGCACCAAC
Organism: uncultured Clostridia bacterium; assembly: GCA_947174325.1. Classification (GTDB taxonomy): domain Bacteria; phylum Bacillota; class Clostridia; order Christensenellales; family UBA3700; genus RACS-045. The sequence continues at coordinate 11,581 of CAMWIL010000012.1, forward strand.
AGTTTCTGTCTTGTAAGAGTGTTGTAAAAATATTCGACGATCTGCTCCGCCGACCAACCGAGTTGGCTCATATAAGTCGCGCCGTATCTATTGACGTAACTCACCACTTCTCCCTTATAGATAACGTTGGAAATAACACCGTTGCCCGTATCGTAACTTACCGTAGCAAGCACCTGATGATAATCTCTGTCAGTATTCGTACCGAAAAGCGAACATCCCGTCAACACTGCCGAGAGCAACGCCACTAACAATACGAATGCAATAACTTTCTTTTTCATATACTACTCCTTAAAAGTACAATATATAATTATAATAAAATAATACTATGCATAATCTATTATACACAAACAAAGTTGGCTTGTAAACACTTTTAGCCAAAAGTTTTTTCGCATTTGAGCAAAAAGCCCTTGACTGCCGTCAATTTTTCTCTCAACGGACGGAATTTGCAGGCGAAATGAAGTTTGGGCTGATCTTCATAAGTGAGATTTACCTCGTCGCCCGCCTCGCCTACCGCATTCATTACCGATTTGTTCTTAAAACAATCGCCGTCGGCAAACGTCAAATAGGTCATTTTAGGATTTATGTCAATTTGTTTGACGCCTATCTTGCTTGCCAAGTTGCGTATCAAACCCATCTCAAAAAGATTTTGCGTTTCGTTAGGCATTTTTCCGTACGCTTCTTCTACGCTGCGGATAAGCCTGTCCAATCCCTCTTGCGAATCGAGATCGAGCGCGCTCCTGTAAAGTCGCATACGCATATCTTCGTCAGGTATATATTTCTTGTCGATATACGCGCCGAAGTTGAGAACGAGTTTGACCTCGCCCGCCTGCTTTTCGGATATGCCTTGGAGTTCGTCAACCGTCTCTTTGAGAAGTTTGCAATACATATCGTAACCGACTTTTTCTATATGTCCGTGCTGTTCCTTGCCGAGAATATTTCCCGCGCCTCTTATTTCGAGATCTCGCATAGCTATCTTAAATCCGCTACCAAGTTCCGTATAATCCAAGATCGCGGCGAGACGTTTGCTTGCGTCGCTTGTCAGCACGCAATCGGGATTGACGGTAAAATAGGTATAGGCGATCCTATTACTTCTTCCCACTCTACCTCTCAACTGGTACATTTGCGAAAGTCCAAGTCTGTTGGCTTCGCATATGATGAGCGTGTTTGCGTCGGGAATATCTATGCCGTTTTCTATGATCGTCGTGCTCACCAAAACGTCGTATTCTTTGTCATAGAATCTGCCTATCTTATCCTCCAAAACTTCCGCGCTCATTCTTCCGTGAGCATAGTCGACCCTAGCGTGCGGAACGAGTTCTTTTATCCTTTGCGCAAAATGCTCTATGCCGTTGACTCTGTTGTATAAGATATATACTTGACCGTTTCTCGCCAATTCGCGCGTGAGCGCGTCGACTATAAGACCGTCGCTTAATTCGCAAACGTAAGTCTGCACGGGAAGTCTGTTGCTTGGCGGAGTTTCCAAAACGCTGATATCTCTTATGCCCGTCATAGCCATATTAAGCGTTCTTGGTATAGGCGTAGCCGACATAGTCAAGACGTTGACGTTTTTCTTGATGACTTTAAGTTTTTCCTTATGTTCTACCCCAAAGCGCTGTTCTTCGTCAAGCACTATAAGTCCGAGATCGTGGAACTGGACGTCGGAAGACAACAATCTATGCGTACCGACCGCAAACATAGACGTGCCAGTCGCAAGTCTGCGTATCGACTCGTCGATCTGCTTCTGGCTTTGCAATCTGCTTATCAATTCCACTTCTATGCCGAAATCCTTAAACCTTTCTTTCGCCGTGTTGTAATGCTGCCTTGCCAATATCGTTGTCGGGCAAAGAATTACCGCTTGCTTATTGTGGCATATCGTCTTGAATATCGCTCTCAATGCGACTTCTGTCTTTCCGTAACCTACGTCTCCGCAAAGAAGTCTGTCCATGATCATACCTCTTTGCATATCCGATTTAATGTCCGCAACCGCCGTGACCTGATCTTCCGTAGGTACGTATGGGAACGCGTCCTCGAATTCTTGTTGAAGATAGTCGTCTTCGGAATATTTGTAGCCTTGTTTGCTTTGGCGTTGGGAATATAATTCAAGCAGATCGACCGCCATCGCTTTTATCGAGGCCTTAACGCTTTGCTTTACTTTGTCAAATTCCTTTCCGCCTATAGCCGATAGTCTCGGTTCTCTGTCGCTTCCGTTGTATCTGCTTAATCTGTCAAGTTTGTCGGTAGGAACGTAAAGCAGTTCGGCATTTTTATACTCGACAACGACGTATTCCGCGTTTATATTGCCCATTTCAATATACTTAGTGCCCAGACATTTTCCTATTCCGTGTACTTCGTGAACGACGTAATCGCCGACTTTGGGCATTGTGAATACTCTTGTCTTTTTGCTTTCGACGCTCTTCCTCGTCCTCGTCACGTCCTCTCTTCCGAGTACTGCGATCTTTGCTTTGGGATACGCGAAACCTTTGGATATCTCAATGGGAACAATGAAAATTCCCGCGCGCCTGTCTTCAACGTCTTCGACGTAAGAACAACCGACTTCCTCGCTTATCAAATTATCTCTAAGACTTCTTCCCGACTGCTCGTCGCCCATACAGATCAAAGTCGTATATCCAGATTTGTCAAACGCTTTTAAGTCGTTGATGAGCGCGTCGTAATGAATAGTATAATTGCTCAACGCAACGCAGTTTATATTGAAAATTTCCTTGGGCGAAAATATCGGATTACTTGAAGTCAAATAACTCAATCCGAGTTTTTGCAACTTATCGAGTCTTGATAAAACTTCGTCGCGAGAAAGCAAAGACCTGATATGTTCTTTCAACACTTCTCCCGATTCGGAAAGTTGCTTTACTCTTCCTATATGTTCCTTTATATACAGATCCATTTGTTCGGCTATAGAAGACGGCTCGTCAAATACGACTATAGAGTCTTCGTCCAAATAGTCAAACACCGTATACATACTCTCTCTTACGAAAGGTATAAGCCACTGCATCTGCTGAGAGCAGACTGACGAGATAGCTAGCGACGAATAGGTTGTTTCGCAGACTTGAGCAATATCGCTCGGCAACCTGTCGATTACTCTTTTCGCTCTGTCCAACCCCGCTTCAATCAACTTTTGAGAAAACAAAAGATCGTTGTCAGGCATTATCTGCGCGCTTTCGACCTCGCGCACGGTCATAAGAGTATCGGGGCTGAATTCTTTTATTGATTCGACAGTATCGTCAAAGAAAGATATTCGCAAAGGCATATCCAACTGCGGCGGAAAAATACTGATAATATCGCCCGCAACGGAAAACGTATTTTTTTCTTCGACCGCGTCCTCGCGGACGTATCCCATATTCGCAAGTCTGTCGATAAGCGAATACATATCCAAAGTATCGTCTTTTTTGATATTGACGACGCTCTCGCTCAACGATTCTCTGCGCGGAAGAAATTGCGTGAGCGTCTGCGGAGAAACGACCAAACATCTAAGTTTGCCTTGCGCCAACTCGTATAGCGTATCGATCCTCTGCGCAAGCATACTCCTATGATAAGTTTTGCGGTGAAGCAATAATTCTTCGTTGGCAGGCAAAAAGCCTACTTTATCGCCGTAAAAATCTTTTAATCTGTTGAATAAAGAATTAGCTCTGAACGAATCTTTGGCGACGAAAAGCGTAAACTTGTCAAGGTGCGAAGCGATATGTATCTTTTCTCCTTCGCCCACGGAAAAGACCGCGCAATCGCGTCCCTCTTGTACCGCCCTGTACAAGTTGGCAAATTCTCCTCCCAAATTATTGAGTTGTAACAACTCCTTTACGTTCATAGTTTCTATTTTTTATACGGTAATTATTTACCGCAACTCTATAAAATCAAATATTTATATTTTCTAATCAGTCGACTATTTAAGATCGGTATAAAAATGATTTATGCCAATTTCCCGTTGAGTTTTCTCATAAGCGCGTTGATATCTCCGTCAATCATATACTGCCATATCCCGTCCGCAACTTTATCAAAAACTTTGTCCAATACCGCGTGTTTTTCCTTGCCCACTTTCGACAAGACGTAATCTTTGAGATCTCGGTTTCCCCTCTCGTCGCCTACGCCTATGCGCACTCTGGCTATCGCGCTTGACGAACACTCTGCGACTATGTTTTTCATACCGTTGTGACTGCCGCCCGATCCTTCTTTTCGCACCCTGACGTTGCCAAGAGGCAAGTCAATGTCGTCATAAATTATCAACGTCTGCGAAAAATCGATCTTGTTGGAATTTGCCAGTTGTTTTACGCTTACTCCCGAAAGGTTCATATAAGTCTGAGGCTTTGCAATAATATGTTTTTGACCGCCGATATACTGCGCGCAATAAATAGCGTCGCAACCCTTTTTGTCAAGACTTGCGCCTATCTTTTCAAGCAGTTTGTCCACTGCCATAAATCCCATATTGTGAATCGTATCTTCGTATTTTTTTCCGGGATTTCCCAACCCGACTATAAGCATTTTTGACCTCGTGATTTCAAGTATTTTTTATATATTTCGCGTACGCGCCAAAAGCGTGTTCTATAATTAAACAATTTTTTCCACGCCTTGTCAACGATTTTGGATATTATTTTTCTTTTGTTCCCTTTTTGTCTTGAAATAATCGCTTAATATTTGCGCGCATTGCTCTTTCAACACTCCGCCCTCAACTATCGAAGGTCTGTGATTGAACCGCTGATCCAAAGGAAGATTGTACAGTGTAGAACAGCACCCTGCTTTTTGGTCGTACGCGCCGAAATAAATATTGCCTATCCTGGCGTTTATCAGCGCGCCGGCGCACATAGCGCAAGGCTCCAACGTGACGAAAATATCGCACTCGTTGAGTCGCCAATCGCCTATTTTTTTACACGCTTTTTCTATAGCGACGATCTCCGCGTGATAATTGCTACAATTCTTCTTTTCCTTGCGATTATACGCCTTTGCTATAACTTTGCCGTCTTTGACTATCACCGCTCCGACAGGCACTTCGTCTTCTGCTACGGCTTTTTCGGCTTCTTTCAAAGCAATCCGCATAAACTTGTTTTTCTCTGCTTCTTCCATAGATATATTTTAACATATCGCAAGCAATTTGCCAACAAAGATATTGCATTGAGCCTCGATTTGGCTGTAACAATTTATATTTTTTACGAATATCTTGAAATATGTACGGATTAAACGAACTTCAAACTGACTTGGATATTCTGCAATCGCAAGGCGCGGAAATTTTTGATATAGGATATACTCTTTTGGGAAGACCTATCCCTTGCATCTTCAAAGGATCTAAAACGGGAGGACAAACGTTGTTGCACGCGTCGATCCACGCAAGAGAATGGGTGACAACCCCTCTAGTCATCAAGATGATGAAAAACTACGCGGGAGATCACGGCGTGTGGTGCGTGCCTATGGTAAATATCGACGGCGTACTTCTCGTACAACAGGGACTTAGCTCAATTCCTGAACAGAGCCTAAAAGATTTCTTGCTTAACGTCAACGGCGGAAGCGCGGATTTTTCTCTGTGGAAAGCCAACGCAAGAGCCGTAGATCTGAACGTGAATTTCAACGCCCGTTGGGGGGAAGGCGCGCAAAACGTGACTTATCCCTCGCCCGCTAATTATATAGGACAATATCCCTTTTCCGAATATGAAAATATGGCTTTGAGAAGTCTCACCGAAAGAGTTAAGCCGTCGGTGACGTTGAGTTACCACGCCAAAGGCAACGTCATTTACAAGGGTTTCGGCTGTGTTGACAACGGCAAAGTTTGCGCGCAAAGAATTTCCGATTCTACGGGATATCCTCTGCTAGATTCTTTCGACAGCGCAGGGGGATATAAAGACTGGTACGTCGCGACTTTCCAAAAGTTAGGACTTACGATAGAAGTAGGCGACGAAAATATTCCGTACGCTCAACTAATAGATTATTTACCGCAGATCTATGAACAAAATGCACACGTATTAGATATTGCGACTGAATGCGCGCAAAATCTATCTTAAATAATAAAAAAATCCCTCGTAATCAATGATTTACGAGGGATCGTCTTTTTATTTTGTTTTAGCAAGAAAATGCTTATTAACTTAACAAAATCAGTTGTCGTTTTATCCGCTAAACTTATTTGTTTTCGTCTTTGAACATTCTCTTGTACCCTTCGCCGTACTGCAAAGCGCGCGAAACTCTCGAAAGAGTCGCCGACGATATATCCGTTTGTTCGATGACCTGATTATAGGTCAAACCTTGATTGAGCAGTTTTGCCGCCTGCCATCTTTGAGCCATCTGCTCGATTTCTTTATTAGTGCACAGATCGTCGAAAAAACGGCGACAATCGTCTTCGTTTTGTATGCTCGCTATCGTCTTGATAAGCTGTTGTATCAGTAAATGATTATGTTCCGCATTCATGGTCACACCTCGTCAATTACTTTTTCCGATTCTTGCAAGAAGGCTTTTGTCTTTTCGCTCTTAGGATTGCCGAATACTTCTTCGGGAGAACCTTGCTCTTCTATTATACCGTTTGCCATAAATATGACTTTGTCGGCTACTTTCCTTGCAAATTCCATTTCGTGAGTAACGACTATCATCGTATGCCCGTCTTTTTTCAAGTCCTTGATGACTTTAAGCACTTCCCTCGTAAGTTCGGGATCGAGCGCGCTTGTAGGTTCGTCAAAACAAAGAATTTCAGGCTGAAGTATCAACGCCCTGGCGATTGCCACGCGCTGTTGCTGTCCTCCCGAAAGTTCGCAAGGATAAGCGCGCAGTTTGTCCCCCAAACCGACTCTTTTCAATATCTCTTTAGCCCGTTTTTCTATATCCTCATAAGTTTTTTTCATTAAATCTTTGGCTACCGTCTTTTGGCATTTTAGATATGCCGCCAAAGTAACGTTTTTGAACACGTTGAAATGAGGGAACAAATTAAAAGACTGAAAGACCATACCGAACTTCAATCTTTGCTCTGCGATCTGCTTTTGTTTTTCTTTGCTGAGCTTGACAGTATTGATCTTTTCTTTTTTCTCTCTTTTCTTTTTCTTCGACTTTACGTCGACCATACCAATACTGTTTTCTTCTGAATTCGACAATGGCGCGATATCCGACGTCGTATCTTCGCTCTCGACTTTCCTCTCCGCAACGCTTTCAATATTATCTATGGAAAAGATATTTTCATCGTTGAGATATATTTCCGCCTTGTCGGGAATTTCCAAGAAATTGATACACCTCAAAAGCGTAGTCTTTCCGCTACCCGATGAGCCTATTATAGCAAGTACCTGTCCTTCTTCAAGCTCGAAATCGATACCTTTAAGCACTCGGTTGCTGCCGAAATTTTTATAAACGTTTTTTACGCTGTAAAATGCCATGCTCCACCTCACGCCTTGTAATAATTCATACTCTTTTCAAGCCACTTAAAAAATACTGTAAGCGCGCCGATCATTACCAAATAGAACACGCCCGTATAGAAAAGCGGCCATAAAATTGCCTTAGTCGATACTATGCTTTTTGCCGTAGTAATTATTTCGGCAATGCCTATGATGTTGGCAAGGGACGTGTCTTTGACAAGCGTGATGATTTCATTGCTCATTGCAGGCATAACCTTCTTTGTTACTTGCGGGAAGATGACGAGCCTATTGACCTGAGCTCGGTTCATACCGAGCACTTTGCCCGCTTCGTACTGTCCCAACGGCATAGATAATATTCCGCCGCGATAGATCTCTGAAAAATATACGGCGTAATTTATAGCAAATGCGATGAGCGCCGCCAAAAATCTCTGCTTTATCGGCGTACCAAACAAAAGTCCCGGTCCATAAAATACGACTATTATCTGCAACATCAAAGGAGTGCCTCTGATTATCCATACAAAAACGCCCGTAACGTATTTAAGCGGTTTGAATTTGGACATCGAACAAGCGCAGATCACCATACCGAAAGGTATGGCGATCAAAAGCGTCAAAAAGAATAAACCTAGCGTATATTTTGACGCGTTGAGTAATTCTACTGTAACTTCGCCGAAATTCATAATTATTCCTTAAACGCTATTGGAGCGTAAAGCGTATATCCTACGATAAAATTACCTTTTTCTTGGATATAGTTCCAACCTGCTTTTTCTTCATCGCTCAAGCTATCCCACTTGCTTTCGTAAGATACGTCGCAAAGTTCGCCGGCAAGTTCGTACTTTTCGGCAAGTTTTTTAAGTTCGCCGTTTTCTTGAAGTTTTGCCAAAGAGGTATTGATCTTGTCGATAGTACCAACGTCGCCTTTGCGAGCGGCAATACCGTATTTCTCCTCAAAAAGAACAAGATTAGGAATAATCATAAGATTGCTGTAAGAAGTACCTTCTTGACAATAGTAATTTGCAAGAACCGAATCTACGATTGCAATATCGGAAGTACCCGCTTTGATTTCCGTCATCGCGTCGATTTGTCCGCCTGTTACTGCCGTTGCGTTCTTAAACTCGTAGAGTTTTGCAGCGGTCTCGCCTGTACTTCCACCTTCAAATACAAAAGCAGCGTTCATAATGTTTTCCAAAGAATTATATTTATCTTTATCCGCTTTTCTGATTACCGCAACTTGCTTATTATTCATATAAGGCGTGCCTATCTGCATCTGTTCTTGCCTGTCGGCGTTGATAGTAAAACCGTTCCAAATCAAATCGATATTCTTTCCGTTCAACTCGATCTCTTTCGTATCCCAATCAATGAATTGAAATTTGACCTCTACGCCGAGTTCTTGCGCTACCATTTCCGCAAGTTCGATATCAAAACCTACGAGTTTCTTTGGCGCGCAACCTGCAAATGCAAGTACCGTGCCGAGTACCATTACGCATAGCAAAAGCGCTACGATAATTTTCTTTTTCATTTTTATCTCCTTATGCAGCTCTATCGTATTTTAAGAGCAAAAATTTTTTCGTACTGCCATTATACTTTATTTCGATAAAGTTGTAAAGCGTTTTTTATCAAGTAATTTGATTTTTATATTGATATTTGGACACATATGCGATATAATGGAATAGTTAGGAGACTTTTATGAAAAACGCAATGTTTGACAAGGAATGGTTCAAACTTGACAATGCCGCAAAGATATATCCGGCGGCAAGAAGCTCGAGATGGAACGCAGTTTTCCGTATGGCGGTCGTATTGAAAGAAGAGGTGAGACCCGATATTCTTCAACAAGCGCTTGACGACGTTATAGATAGATTCCCCACTTTTAGAGTTACGCTCAAAAAGGGATTTTTTTGGTATTACTTTCAATATATAAACGAAAAACCGAAAATTCAGGAAGAAAAGGACTGCCCTTGTTCGATGATGAGACTGAGCGGAAGAGGTTACGTATTCAGAGTATTGTATCACTCGCATAGGATCTCGGTGGAAGTATTCCACTCGATTACCGACGGCACGGGAAATATAACGTTCCTAAAAACGCTTGTGACCAGATATTGCGAACTTTGCGGCGCAACCATCAAAGATTACGGCGATATACTCCACTTTGAGGACGATCCTACTCCCGAAGAGGTCGAAGACTCTTTTGCAAGATACATTGACAAAAGCAAAGGTACTTTACCGCGAGCGGAAGCAAAGGCGTATCAAATAAAATGTCAAAGAGAAAAACGCGGCGTACTGAACGTTACTCAAGGAAGTATGCCCTTTGAACAACTTCACAAAGTCGCAAAATCTTTCGGTTGCACGGTAAATACTTATTTGACTTCGGTACTCGCATACGTCGTACTCAATAGACAACTCTATGAAAAGAGATCAAAAAAACGTCCCGTAAGAATACAAGTGCCGATCAATCTGCGCAAGATGTTCCCATCGGTCACGTTGAGAAATTTCGCGGGATATTACAATACGACAATTCAACCTGTTGAGCAGACTTTTGAAGAGATAGTAAAAGTGTTGGACGCTCAACTCAAAGAAAAGATAACGCCAGATTACTGTCAGAAGTTTATCAACTCCAACGTCTCGTTGGAAAAAAATCCTATCATACGAGTTGCGCCCAGATTTATCAAGACGCTGTTTATGAATATGTCGTTCTATATGGTAGGCGAAAATCTGATGTCCTGTACGTTCAGCAACATCGGCAACGTAGTAACTCCCGAGGAATTGTACGACTATATCGACAGATTCGAATTCGTCATAGGACCGCAAAAGTATATGAACCACGTCATGACGTGCGCTTCGTACAACGGAACGAGCGTTGTTTCGTTCTCCCGTACGGCAAAAGATCCTATCTTGGAACGCGACTTTTTCGCCGTACTCAGCAAACACGGAATTGACGTATGCGTCAACAGTAACAGGAGGTAGATTATGAACCGTTGTCGCAGATGCGGCGTCGAAGTAGACGATAATTTGGGCAACTGCCCTCTTTGCGGAGCTTTCGTAAGCGATAAGACGGAATTTTCCAAATACGAATATCCTCAAATAAATTTTAAGACAAAACGCCAATTATTTTTCAAGATAAGTATGTTTATCTCGATTTTCGTCATCGCGCTTGTAGCGGCGATAAATTTGGCGGTAAACCATACGATTTCATGGTCATTGCACGTGCTTTTCGGCGTTGCGCTCGTTTGGCTTGCCGTAGGCAGATCGACGATAAAACGCTTTAACGCCCGCAAACATTTAGCTTGGGACTTTTGCGCTGTGATCGCTCTGCTTTTCTACATCAATATTTGGACTTCTAAATTTTCAAATCCGTGGGCGTTCACGCTTGGCGCGCCTATCGTCGTACTGACTTGGGCAACCGTATTGGAGATCCTCACTTTCTCTCACAAAGGCGGAAGAAGCGATTATCAAATCGCCCTGACGAAACTCTTCGTATTATCCGCGATATGTATTGCTATATCGTTTATATGGTTGAAAAAATGCGAATGGGGTTGGATAGTATGCGCGGCAAGAGGTTTCGTTGACGCGCTTGCGCTATCATTCTTTGCAAAAGACCGTTATTTTTCAGAACTTAAAAAACGTCTTCATATTTAGTTCAAAGAGACGGGAAATTTAAAAAATTAAAATCTCCCATCTCTCCGAACACTTTAATTACTTGGATACCGCCAACAATGCGGTATTTTTTAATTTATATCAACTCTTTGTTCAACAACAACGTATATATCTGTTATTTCCCCCTCGTCTGGCGTAGATATTTTATCACAAGTATACTTAAATAATTCTTCAAATCTTTCATAAAAATATTCGTCATTCATTATTTCAGGGAAACCGTATAATAATTGTAAAAAGTAGAATGCTAAATTCCAACCTATTGATTGTTTTATTTTAATGATCTTTGTTTTGTTTTCCATTTTTACCATCCTTTTTTCATTATTAAATAATAACATCTATTAGATGTAAGTCAACTATTTTATATCTAAATGGTGTAAAATAATTATGGAGGTACAAAATGATTACACTTGAACAAATTAGAATTAACATATCAGAGGCAATAAAGCAATGTGAACTTACTCAAACGGAGCTAGCCCGCAAAATTGGTGTAAGGCAACAGCAAATTTCTTGTTACGTTAAGTGTGAGAAGTTGCCTACGCTTGATACATTCGCAAAACTTTGTGCTGTTTTAGAATTAGAAGCCAGCGATTTATTATGCGTAAAAGATTATTATACTGATTAAAAACGGCTTGAGGTTTTTCACCACGTTTGAAATAACTCAAAAAATACCGCCCTATTGGCGGTGTCAGTAGAATAACAGACCAAACTCGTTCAATACAACAGTAAATTACCCTTAACACTGAACGCCAAATTCTTAAATATAAAGTCGTCGCCTATCTCGTCGACGCACTTTTGCGCATCTTCAAGGCTGTCAAATACTCCGACGTACGCGCTTCCGCTGCCGGTCATAAATACTCTGTCTGTGAATTTGAGCAAACGTTTTTTTGCAATCTTGATATTGGGATTTAGCGCAACGGCTGCCTTTTCAAGGGCATTGAATTTATCGCCGACTTTTGGATACGAGCCTATTTCGTCGTATTTGGAATATATTTCCTTTGTCGATGCGCCGTATTCTTTTTGGCAAATGACGAGCGAAAGTTGGGGCAACTTACAAGGCTTTACTATTTCGCCCACGCCTTGCACTCTCGCTCCTCCGCCGTATAGCATATACGGAACGTCGCAACCTACTTTGACAGCTAGACGCATAATATCTTCAAGCGGAAGTTCGTATAATTTATGCGCGCAGAAAAAAACTCCGCTAGCGTCCGCGGACGATCCTCCCAGCCCCGCCGAAAAAGGAATCCCCTTTTGGATTTCCACGTCCATATTTATATCGAAATTTTCTTTGAGAAGTTTAAGAGCTTTGACAGCGGTATTGTTTTCTCCTGCCTCCACGCCGTCCATAACGACGCGACTTGCTTTGCTTTTGCAAGCGGAGATCGTATCGTAAATACTCACGGAAGTATTGAGCATATCCAATTCGTGATAGCCGTCGGATCTTACTCCCGTTATATCGAGCGAAAGATTTATTTTCGCAAAAACTTTGATCTTTATCTTTTCCATATTCATCACGGCAATTTACGTCCGCAAGCAAGATATAATTCATACCACTCGCTACGAGTAAGCGTAATATCTTTTGCTTTGGCGATCTGCTCAACTCTTTGAGGTCTTGTAGTACCGTTTATCACAGCGAAATTGGCAGGATGTTTCAATAGCCACGCAGCGGCGATCGTGTTAGGCTGAACTTCATACTTAAATGCGAGTTCTTTGAGTAGCTTATTGAGTTTTGCATATCTAAGATCGCCTATAAACGATTTTTGTCTACCCTTAAACGGCGAATAGCACTGTATCTGAACCTTATTAAGTCTGCAATACTCCAAAGTGCCTGCGTCTCTGTTTACTCCGCCGTCGTTGTAACGATTGTAATTTACGCCGTTTTCTATCATAGGACAATGGACGATACTCAATCTGATTTGATTATATTCTATCTTTTGTCTTAACGATGAAGACAAAAGTTCTATTTGACTACCGGAAAAATTGCTTACTCCAAAACTATCAACGACGCCCTCGCCGTAAAGTCGGTCAAACGCTTTTGCTACTTCGTCGGGATTCATTAGCGCGTCGGGTCGGTGTATAAGAAGTCTGTCGATCTTTTCCACTCTCAATCTGTTTAGACTCTTGTGTACGCTGTCTACGATATAGTTGGTAGAGTTGTCATACCTGTGACAGGAAAGATCCTTGACGATACCGCATTTGGTCTGCAATACTATCTTATCTCTAAGCGACGGGTCTTCTTTCAATGCTTTGCCGAATAATATTTCACATTCGCCCGAACCGTATATATCCGCGTGATCGAATACGTTTATGCCGGCTTGAAGATTGCTTTCTATAAGCTCTCTCACCTGCGCGACAGACATATCTTTGATACGCATACAACCTTGAATAAATTTATCCATAACTACCTCTTCGTCTTTATTTTAACACAGCAAAATTATCTTATCAATACGTTAAGGGTAAAAGTATCATAAAGGTTTGCAAATTTTTTGTAAAAAACAAGGCGAACGGTTGCCTAATATCAAACCGTCCGCCCACATTTGAGGATATTTGCAATCAACCTATCTCTCTATAAATCACGATTCTCTCGTCGCCTGCCATAAGCGCGTCAAGATCGGGATTTTGCTCTTTTATGCTCTCGATCGACATACCGAGAGTCTTTGCGACTTGCCAAATGCTTTCGCCTCTATCGGGGATATAAACGCTGATAGCGTTGGCGTTGGTCTTGATCTCCTCGCCCTCTTCCACGCTCTTGATGACGGTGTTTTCAATACGCGACATAGCGCATACGGATATTACGATATTAGAAGTTATTTCCACTTCTCTGTCTCTCTTGACTTTATACGAACAATCCGTAGCGACCGCGCTTCCGCAAAGCATCGTATGCGCGTTGACGCTCTCTGCGTCAAACTGCAAAGAATACGGGAGTTCTACCTGCATACACTTTGTAGCGCCGTCTTCCGTCTCATAGATCACAGACGTATTCAATACCCCTTCTGCAAGCAACGCCCCATCCATAGGAACGAGATTGGAAAGCGTGTTTTGCGTAACGATACAACTCATTATGCTTTTAATGCTCTCGTCGGAATTCTCTACGCCTACGCTTCCGCTGATGCGCTCTTCAAAACGCATAACTCCGTTTTGTTCGTCAAAACATATGCGCTCTACGCTCAAATCGAGCATATTTGCAGTACTGTAAAGATCGGTTACCGCATTTACGCATTGAGACTGCATCACGAAGCCTTGAAGAGCTACGGTGACCATTACCTTAAAAGTATTATCGTTTTCCGAACCTTCGATGACCAGCCTGCTTTCCTTTACGCTCGCCGAAATACAAGCGCGAAGATCTTCGTCTTTTACGGCAAGTTCCTGCGCAAAAGGTATATTAAAGTTTTTGGTCGAAACAACGCCTTCGCTTATATAGATCAAACTTACTTCCGCTTGACCGGTTACGACAAGTCTGCCGTCCGCATTGTCAACGTCGCTTACGATAGCTTTTGAATCAAAGAATAGCACGTCGTCTACTTTCGCGCCGCAAGAATACTCGTCGCTTATCTCCACGCTCTCGTCTACCGAGCAAACGTACTTTTGATACTGCTGTTCTTCTTTCAAAGACAATGCGCCTTCCGCGTCTTCCAGTAAGTCGACGGTGTTGATCTCTACGATAGTGGGAGCAAGTTCTACCACTGTCTGAACCTTGATCTCCGCGCCCGATATACTCGATTGCATATCGATTACGCTTGCCCTTACAAGACAAGGCATATCGGCGATGACTGCGTCATTGTTGATATCTTCGGAAAAATCGGAAATATAATCGAAATTATTGAGTTTGCCTTCCGCATCAAGATAGACGAGTTTGATCGAAACTCTACCGCTAGTCTTGACTTGTTTGGACATCGCTTGGGTCTTTGTGATTCTCACGTCGCCCGACAGCGCGCAAACTTTGCTTACGCCTCCCTTGGAAGTCGTATCGAAATTGCATTGCATTACTATTTGCTTGACGTCAAGATTCCTTTCGTAATCTGCGCTCACGCTCTTAAAAATTGTATTGATTGCCATATATCCTCCGCAATTATGTTTTTACACCATAATTATATTGACGGGGATTAGCATATATGACAAAAACTTTTTATTTTTTGTTTATCTTCACGTTGCGGGTAAGAATATCGTTGTAAGAATAGGACTGCAATTCCTCTTCGCCGTCCACAAGACAGCGTACTGTGAATATTGCCAGATACGCGTCCTGAACGTAACCTTCAAACTTTACAAACTTGTTGCGCCCGCGGTTTATCTCAAATGTCATAGGCTGACCTACGATCATACCAACACGGCGTTTTACTTCATCGATTTTCAGTATAATTTCTCTCATATCCGTGATTATACCCAAATAATCGCAAAAAATGCAAACGCGCGAAATTTATTCTGTCGTTGACAAAACAATAAAAGTAAAATATACTTAAATCAATATAATATCAGAGGTCTATATGCAGAAAAAGACGATAGCTATAATCGACGACGACGTATATATCGGCGATATGTTGCAGGAATTACTTGAAAAAAACGATTATGCCGTGACGAGAGCGTATTCGGGAACGGAAGCGTTGTTTGCAATAAAGCACAACCGCCCCGATCTTATATTGTTGGATCTGATGCTTCCCGGTCTTAGCGGCGAAGAACTGCTCTGCCACATCAAAGAAATCCCCGTCATTATCGTCAGCGCAAAAGTAGACGTTGACAACAAGGTCAATCTTCTTTTATCGGGCGCAGCCGACTACGTCACCAAACCGTTTGATACTAAGGAACTGCTTGCGAGAATCAGCGTACAACTAAGGGGCAATATACGTCGCGACGACAAACTCATATTCGACGAGATAACTTTGGATATGACTACTTATTCTGTCAGCGTAGACGATAAGCCTGTCAAACTTACCAAGACCGAATACGCTATACTCTGCGCGCTTATGCAAAACCCAAACAAAGTTTTTTCAAAGGACTCGATAATGACTAAGATCGAAGATCTAACGCCCGACTGCGAAGAAAATTCTTTGCGTACGCATATAGGTAATTTGCGCAACAAATTAAAAGCCGTCAACGGCAAAGACTATATAGAAGCAGTATGGGGCATCGGCTATAAATTGAAATCTTGACAAAATATTGATATTTTTTTGTATAATCCTTGATTTACACGCGTTAGAATTTAAGTAACAAATCTAAGGAGCATTTTTATGGAATATTGTTTAACAGTTGACAATCTATCAAAACAATACCGTAGCTATCTTGCCTTGGACAGCTTGACAATGCGCGTACCTAAGGGCGCTATATACGGTTTCATAGGCAAAAACGGCGCGGGCAAAACCACTTTGATACGCATAATATGCGGACTTCAACCGCCTACTAAAGGCGATTACTCCCTCTACGGAGTTCCTTACAACAACCGCGATATTTGCGCGGCAAGAAAACGCATGGGCGGCATAGTAGAAACTCCCGCTCTTTACGGTCAAATGAGCGCGTGTGATAATCTCAAACAACAGTATATTATTCTCGGCAAGCCGTCATTTGAAGGGATTGAGGAATTGCTGGACCTTGTCGGGCTGAAAGACGTCGGCAAAAAAACTGTCAAAAACTTCTCTCTCGGTATGCGTCAAAGACTAGGCATAGCGATAGCCTTGGCGGGCGATCCCGATTTTATCGTGCTAGACGAGCCTATCAACGGGCTTGATCCGCAAGGTATTGTCGAAATGAGAGAACTTATACTCAAACTCAATAAAGAACGCAACATAACGTTTTTGATTTCCTCTCATATTTTGGACGAATTGGCAAAACTCGCTACGCATTACGGATTTATCGATAAGGGAAAAATACTAAAAGAGATCACCGCTAAAGAACTAGACGAAGCGTGCAAAAAGCGTATAGCTTTCAAGGTGGATACGCAGAACGGACTTTGCGCCGCATTGGACGAAACGGGACTGCAATACAAACTCACTTCCCCGTTAGAGGGAGAACTCTACGGCGAAATAAGCATATCCGAATTGAGCGATATACTCAAAAGCCATGGTATAACGCTTGTCAAAGTCAGCGAAAAGGACGAGTCTTTGGAAGCATACTATATCAATCTTTTGGGAGGTGATAGCAATGATTAAACTTTTACGCGGCAACCTCGCAAGAACTATAAAGAGCAAAACGTTTTGGATGTGTATAGCATTATACGCCGCGTATGCAATATTTTTGCCTATCGTACTCAAATACCAAAATCCCGAATTCTTCAATGGAACAGGCACGTCTGAACTTCTTCTCGCGACCGGATACGGCATAGCAGGTTTTCCTTTGCAAGGTATGTTTATAGCAACGATATGCTGTATTATTTTCGGAGCAGATTTTCACAACGGCACGCTAAGAAACAAACTGATCATAGGGCAAACGAGAAATAAGATCTATATCGCAAATTTACTTGATTCTCTAATGATTTCACTTGTATTGAACCTGGTATATTTGCTCTTCTTCTTTATTATTTCACTTCCGATGTGCGGCGGATTTACCGCTCCGTCAAAAGATATAATACAGGTGCTAATATACGGATTGCTTATGATGTTTTCCTATTCTGCCATATCTACCTTTATAGTTATGACAAGCAAAAATACCACCGTCGCTATAATAATTTCTTTCGTACTGCTGTTTGTAAGTATGATGCTGATTATGTATTTTGACGAAGTGATTCAGCAAACGCCATATTATACGCAATACACTATGAATGAATACGGAGAGATAGTCGAACAAGTAATTGCCAATCCGCATATGCCTAGTAAATCGCTCGTAAACTTTTCGCAGTTTATGCTAGACTGTTTTCCAAGCGGACAAAGTTTTTTGCTCTCAAACAACAACGTTATAAGATGGCAAATGCCGATATACTCGCTCTCTTTGATAGCGATAACTTCGGGCGCAGGCTTGTTGGTATTCAACAAAACAAATATAAAATAGCAACAATACCTCTAAATATTGCGTTGCGCGATCTAACTTACGGTTACGCAACGCGCTATTTGCGTTTACGTTGATAAAAAATAGCTATAAACTTAATTAAGAGGATATATTATGAAAGAATTATACGCTATAATTGCAATGGCAGTGTTTTTTGCTCTGTCTACTTTCTTATTGTCAATAAAACTCTTTGTCGTCAAAAAAAGCGTCAAAGAAATAAACGCGCAATTACCACGATTGATCCAAGGCGATACCAACTCGCTGATAAACGTCTCGTCTGCGGATAAAGAACTTAAAAAACTCGCCTGCTCGCTCAATACTCAACTCAGACTTTTGAGAGAAAATGAACTGACATATCTCAACGGCGACAACGAACTCAAATCGGCAATAACCAACGTCGCTCACGATATACGCACTCCGTTGACGGCTATATGCGGTTATCTGGAAATGATAAAAGAAGAAAGCGATCCCGAAAAAGTAGAAAAGTATCTTGCTATAATGAGCGAAAGAGCAAGCGCTCTAAAGACGCTTTCCGAAGAACTATTCAAATACTCTGTCGCTTCCGATACGTCCAAATCCAAAGAAATGCAAAAAATCAACGTCAATTTGCTCTTACAGGAAACGCTATTTTCTTTCTACTCACGCTTTACCGAAAGAGATATAAATCCTAACGTAAATATCTGCGACTCGCCCGTATTGCGAATAACCGACAAAAATTCTTTGACAAGAATATTTTCCAATATCATTGACAACGCGATAAAGTACGGCGACGGCAACTTCTCTGTAAATATGACTGATGAC
>CAMWIL010000013.1 GCA_947174325.1 uncultured Clostridia bacterium
AGTACGAGATAGTAGACAGCGAAGACAACGTAGTAGACTACAAGGATTTGAAAGCGGGAAATACGTATAGGATAAGAGCTAAGATAAAGGAAAGCGAGAAGAACCATTTTATATTTGAAGACGGAAGTACTGAAACGGGCTGGCAAGAGTTTAGCGTAAGCGCGAACGATAAGTTGACAGATCCAAACGATCCTACAAATCCGTATTATCCACAGGTAGATCCTGAATTGCCAACGGATAGCAATGATCCTACGAATGATCCAAACGGAGAAACAAAGAATGATTTTGATAAAGTAATAGAAGTATTGAAAGAGTGGTGGCAAGTGATAGCCAGCGCAGTAAGTATAGTTCTGATAATAATCTTCGTAAGTAAGGGAATAGGATATGCAAATAAGAGAAAGCAGAACAAGAAGACGGTAGAGAGCAAATACAGCAGCGCGTACTATGCAGTAAGCGGAACAGGGTTGTTTGGACTTAGTATGACCAACTGGACGATAATAGCGTGCATACTGATGGGAGTAGCGGTACTTTCGTTTGTGTTTATGCTATTGGAGAAGAGAGGATTTAAGCAATCTCAAAAGGAACTTGAAGAGGCAAGAGAGGAATTTGAACGCAACCAAAAGGACATAGATTATAGGAAGAGAGAAAGCGATAACCAACGTCGTGACGAAGATCTTAAGATGATACTTATGAGCATGCTCGGCGGACAGACTAATATGAACAACGGCGGCGGACAACAGCAAGGCGGATACGCATATGCCCAGCAAGGAGTGAGCGCAGACGAGATGCGACTAATGATAAACGAGGCAGTGACAGCGTTGTTGCCCAACACTCAACAGTATCTACCGCAACAAGCGTCGACCAATGACGAGGTCATCAAAGATCTTATCGAGGGGCAGAAAGCGATAATGAAAAAGCTTGCAGAGAAGCCCGCTCATAAGGAAGTTGCGGCTACTACTATAAGCGACGAAGTATTGGATAGATTAGCAAGCAAACTGCAACCTGTTGCGAGCGACGAAACTTTGCTCAAAGTGGTAGCGCAGAGCGGAGTGAACGACGAAACTATAAAGCAGATGTTGAAGACTCAAGAAGATTTGATGCATAATCAAGAGAAGTTGATGGAGAAGATATTGGGACTATCCGCAAATCAACAACCTAGCGAGCCGCAAGTGATAGAGAAGATCGTTGAAGTTCCCGTCGAAAAGATAGTGGAAAAAGAAGTCAAGGTCGAAGTCCCCGTTGAGGTCGAAAAGATTGTTGAAGTACCTGTTGAGAAAATCGTTGAGAAAGAGGTAGTCAAGGAAGTACCTATCGAGGTGGAGAAAGTAGTAGAGAAAATAGTAGAGATCCCTGCCGCGAAACCTATTCCAAAAGCAAAGGTGGCAACGCCAAGACTTACGCTTGACGAGGCTTATGCGAAACTATCTGCAAAGCAAAAGAAGATATTTGATACTCTCAGAGCTTACGCGTTGAGTAAAGACAAGAGCAAAGAGAAGAAATCTACGTATTATATCTTACTCGGACAGTCTTCTGTCAATCCGCTTGTGAAACTTACGATAAAGAAAGACACGACTGTTGCGCTCTTTAAGATGGAAGACGAGTATTTCAAAGATATTCGTAAAGACGCCGGAAGCGAAGGCACGAAGATGAAGATCAAGGAGACGGAACTTATAGTCGGTGACGCGCAAGCATTGGCGACTGCAAAGAAGATGGTCGACCTTAGAGAAGATCAGATAGAGAGGTATCAGGATTATCTCAAAGAGCAACGTTTTATTAAAAAATAAGAAATAGACCGCAGAGGTGACGCTGATTTCGTTTTAAAGAATGGATATCTTCCGTTCAAACGAAAGATGCGTCGCTATATGCGGTCTTTATTGCAACTATGTCTTGCAGTTAAGTTAATAATTTGTATTTACAGTCAAAATATATGGTGTGGACAAGAATTTATATATGGCATATAATATAAAAAATAAACTCTATGTCAGTTGACAATTCTAATTTATTGTATTAAAATATTATCGTTAAAATATAGGCAAAGTCTTTTGAGTTGTGACGAAAGACTTTTCGGGGTGATTATAATGACGAAGAAATGGCTTTATGGCAGAAACGTAGTGTTGACAGGTTGCTCGACAGGTATGGGCAAGGAAGTTTTGTTGCTTTTGGTCAAGAAGTATGGTTGCAACGTCATGGGCGTGGCAAGAAACAAGGCAAAGCTTGACGAATTGAAAAATGAACTCGGAGACAAGTTCAGTTATAGAAGATTTAATATTTCCGATCTTCAAGCGTGGAAAGATTTCGCGCAGGAACTTGAAGATATGGGCTTTATGACTGATATTCTTATTAATAACGCCGGTATGATCCAGCCTTTCGGTCAATACAATGATTTGACAGACGATCAAATAAAGAAAGTTGTCGACACCAATCTTATGAGCGTGGTTTACGGCTGTAAGGCGATGTTGCCGACTATCAAAAAATCCAAGTACGGATACATCTGCAACGTAGCAAGCGCGTCGGCGATCTTGCCTGTCGGCGGAGAGAGTATTTATTCTGCTACAAAGGGCGGCGTTTGGGCTTTGACCGAATGTCTTGCTCAAGAATTGAGAGGTTACGGAATTGGCGTATCTTGCGTAATGCCTGGACCGGTTAAAACGGACATATATAAAGCAAGAGAAGGCGAGAGTGGACCGAAGGCGGATTCTTTGGTAGAGAGCATAGGTATTACTTCGCAAACTGCAGGAAAGAGAATAGTCAAGGCTATAAGAAAAGGAAAAGTCAGAGTGGTTACCGACAGCGTGGCAAGATTGATGGACTTCGGTATGAGAGTATGCCCGTCTTTTACTTGCAAGGCTACGGGAAGTCTTATAAGAAAATTCAGTCCAAAGATCAAATCGTTCTATCCTATATATAAGGAACAGCTTGAAAACAAAAAGGCTATAAAGCAAATGAAAAAGGATAGAAAAAAGACCGTTTATAAAAAAATTGACCAAGTGCCGAGCGGCGCGTTCAAAAACGACGATTTGCAAGATAAATAGTATTAAAAAATATATTTAGTCTTTATATTAAAAGTAATTGACACACCTCATTGTTTGTGCTAAAATGTATTAGCACCTACTATGGGGTGTAATTTTTTTGGAGGGTTGTGAAATGACAACAAGAATTACCTTGGCTTGTACGGAATGTAAACAACGCAATTACGATACATATAAGAATAAAAAGAATACTCCTGATAGATTGGAAATCAAGAAGTATTGCAAATTCTGTAAAAAAACGACGGTTCACAAAGAGACCAAGTAATAAGGAGAGTGCGTTTTTATGGCAAAGAAAAATAAAAATAAAGCGGTCAATGAGCCTTTGGTTTCAAACTCGCCCTTGATGGACGCAGATTTGAGCGCAGAAAGCGCAACCGCTCAAAAAAATGCTTATAAGAAAAACAAGGCGAAAAAATCCGATCAAAAGCCGAAACTCGGCGCAAGGATCAGAAAAGCCTTGAAAGAAATGTTTTCAGAACTCAAAAAGGTATCTTGGCCTACAGCTAAGAAGACGATGTCAATGTTCGGCATTGTGCTTGTAGTCGTATTGTTTTTCTTGGTCATAATTTCCGCATTTGACTACGGTATCATCAATCTTATCGAACTTTTGATGAAGCACTCCGTAGTGTAGTAAAGATATAAGGAGAGACTTATGGAAGAAATGGAAAAGACTAACGGCATAAGCGACGCCAAATGGTATATTCTTCAAACGCAGTTCGGGTATGAGTCGATAGCGTATTCTTCTTTAAAACAGTTGGTAGAACTTAATAGTTTGCAAGACTATATTTTCGATATAGTCGTACCGGAAGAAGAAGAGATCGTAGAGCGCAACGGCAAAAAGAAAGTCGTAATGCGCAAGAAGTTCCCGAATTATCTCTTTATAAAGATGATATACACCAAAAAGATTTGGTTTTTGGTCAAAAATACCAGAGGTATCAAAGACTTTTGTAGCGGCTTTGACGGCAAACCGTTGCCTATGAGCGACGACGAAGTAAAGCGCGCTCAACTTGAAAAAGTCACAATCGACGATCTCAATATCAACGTAGGAGATCATATCAACATTATGAGCGGACCTTTGCAAGGCTTTATCGGAGAGATCAAGGAGATAAAACTCGATATAGAAAAGGTCAAAGTATCCGTTATGATGTTCGGCAGAGAGACGACTGTAGAGTTGGATTTCGCTCAAATAGAAAAATTATAAGTCAACAAGAGTCAGTTATGACTTGGGAGAGATGTAAAATCTTTTAATGCATCTCGTTAATACCACGATTGCTAGGAGGTAATACACTATGGCAAAGAAGATCAAGGCAGTAGTTAAGTTGCAACTACCTGCCGGTAAGGCAACACCGGGACCACCTGTCGGTTCCACGCTTGGACCTCACGGAATCAACATTCCGGGATTTACCAAGGAATTTAACGAAAAGACCAAAGGTCAGGAAGGACTTATTCTTCCGGTAGTAATGACTATCTTTGAAGACCGTTCGTTTACGTTTATTCTTAAAACTCCGCCTGCCGCAGTTCTTATAAAGAAAGCGTGCGGTTTGCAAAGCGGAAGCGCAAAACCGAATAAGGACAAGGTTGCAAAACTTACTCAAGCGCAACTTGAAGAAATTGCAAAGACCAAAATGCCCGATATCACTGCGGGAAGTTTGGAAGCGGCAAAGAAGACTATCGCCGGCACTGCTCGTAGCATGGGCGTTACAGTTGAAGAATAATAAGGAGGCAGAGATATATGAAACAAGGAAAGAGATTTATCGAGGCTTCCAAATTGGTTGATTTGACGAAGTCATACGAGCCGCAAGAGGCTATGCAATTGGTAATAAATACCGCTACGGCAAAATTCGACGAGTCCGTTGAACTTCACGTTAGACTCGGCGTAGATTCAAGACACGCAGACCAACAGGTCAGAGGCGTTGTAGTTCTTCCTCACGGAACAGGTAAGACGAAGAAAGTGCTTGTTATCGCGAAGGGCGCAAAAGCTGACGAAGCTACGGCTGCCGGAGCAGATTACGTTGGCGGAGAAGAGTACATCAATAAAATCAAAAATGAAAACTGGTTTGATTTCGACGTCTGCGTTACCACTCCCGAAATGATGGGCTTGGTAGGTAGAATAGGTAAGATATTAGGACCAAAGGGCTTGATGCCTAACCCTAAGTCAGGTACCGTTACTATGGACGTTGCTAAGGCTGTCAACGAGATCAAAGCAGGTAAAGTTGAGTACAGACTCGATAAGACCAACATCATTCACGTTGCTATCGGCAAGAAGTCTTTCGGTAGTGAGAAACTCGTAGACAACTTCAATACAATTTTCGATGCGATTTTGAAGGCAAAGCCTGCCGCTGCTAAGGGACAGTACGTTAAGAGCGTATCCATTTCCAGCACGATGGGACCCGGTATCAAACTTGCAGTTAAAATGTAATTGAATTTATTTGTCAAAACGTTTGACAAATATACTAAAATAACTTATTATAAATAAGCAAATATCTTGCCGAAGACAGCAAGCGCGAGCGATCGCTTAATTTCTTGCCGAGGTAGGGATTAGTTACTCAAAGAGTTTTCTACCCTCTGTGTCTTTGGCATAGAGGGTAATTTTTATAGGAGGTAAATATGTCGGCATCAAGAGATTTGAAGGCGCAACACATTGAAGAGATCAAAGGCTGGATACAGAATTGTAAAAGTATGGTAGTCGTATCTTATCAAGGTATTTCCGTAGCAGACGATACAGCGCTTCGCGCAAAATTCAGAGCGGAAAACGTACAGTATAAAGTTCTTAAGAACAGACTCGTTCAAAGAGCGTTGAGCGAACTCGGTATCGAAGGCTTCGACAACCATTTGGAAGGTTCGTCCGCTTTTGCTTTCGCAAACGGCGACGCGCTCGCAGCGGCAAAAATAGTAGTAGAACAAGGCAAGACCGTTAAGGCCATCAAAGCAAAGTGCGGTCTTATGGACGGCGCGTATATAGATGACACTGTAGTAACAAAACTCGCATCTATACCGTCAAAAGACGTATTGCTTGCTCAACTTCTTGGAATGCTCCAAAGCCCTATCAGCGGTTTTGCAAGAGCTATTCAGCAAGTTGCAGAGAAGCAAGCTGAGTAATCAGTAAATCATTAAAAATCAGTCGTAAGACAAACAAACTATTAAAATCAGAATTATTATTGGAGGAATATAAAAATGGCAGATATCGCAAAGATGATTGAAGAAATCAAAGGTATGACAGTACTTGAACTTAACGATTTGGTTAAGGCTATCGAAACAGAATTCGGCGTAAGCGCAGCAGCTATGGCAGTTGCAGCTCCCGCAGCAGGTGGCGCAGCAGCCGCTGCAGTTGAAGAAAAGACTGAGTTTGACGTAATCTTGAAGAGCGCAGGCGCAAACAAGATGGCAGTTATCAAACTCGTTAAGGATTTGACAGGCGCTGGTCTTAAAGACGCTAAGGATCTCGTTGACAACGCTCCTAAGGCTATCAAAGAAGCTATCTCTAAAGAAGCTGCTGACGAAATCGCAGGCAAGCTCAAAGAAGCAGGCGCAGAAGTCGAAATTAAGTAATTCGCGCGGTAAAAGGCAAATTTGCAAAATTAAAATTTGCCTTTTCCTGCAAATCATTACAATAAAAATTCGCCATCGTACATTCAGTACGGGGCGATTTTTTGATGCCGATTTAACAAAAAATCAATATTCTACTAATTTTGGATTTATCTTTCTCACGAAAGTGATTGGTGTGTTGCTTTACAGTTACGTCAACAAGGTTATTTTGCTCACGCTCGCCACACTGGCGAGTGGATTTAGTTTGAAATTAATATTTGCTTATTTTCAGTATGTTTTCTAATAGTTTTAGAACTTAACAGCTATTTAGAACGACAAAAAGAAGAGCGTCGGAAATGATAATCATAGCGGAAAAGCGTCGTGGTTTTTGCATTAATAAATCAGGATTGCGATTTTTTTTAAAAATTTAAAAAAATACGTTGACAAATTAAAATAACAGTGTTATGATAACTATGTTATTAAAAAGGAGCAATTAAAGTGCGAAGAAAAAACGAACTAGCGGTAGACAAGATATTAGAATGCGCCAAAGCGGAGTTTATGGAAAAGGGATTCGAGGGCGCGTCGATGCGCACAATTGCGGAAAGGGCAGGATACACGACCGGTATGGTTTATGGAAGATTTGCCGATAAGAGCCAACTTTTTAAAGAGCTTGTAGAAGAAGCGGCTGATAAGCTTTTTGTTTATTTTTCCGCTTCGGAAGATGACTTTGCTCAATTATCTCCGCAGCGTCAATACAATGAAATGCACACTTACGTTGATGCCAAAGTAGACGAAATGATAGATATTATTTATGATAACTTTGATGCGTTCAAACTCATAGTTTGCAAGAGCGCAGGCAGCGGTTATGAATACTACATCGATAAAATGATAGACGTTGAAACTGCAAATACGGTACGCTTTATTGAAGCTCTAAATAATGCGGGGATAAAGATAAATGAGGTTCGAGCGGATTTGAGTCATATGTTATCAAGCGCAATGTTTAACGGGATTTTCGAGGTAGTAGCGCACGATTTGCCAAGAGAAGAAGCAAGAGGCTATATTAAGCAAGTTGAGGAATTTTTCAATGCCGGATGGGACAAACTTTTAGGTTTGCCGTCCGATTGGCAAAAAAGTAAATAGGTTGAAATCGAGATTGCAGCAATCTCTTTTTTAACAGCCGTGTGTTAGCCTATGCTAACGAACGAAAGGGATAAAATTTAAGGAGGTTTATATGAAACTAATACAAATGGGAGGTAGCAAAAATGAAAAAGAAAAAAGGCAATTTGTCAGAACTTATGCAGTTTGCAGGTAAACACAAGTATTTGACCTATTCGTCTTGGGTATTGTCAGTGATAAGCGCGGCGCTTGCTCTTGTGCCATTCGTCTATGTTTTTTTTATCATAAAGGAAGTGATAGACGTTGCGCCGGATTTTGCGCAGGCTACGCATATTGTGTTCAATGGTTGGATGGCGGTAGTGTTTGCAATAGCGTCTATTATAGTATATTTTGGCGCGTTGACGTGTTCTCACTTATCAGCGTTTAGAATTGCAGGAAATATGAGAAAAAAGACGATGAAACACATATCAGAACTTCCGCTTGGATTTATCGGAGAATCCGGAAGCGGAAAGGTGCGTCGTATCGTAAATGAGAGCAGTAGAGCCACGGAGACTTTTCTTGCGCATCAGTTGCCGGATATGGCAGGAGCGATCGCAACGCCTATTGGTATGATAATTATGTTGTTCTTGTTCGATTGGCGTTTTGGATTGATTAGTCTTGTTCCGGTTATAGTGGGCTTTTTATGTATGTTCAAGATGGCAGGACCGAGCATGGCGGAAGATATGAAGAAATACAATAGCGCGCTTGAAGATATGAATAATCAAGCGGTAGAGTACGTTAGAGGTGTTCCCGTAGTAAAGACTTTCGGACAGACGGTACATTCTTTTAAGAAATTCCAAGGATCGATCGACAGTTATTACAAATTTTGCGTGTCGTATTGTAAGAAATGCCGCGCGCCAATGCTTTGGTTTACAATGCTTATCAACAGCGCGTTTGCATTTTTGATTGCGCTTGCGCTAATACTTGCAGGAGGACAGGCGATTGCTCAAAGCGTACTTCTCAACTTTATCTTCTACGTAATTTTCACTCCTATAATTACGACGGCGCTTACCAAAGTTATGTATATGAGCGAAAATGGTATGATCGTTGCGGACGCGCTCGAACGTATACATTCAATACTTGACCTAAATCCGTTGACTGAAGTGGAAAAGAGCGAGCGGATGCAGGACAATTCAGTAGAATTCGAGAACGTATCATTCCGTTATTCAAATGCGCAGACTGACGCGCTTAAAGGAGTTAGTTTTCGTGTAGGCGCAGGAGAAACCGTTGCGTTTGTAGGACCTAGCGGCGGTGGTAAAACGACAGTCGCAGGACTAATATCACGGTTTTGGGACGCGAGAGAGGGAGCAGTTAAAATCGGCGGAGTAAACGTAAAGAACATAAAGCACGAAGATTTGATGAATTACATTTCTTACGTGTTCCAAGACAGCAGATTATTGAAGACGTCTATTTTGGAAAATGTGCGACTCGGCAATCCGCGAGCAAGCGATTCGGAGGTTTTGGACGCTCTACATAAAGCGCAATGCGACGATATTGTCGCAAAACTTCCTGACGGAATAAATACGGTTATTGGAACAAAGGGCGTATATCTTTCGGGAGGAGAACAGCAGAGAATTGCAATAGCGCGAGTTATGCTCAAAAATGCGCCTATAATAGTTTTGGACGAAGCAACGGCGTATGCCGATCCCGAAAACGAAGCGCTTGTGCAAAAAGCATTCGCGCAGCTATCAAAAGATAAAACAGTCATAATGATAGCGCATAGACTTACGACTGTGAAAAGCGCGGATAAAATATTCGTGCTTAAAAACGGAGAGATCGAGGACTCGGGAACGCACGAACAGCTTGTAGAAAACGGCTTGCTATACGCGAAGATGTGGAAAGACTATCAAACTTCTATTAGTTGGAAAGTCTCGGCGAAAAACGCCAAAGCAGAAATGCAAGGAGGTGTAAAATGATCAAGGCAATAATGAAGAAATTTGCGCTTTCGCGCGAAGGCGCAAAGGGATTTATATGGGCGGTCATCGCATGTGTTGCGCAAGACATTGCGTTTATATTGCCGGTAAGCTTGCTGTATTATCTCGTGAATGATTTCTTAAGCGGTAAACCTATACCTGTGTCGCATTACTATTTGTACGGATTTGGAACGCTCGCCGCGCTGCTTTTGATATTTTTCACGGCATGGTGGAAATACAACGCGACTTACTTTACAACGTATAAGGAATCGGGAGTTCGCCGTATCCGCCTTGCGGAAAAGTTGAGAAAACTTCCGCTGTCATTCTTCGGTAAGAAAGATTTGGCTGATCTAACTAATACCGTTATGGGCGATTGCGCTACGACCGAACAGATGATGTCGCATTACGTTCCGCAGTTTTGGGGTTCGATAATATCCACTTGTTTGATTGCTATAAGTATGTTTGCGTTTGATTGGAGACTTGCATTGGCGGCGCTTTGGGTACTGCCGGTAACTCTGATTATCGTAGCTTTGTCAAAGAAAGCGCAAAATTATTTTACGCGTAAACAGACTGAAGCGCAAATTGCAGTGGAAGACGGTATACAGGAATGTTTGGATACGGTACGCGATTTAAAGAGCAATAATGCAGAAAAAAATTATCTTAAAGGTTTGAATAAAAAAATCGAATATTTGGAAGGTAGACATATAAAGAGCGAACTAGGCGCAGCGATGTTCGTAGTGCCTTCGTCGATGATATTAAAACTTGGTATTGCCACCGTTGCGCTTGTAGGCGGAATGTTGCTAATAAAAGGATCGCTGTCTTTGATAACATTTTTTATGTTTTTACTTGTTGTGTCAAGGATATACGAGCCTATGACAGGTACTCTTCAAAATTTGTCGGCGATGAACTCATTGCAGGTAAATATAGATCGTATAAACGAAATGGAGAATACTTTGGAGCTTGGCGGAGGTACAGAGTTTGCGCCCAATGGCTACGATATAGAATTTAAGAACGTAGGATTTGCATACAACACGGGAGAAATCGTGTTGGACGGAGTATCTTTTACTGCAAAGCAAGGCGAAGTTACTGCGCTTATCGGAGAAAGCGGCGGAGGTAAATCGACTGCTGCAAAACTTGCGGCAAGGTTTTGGGACGTCAATACAGGAGCTGTAACCGTTGGAGGAGTGAACGTAAAAAATGTAGATCCGGAAGTGTTGTTGAAAGCTTATTCGATAGTATTCCAAGACGTAACGTTGTTTAATAATACAGTCATGGAAAATATACGTATTGGTAAAAAGGGCGCGAGTGACGAAGAAGTATTGCGCGTAGCAAAAGAGGCTCAGTGCGATGAATTTGTAAGCAAATTGCCTGATGGATACGATACTGTTATTGGAGAAAACGGCTCTATGTTGTCCGGAGGAGAACGTCAGAGAATATCAATTGCGCGCGCTATGCTTAAAGACGCGCCTATAGTAATAATGGACGAAGCAACGGCATCGCTAGACGCAGAAAATGAAACCGAAGTACAAAGCGCGTTGTCTGCTCTGATAAAGAATAAGACAGTCCTTATAATAGCGCATCGCATGAGAACTGTCGACGGGGCAAATAAGATCGTCGTTTTGCAAGGAGGTAAAGTTGTTGAGCAGGGAACTCCCGAAGAGCTGAAAGCTCAAAACGGAGTTTATGCGAAAATGATTGCGCTGCAATCGGTAAATTCTTAACTTTAATACAAATAAGCGAGTAGAATTTTCTACCCGCTTATTTGTATGCGTAAAATTTGATTGACAAAATTTATTGTATAGATTAAAATGTCTGTAAGCAGCGGCTAACAAAGTCGTTTATATTTTAAAGTGGTTGTTAGTATATGCTAACAACAAAGGAGATGTTTATTATGTCGATCGTAACGTTTGAAAAAGTATCAAGAGTATACAAAAGCGGCGACCATGAATTAAAAGCTTTGGACAACGTTGATTTGTTGCTGGAAGAAGGAAAGTTTGTTGTTATATTGGGACCGAGCGGAGCGGGAAAAAGTACGTTACTTAATTTGCTCGGAGGTCTTGACAGTCCGACAGGCGGAAAGATAACGGTTGACGGAAAGGACATATCTACGCTGAATGATAACGAACTCGCCGAATATCGCGCCGCTAAAGTAGGTTTCGTTTTTCAGTTCTACAATCTTGTTCCTACGCTTACAGTTTATGAAAACGTAGCGCTTTTAAAAGAGATCGCGCCTGACGCTCTTGATCCAAAGAAGATGCTAGAAGAAGTCGGGCTTGCCGATCATATGAAAAACTTTCCCGCGCAGCTAAGCGGCGGGGAACAACAAAGAGTATCAATTGCTCGCGCGCTTGCAAAAAATCCCAAAATTCTATTATGCGACGAACCTACGGGCGCGCTTGATTCAGAGACGGGCGTACTTGTTCTTAAACTTCTTTTGTCAATGGCGCGTAATTATGGAAAGACTATCGTAATAGTTACGCACAATCAAAATATCGCTAAAATGGCGGACGTTGTTATTCGCGTAAAAAACGGTAAAATACAATCTTGCGAAGAACAGATCAAGCCGATGGACGCAGATGAGGTGGAGTGGTAATATGCTGTTACGCAAACTTTTTCGAACGGCTTGGAAATACAAAGCGCAGTTCATTTCTATGATAATAATGGTAGCGATCGGTATAGGCGTATTTATAGGCTTTAATATGGAATGGTATTCGCTTAAAAAAGATATCGGCGCTTTCCTTTCCGAGACCAATTACGCCGATTACCGTTTATTCAGCGATCAAGGTTTTTTGGCAGACGATATTGACGCGATAAAAGATATTGACGGAGTAAAACAAGCTACGCGCGTTGTCTCCGTTAACGTGGACGTAAAGGACGAGAACAAATCTCTTGCGCTGTTTGTGTTAGAAGAATATACCGTTTCTACTATGTATGTTATGGACGGAGCAGATTACGACGAAAAAAGCGACGGATTTTGGCTGTCAGATAAATATGCCGCTGCAAATAACATAAAACTAGGCGATACGCTGACCGTTACTTATCGCAATGAAGAAATAAGCGGAGAGGTCGTTGGACTTGTAAAGAGCGGCGAATTTATGATATGCGTAGCTGACGGCAATCAACTTATGCCTGATTTTTCTTCATTCGGTTTTCTTTACGCTTCTCCAGAGAAGATCAAAAGCGCGCTCGGCGGTTTTATATTTTATCCGCAGATCAACGTTATTTCCGATTTGAATAAAGAACAAATGGAAGAATCGGTAAAAAGCGCTCTTGGAAAAACTACGCTTGTTCTCAGTAAAAACGAACATGTCTCATATGCCGCCGCGCAAAGCGAAATAGAAGAGGGACAGACAATGGTATCAGTGCTTCCAGTACTGTTTCTTTTGATCGGAGTTTTGACGATGATTACTACTATGCATCGTATTACGTCCAACGAAAAAACGCAGATAGGCACATTGAAAGCGCTTGGATTCAAAAACGAAAGGATTCTTCGACATTATACTGCTTACGGTTTGTTTATAGGAATTGTCGGAGCAATCTTAGGCGTGGCGTTAGGATGCGGGATATGCGCGTTTATAATTAATCCCAATGGTATGCAGGGAACTTATTTTGATATGCCGTCTTGGGAGTTGCATGCTCCGTGGTGGACTTGGCTTTTGCTAGTCGGTGTGATCACTTTCCTTATGCTTATCAGTTTTCTTTCCGTCAAAAAAATGTTGAAAGGTACGGCTGCTGACGCGCTTCGACCGTTTACGCCGAAAAGGGTAAAACCGCTTGCGGTTGAGAAGACAAGATTGTGGGAAAGAATGAGTTTCGCGACAAAGTGGAATTTGCGCGACGTTTTCCGTCACAAAACTCGCTCGATAATGACGTTGGTCGGAATCATTGGCTGTATGGTTTTGCTTGTCGGCGGTCTCGGCATTCGCGATACTATGTCGTCAATGCTTGATACATTGGATAATCAAATACTCAATTATGAAACGAAAGTAAATTTTACCGAAACGGTTACTAACGAACAGGCGATAGCGTTTGCCGAAAAATATAACGGCGATTATCTGGCAAGTCAAAGCGTGCAGGTAAACGGAGATCCGATAATACTCGAAGTGTATAGCATAAAACACGATACGGTGAGGTTTACGGATATAAACAATAAAGCTATATCCCTTGAAGGCAACGGCGCATATATAAGTTTGCGAATTGCAGATAAAGGAATTAAAATAGGGGATACGATATCAATTTCTCCCTACGGTTCAGAAGAATATTATGAGATAAAGGTCGTCGGAATATTGCGTTCGTTTCAATCGGAGAGCATAATGATGAGAGTAGAATATGCCGATAGCGTAGGAATTCCGTATACAGTTTCGTCAGTATTCGTAAATGCGCAACCAAGCAGTTTGGAGTCAGCCGATTTTGTATCGGGAACGCAGACAAAGTCAGCTATCATGGATTCGTACAACAGTTTTGTTGAAATTTTGAATACTATGGTGTTGATGATCATTATTGCCGCCGTAGTACTTGGCGTTGTAGTATTGTACAATTTAGGAGTTATGAGTTACGTTGAGCGTTATAGAGAACTGGCTACGTTAAAAGTAGTCGGGTTTAAAAATAAGCATATAGGTCGCATATTGATCGGTCAAAATATTTGGCTTTCAGTCTTAGGAATAATCATAGGTTTGCCTGCGGGAGTGGGAGTGTTGTATTTGCTCATAACAATGTTGGCAAGCGAATACGAACTCAAAATGACGCTTGGTATTGCAACGTATTGTATTAGTATTTTGTTGACGTTTGGCGTTTCGCTTGTCGTAAGTTTATTTGTCTCCCGTAAAAATAAAAAGATTGATATGGTAGAAGCTTTGAAGGGAGCAGAATAGACGGTAAAAACTTTTCCGAGCCTATTTACAAATCAATGTAAATCGAGTATAATAAATAAGTACATAGGATAAGGAAAGGTGGATTGTGAACAAATATCAAGAATCAGAAGAAATGTATCTCGAAACGATACTTTTACTCACGCGCAGAAGTTCTAACGTACATGCGGTAAACATTGCGGAAGAACTTGGGTATTCCCGCGCAAGCGTTTCGCGCGGAGTTAACTTGCTTGTAAAAAGGGGCTATATCGTTATCGCGCCGAGCGGGGAAATAAGTTTTACGGCAGAAGGCAAAGCGAAAGCGGAGCACATTTACGAGCGTCATACCGTTATTACAAAGTTGCTTGTAAAGATAGGCGCCGACAGCGAACTTGCGGAGGAAAACGCTTGCCGTATTGAGCATGTTATTACCCCCGAATTGTTTGAAGTGTTAAAAAAATTTGCATACAATTGATTACACTATTTATCATGATAAATGATTGCCGCCATACAAAATAGGCGGCAATTTTTTGGTTGTAAGCGCTTTCTATTTAGGTTCTAACAAAATAATGCAGATCACCGTGAAGTCATAGGTATGGGGAGAGCTTAAAAAACTATTGACTAGGTTGCCGCGGATATGATAAAATATTCGTACATCTATTAAAGGCGGACCATGCGAATGAACTATTTGTCGAAGATATGTCGCTCTATCCAACCGTATATGGCAGGAGAGCAACCTCAGGACAAGAAGTATATTAAATTGAACACCAACGAAAATCCCTATCCGCCGTGTCCGGGCGTCGAGGAGTATATAAAAGGATATAATTGCGATAGATTGAAACTTTATCCCGATCCCAATAATACGGCATTGGTAACTAAGTTGGCAAAAAAACACGGTCTTTCGCCGAATAACGTATTTGTCGGCAACGGCAGCGACGAAGTATTGGCATTGTGTTTTCCGACGTTTTTTGATAAGGACGGCGACGGAGTAGCGTATACTGACGTGACGTATTCGTTCTATAAGGTATGGGCGAAGATGTTTGAGATAAATTCCGTGATAATCCCGTTGATGGACGAATTTAGGTTTGATTCAAGCGCGTTTAAGCAAGCAAAATGTCAAGGTATGATAATCTGTAATCCCAACGCGCCTACCGGACTTATAGTCAATAGACTTGATTTGATGGCTATAATCGAAGCAAATCCAGAAAAAATAATAATAATCGACGAAGCATACGCAGATTTCTGTAATTGTTCTATGGCGAATTACGTCGCAAAATATCCCAACCTGCTGATCGTGAAGACTTTTTCTAAATCGTATTCTTTGGCAGGAGCAAGATGCGGTTACGCATTGGGTAACGAAACTTTGATCAACGGATTGAAGACGGTAAAAGATTCTTTCAACAGTTATACGGTCAACAGACTTACAGAGGGTATCGCTATAAAAGCATTGGAAAATCAAAAGTATTTCAACGCGCAAGTCGACAAGATAATCGCTACGAGAGATCTTTATGCGGACAAGTTGAGAGAGATAGGTTTTGACGTATTGCCGTCAAATGCGAATTTCCTTTTTGCGAAACACAACGAAATAGCGGCAAGCGAGTTGTATTATCAGTTGAAGAAACTCGGGGTACTTGTTAGACATTTCAACTCTTCGAGAGTGGACGATTATTTGCGCATTACGGTTGGATCGGATAATGAAATGGAAGCGTTGATAAAAGCTCTCAAAAAGATCATTCTTGACGCAAACGCAAACAAAAAAGATACGGAAGAAAGCGCCGGAGAATAATTTTTGACAAAAATAGACACAGTCAGAAAAAATCTACAAAGATACTACTTGAAAAAAGTGGTATCTTTTTCGTATGGAAAAGTTTTTGATTCAAACAAGCGATAATATCAAAGAAAGCGTAGTAAAAGAATGTTCCGCCGTAATGCCTGGCGGTCATATCGGAGTGTGCTGTATTAATCAAGACAGACAGTATGCGCAGAGCGTGGTCGAGGACGTATCGAGGTTTGAATACAAGATAACTTTTATTGAGTATCCCGACGGGGTGGAAGCTGATGCCGAAACCGCTTTGGATATAGTGAATTCAGACGACGATATAAGATTTTTTATCGGCGTAGGGGATAAAGTTGTCGCGTCATTGCTTGCATTGGCGTCTAAGTCGAGAAATATGCAGTATATGTTCGTGGCAAATTCTCCCGATCTCAACGGAGTGGGATACGATATCGTTTGCGATGAAGACGCTTGCGCGACGTCGCCTAATTGCGTATACGTAGATGCCGGCGCGTTGGACTGTCCGTATGCTTATGCGGA
The DNA here is from genome assembly GCA_947174325.1 of uncultured Clostridia bacterium. Classification (GTDB taxonomy): domain Bacteria; phylum Bacillota; class Clostridia; order Christensenellales; family UBA3700; genus RACS-045. The sequence goes on from CAMWIL010000013.1 coordinate 16,784, forward strand.
TCTTGTGGGAAGCATTTTTTCTCATAGAGTAGAGTTGATAGAAAAGAAATATATTCATTATTTGAGCAGACGTTTTGACGAAAAGAAGTTGGCGGAAGAAGAAAGGTTGCTCGACAGTATTATCGCCAACGGCGATATGAGCGACAGAAAAAGGTTGTTTGACGGCATAATGGAATACGCGTCTCTCGATAGGGAAAAATTCCTCTCGGCTAATTCTTTAATGACAAAGCTATTGGGCGAATTGTGTTTGACTTCCAATGCAGGAGATTGCAGACTGTTGAGCGCGATCGCGCTTGTCAAATACTACAAAGCGATTTTTTCTGTCGAAGACTACTATCTGTCCATACCTATTGATATTTCGCCTAAATGCAGACGTCTGTCTAAACTGACCGGCGTTGACGTAAGCGATATCATAGCCAAAGTGCAAAATAGAAAATACGCGCGCGAATGGCTCTATATCCACAGCGAGTACAGGGAGGACTTGCTTGCCGAAGTTCTTAGTCTTGAAGAAAAAATTAAAAAGATCATTAAGAGCGCGAAAAGATTTATGTCCGACGTTGGCTATCATTTGGGAGACGATTTTGACAGTAATTATATGATAGAGATCATTTATAATCTTTCGCCGCTTGTCGACGATTGCTCGCCTATCGCTATGGCGGATATACTTTAATATAAATTTGATATAATAATTAAAGACGCGTTTTGGACTAATTTCAAAACGCGTCTTTTTTGTAACATCGAGTCGGCTTATGTCGACTTTTTTTATTCTTCCCAACGCTGTATAAAAATCAATTTCCTGTCAACAATTCCAATATCAAATCAACAGGCAGGTGCGATATGAAAACAATTGCCGTATACATACTCGGAATCACGTTTCTTTCACTTATCATTTTGGGAATAAGTATGCAGATCAAAATTCCCGACGGAGCGGTAGAGATGCAGGTTTATTCAAGATCTATTCCTTTTGACGGCGAATGCGGATACGTAGATGAGATGAGCAACTTCAATATTTATCATTACGACAAAGTGATAGGTATAAAAGACGATCGGTTGGACAATACTCTGGGTGTTGCTTACATATATCCGAAAGAAAGCGCAGAGGTGAATGATCTGATCGAAAAGTTTTCCGCAAAGATCCATTACACGCAGGATTTGGAAGACGGCGTAACTTATTACGGTTACTGCAAAGGACTGAATAAGAGTGTGGAAATAGACAACAAGGAAATCAATATTCAAATTGCAATTAATAAAGACAATATCATCGTAGGCTTTCCGCTGATTATGGGAAGTTATTAGGAGGTAAAGATGGCAAAGAAAACAAAGCAGACCAAAGAAAAAAGAACCGGTGCTCCCTCTCAAGCGGGAGTACGAGTTGCGCAGTTTTTCAAAAAGAATATTTACGTAATCTTGATGATCGTATGTATTCTCGCAATCGCTACCATGATCACTGTAGCAGTGGTAGTCAACAATAGAGGCGAAGGCAACGAGGTACTTAAACCTATTGAGCCGGACGATCCGATAATCCCTGATAATCCGGTTATCACTCCGCCTGACGACACACAACCGGACGATCCGGTCGTTACTCCGCCCGAACCCGATAAGCCGGACACGCCAGTCATCAAAGATTTTATTCTTTCTGCGCCGCTTGACAGCTATACGTTGGGACAGGAGTTTTACGACACCGAGTTGGTATTCAATCCGACGCATAAGTATTGGGCTACTCACGAAGGCGTAGACTTTATGGCAGCGGCAGGAAGCGACGTAAAGTGTATGTTTGACGGTCAGGTAAAGAGCGTTAGCACAGACAGTTACTACGGAACAGTCGTTACGATTTCTCACCAAGACGGCTTCGAATCGGTCTACAAGCTTTTGGACGAAGTTACTTTGAAAGAAGGCGATAGCGTTACGCAAGGACAAGTGATCGGTAAAGTATCCGACGTAGCGCTTGCGGAAATAGCTAGCGGAGCGCACTTGCACTTAGAACTGACAAAGGACGGCAAGAGAGTAAATCCTATGGAGTATATGCTTCAAGGCGATAAGTAAAATAAAAATACGAACGCGAAAAGCGTTCGTATTTTTGTTTTAACTTAGAAAAGCGAAAAGTGTAGACTTTTCGCTTTTCTAAGTTGATACGACAAAATAAAATATTATTTTTCCACGCGCTTAGTAAAGCACTTAGTGCGCATCATTCCGTCGGCAACGTTGACTATCTGCGAGCAACAAGCGTTGTTGTAGTTGTAACAGCATTTTGTGCTGTCGCATTGAATACATACTTGATCGTTTTCGTTGAAGTCAAAGTCTTTAGCCGCTTCTATGTTTGTCTTTTCCTGTTCAAGCACGCCGTATTCACGTTTTTGCTTGGTCTTGCATGCGCCGTTCTTGCCGATAAAGATCACGCCGGCATTGCAATGACAGTTACAGTTGTGTTCGCAGTTGCGCGTTGTACATTTAAGTCCCGACATACGATACCTCCTAATTTTATTGTCGCTAATAGTATTGTCATTTAATACTTAATTATGCGAAGTTGGGTTTTCTTATTGCATAGCGACAATTTGTGTGATAGAATAATAATAGAGGTGAAATATGAAAGTATTATTGTTGAAAGATGTCAAGAGCGTAGGGAAGAAAGGCGAGATCGTTGAAGTCAACGACGGTTACGCTCGTAACTTTCTTATGAAGAAGGGACTGGCGCAACAAGCTACGGCAAGCGTTATCAACGAAACAAATCAAAAGAACGCCGCTCTTGCAAGACAAAAGCAAAAAGAGTATGACGACGCAGTCGCTACGGCAAACGAACTCAAAGGCAAAAACGTAAAGATAGCTATCAAATTCGGCGAGAACGGAAAACCTTTCGGAGCTGTCACTTCCAAAGAAATTTCTCAAGAACTTGCTAATTTGGGCTATGATATAGACAAGAAAAAGATAAATCTTAAAGATTCCATAAAGACCGCGGGCGTGTTTGACGTCGAGATAAAAGTCTATACTGGCGTAAACGCTACTATCAAAGTTACCGTATGCCAAGCGGACGCGCAAGATTAATTTTTAAGACGTTATTAAAAGCGAAATAAAAATCCCCGTGATTATTTACGGGGATTTTTGCTATTGATTTTATCGTAAATTTCAACGTCTGTTATTTCTTTTTGAACTTAGCAGCATAAGCAGTATTCTTGCGAGTTGCGCAAGTGAATAGAGGAAAGACAGCAGATAAGTCTGCGCGGCTTTTCCCAATACTTTTGAAGAGATGGCTATTTCGTCGTCGGCAAGAAAGCCGAGATCGGAAAGTTGATCCTTCGCCCGTCTGCTCGCGTTGTATTCGCAGGGCAGAGTGACGAGAGTAAACAGGCAGTAGATAGCGTAGCATACAAAAGCGATAAGATAGAATATCGAAGATACGTTTACGCTAAATACCGCTATAAATTCAAAGAGTATTCCCAAGATCAAAAATGGAGTGATAAGTTTAGACGCGAAATTTACTATTGGTACCAAAGCCGAGCGGAATTTGATAGGCGCATAGTCATCGGCGTGTTGGATCGCGTGTCCGACTTCGTGAGCCGCAACGCTGATAGCCGCTATCGAATTACTGTTGATAGTAGCGGAAGAAAGGTAAACGGTATTGTTTCTAGGATCGTAATGATCGCTAAGCACTCCCGCACAGCTTGCTATCTGCACGGTGTAAAGTCCGTTTGCGTCCAATATCCGTCGCGCGACTTCTTTTGCGCTCAAACCGCACGACGCGCTGGTTTGGTTGTACTTTGAAAAAGTAGTCTTTACCGAAATGCTTACGAATATCATAGCAAAAAACAACGGCAATGATAGCGATGCAAGAATAATAATCAAAAGGTCCATTTGACGTCAACTCCGCTTATATAATACGATAATTATATCATACAAAAGAAGTATGCGCAATAAGACCGCAAAAATTTTACAAGAGATTGACTTTTGTTATTTTTCCGTTGTTCACGCAGAATTTATAAGTCCTTGTGTAGAAGCCGTCCTCGCCGGAATAAATCAAAGTGACGACAAAAGGCTCATATTGCAAGCAGTCGCATATTTCAATAAACTCTCCGAAAAAAGCTTTGTGATCGAAGTCTTTCATAGAGTACGACAGACAGTTGCGCATACAGTCTTCATCGCGGCAATTCAGACTTTCGAGAAAGACGTAGGGAATAAGTTCATCCTTATAGACGTGATTGCACGCGTATTCAAAATGTCGAGATATCTCTGCAAATCCGTCTTGACAAAAGCATAGTTTGCGCACGCATTTTCGCGCCATTGTATCGTCGAGATAGTCGCATACTATCAAGCCGTCTTCTTCACACGAAACTTCGTCGCAACACAGCGAAAGAAGCGGAGTATAGTCGTCTAGATAGTGAAGAACGCAAACGTACGTCTTACCGTTTTCCAAGCCGGCAAAGATCGTGAGCAGCTGTCCGTCCTTTATTGCCGCGCTTTTGAAATTGCAAGACGCTACGCGCGTAGGGATATTTATAAAATGTATTTCGTTTTCCGTCTCAACGACTATTTTATCTCCTTCTTTGCGTCTGCAACTTAGGCAGTGCGATTGCCTGTCGGGGCAGTCAACGATATGTTGAATATACGTTTCTTCGTCTTCGCAGACGGGTTTTTTAACGGGGCAGAACTTTACTATATAGTCTTTGCCGTGTTTGACAAAACAAATTTCTCGGCTACTGCGTATCTTGTTTTCGCACGCGTAACTTACGGGGCGGTAATCGTTGTCGAAAGGGAAGTATTCCATACAAAAGTTTTTGTCCACTTTGGCATGGTCGGAAGCGCACTTTATGCCGTTGATAAGAATAATGCCTTTGGGCTTGTCAAAAAACAGTCTTGCCATAATTATAGTTTCTCCTGTTTATTATATGCGCCTTGCTTTATAAAAATGAAAAAAGACACCGCAATTAAGCGGTGTCGAATAATGAATTTTAAAATCTTTATTGAACTACGACGGAGTATTTGACCGAATTGAGTTTGTAAGTCATTTTTCCTTCTTGCATCATAACGACTACGCGGCTTGCAAATCTTTCGCCGTCTTTCATTCTCATTGGGTTGACCGCTATATAGCAAGAGATCGAACCTTTTACGAGAGAGGAATTAGTGCTGGTAAAAGTGCATTTATAAGACGGTATCGAAGAAGTTATCGTGAACGGATAAGTCATCGTTACGTTGCCGTCTTCGTCAGTGGTTTCGCTTACGGGATTTTTTTCGTCAAAAGCGCCCGACGCCGATTCGCTTTGCTCTCCGTTTGTGACGGTAAACTGTCTTTGAAGCATAAAATCGCTGTCGAGTATAGCCGTCGTTCCGGCAGCATACGCCATCGTGAAATTAGATTTGGTTACGTTTGTTCTGTCTGCGTCCACAGAGTAGGTAGGTATAGAGACGGACAACGCAGTCGTAAGATCCGTAGTTCTTGCAAACTGATAGACGTAGGAATTGTCGTAAGTCAACGTGCCTGATTTGCTCTTAACGGAGTCCTCTGTAACAACGCCGTCTAATATAAACGTTACGTTGATACGTTTCGTATCGTATGAAGCAATGATCTCCGAGGTCTTTTCGGATATCTCTTTGGTATAGGAAAGAATGGGAGCAAGATTTAGATCGGTGTAACTTACCGTATATCTTTCATATGCTTTACCGTCTGCGGTTGCGCTCATCGCCGTCTCGAATTTGTAGCCCGAAAAGTTTTCAAGCGTGCGGTTTTGTTCCTCAACGGTAGTCGAGAGACTCACACTTTTGTTGTAGACGTAATCCATTTGAGAAATATACGAGCCTACTTTGACAGTTCCGTCAAATACGTCGTAGACGCACGTTTCGCTACCGCCTGTGTGCCAACCGAGATTGGTTTCGATTTGTTCTCTGACGTTTTTTGCGCCGAAAGAAGTCTTACAACCGACTAACGCAAATAGGGTCGTCATCAACAGGATAATTACAAGAATAATAGTAACTGACTTTTTCATAATGTATATATTATAACACAATTGAGTGTAATTGCAATTATTTTTATTATAATATATTGCCATTAAAGTCAAAAATTGTTACAATTAGTATATGATAGAATTGATCTTGACGAATACTTTGGACAGCGCGCCGATACTTGAAAAACTCAAAACGTCGCGTTCAAAGGCAAAAAAACATATGCTATTCGTGCCTGACAGATTTTCGCTGTCTTATCAAAAAGCGGTCTTGGAATATTTGGATATCAAAGGTACTTTCGATATAGAAGTGACGTCTTTCCCAAGACTTGCCAATCAGCTTTTGAAAGGGAAGTCTCGTCTTTTGGACAAGCAGTCGGAAATAATGTTGCTTAGAAAAGTGATCGAAGACAACAAGTCCGAATTGCTGTGTTTTTCAAAATTAGGGAAAAGCGCTGACTTCGCCAACGATATGTACGCGGCGATCTCGCAGATCCGCAACAGCAACATACCGGTGGAGAAAATGGCGCAGGCGATAGACGGATTGCCGGAAAGAATAGCCAATAAGACCAAAGATATCGTCACGATTTACAGAGATTACGTTGAGTTCCTTCAACAAGGCTATTGTGACGGAACGAGCAAACTTCAAGCTCTTGCCGAATTGATCTACGGCGGGATACTAAACGATTATAATATTTATATTTCGGATTTTATGTCCTTTTCCAGCGTAGAATATGAGATAATCAGAGCGTTGATGCTCAACTCGTTGAATACTTATATCTGCCTTGTGGATTCTCAAGGTCACAATTCTCAAGTCTTTCCGTACGAAGTGAAAAGCAGACTTGTATCTCTTGCCGAAGAAAGCGGGATAGGCTTGAAAATTTCGCGCGTAGAGGAACGTCTGTCGGGCGACGCTTTGTTGGTTTACAACGGCTTATACGGCTATAAAAAGATAAAAGGCGAGCGTGACGGCAGAATGAGCGTCGTAGCTTGCTCGGATATATCTCAGGAGATAAAGACCGTTGCCAGAGAGATAAATCATTACGCGCGAAAGGACGGCGCAAGATACAAAGACTTTGCGATAGTGTGTTGCGACTTTGAGAATTATTCGCCTTATATCAAAAGCGTATTCGACAATTTCGGAATACCTTTTTACGCGGATATCAAACAATCGCTGTCCGCGCAGTCAGTCAGCAAATTGATCTCGTGCGCCGTAAGAGCAGTCGTAGAAGATTTTGCCCAAGCGGAAGTAGTGGAATACGCGAAGCATCCTTTTGTCACAAGCGATTATAACGAGGCGTGCATATTTGAAAATTACTGTCTAAAATACGGCATAGAGTACACTAGATTTTTGACTCCGTTTTCAATAGGCGAAGAAGAAACGAGAGCGGTTGCGGAGAAAGTCCGCGAGCGAGTGATAAACACGCTTGCAAGCATTAGTAAAAATGAAGCGAACGCCAAAGAGTTTTCCGACGCTATTGAAAAATTTCTCAAAGATTGCTCCGCCGAGGAGCAAATCGAAAAACTTGCCGAAAGACAAAGTCTTGACGGGTATGAAGAACTTTCATCTATCACTTTGCAATCGTCTAGAAAAATACAGTCGCTGCTAAATCAATGCAAAGCTATGTTGGGCGAGAGTCTAATGTCTCTTGAAGAATTCTATGGGATATTGACCGCCGCCATTGACAGCGTGGAGATGTCCAACATACCTCTGTATTCCGACTGCGTGTTTATAGGAGAAAGCAGCGAGAGCAGATATGAGAACATAGACTATATGTACGTCATAGGCGCGGCGGCAGGCAAATTCCCTCCCGAGCATAACGATACGGGAATAGTGTCTGAGCGAGAATACGTAGCTTGGGGAAAACTAGGTATAGACGTTCAACCCGACTGTCGTCGCAGAAACAGTAAAGAAAGGTTGAATACGCTGATGATGCTTACCAGAGCGCGCAAAAGATTGCGGATAAGTTATTCGGCGAGCGGAAGCGGCGGAGAATTGATCCAGCCCAGTTCCTCAGTTCAGTATCTTTGCGATCTTCTCGGAATTTCTCCTGAGCTTGCCGAATTCCCAAACAGAGAATGGAGCAAAGAAGAGTATGCAAAATACGTTTCCGCAAAAGGTAACGCGACCGAAGAACTTTTATCGTTGAACGCGCTTATCAAAAACGGCGGTTTGGAGAGCAACGACGTCGCGTTGGAAGTGGAGGATATACTTTACGCTCTTGCTTGCGAAGAAAAGGGAAAGAGCGTAGTTGACGCGTTGCTTGACGGCGGCGACGGAGAAAGGCAAATTGACGGCGCAGGCGACGTTATGTTCAATGGCGACCATACTTCGGTCAGCCAGTTTGAAAAGTATTTCAAGTGTCCGTTCCTACACTTTAACGAAAACGTGTTAAAGCTCAAAACGCGAGAGATAAGCGGATTGGAAGTAAAGGATACCGGTATACTCTTGCACGCGACGTTGGAAAAATATTTCAGGTTGTCCGATTGCGCGGATAAGAGCGAAGACGATATTGAAAAGACTGTGTCGGAATTGTTTATACAAGCGGTCGGCGAGAACTCCGATTACGCATTTTTGACGGAAGATAAATCGCATACTCTTACGTTGAAACAACTTACAATGCAGGCAGTTTACGTCGTGAAAAATTTAGTCAAGAATATGCAGGTCACCAAATTTAGACCTTATATGACGGAGGCGTCGTTCGGCGGAAAATATCCTCGCGTTCACGATCTCAAGGGTATGCAGATAAACAACGGCTACCGTGCGTTGAGTTTTGAAGGCGTTATTGACAGGATAGACAGATACGAGGACAGAGCTATGGTCATAGACTATAAGTCGAAATATAACATAGAATTCCGACCGTCTAATATTCTCTACGGCGACAGGATTCAGCTTTTCGTATACCTCAACGCGTTGTTGCATAACGGAGACGTTACGCCGCAAGGAGTGTTTTATCTTTTGATGAACAATAGATTCGTCAGAAGCGGAGATAGATCGGGCAAGCGTTTTATGCATCGCGGATTTGTAAATTGCGACGAAGAGTTTTTGGAAGATCTTGACGAAGGTTTTGCGCAAGGGGCTTCGTTTGCAAGCGACGTTTATCCTATAAAACGCAAAATAGACAAAGAGGGCGGAATCACGTATGCGGGACAGGAGAACGGCGAAGTTCTTGACAGCGAAGGCTTTGCGGATATTTGCGATTACGTTATGCGACTGACGGAAAAAGCGGCAAGAGAGATAGAAGAAGGATATATTGCCCAATCGCCGTTGAATATTGGCGGAGAAGAAAACGTCAAAGCGTGCCGATACTGCAACTACTCCAACGTATGCAGTAGATCGAGCGTAAAAGCGCGCAACGTCAAATCGGTAGATATGCAAGAATTTTCACAAATTACGGGAGGAGACAAATGTCGGCAATAACTTGGACGGACGAACAGCGGGCGGTCATTGACAGCATAGATAAAAACACTCTCGTATCGGCGTCTGCCGGAAGCGGAAAAACTGCCGTAATGTTGGAGAGAGTAATGCGACTGATAGTCGGAGACGAGAGCGTCGGAAGATCGCCCGTACCGTTGAGAAAGATCATGATTGTTACTTTCAACGACAGCGTAGCGTCGGAACTTAAAAGCAAGATAAGCGCCCAACTGTCTAAGCTTATAGACGAAGGAGATTGCGATACCGACTATTTGAGCAAGCAGATAGAAGATATTCCGCTTGCGGACGTCTCAACGTTACACTCCTTTTGCGGTATGCTTATAAAAACCAACTTTGAATATCTCGGCGTTCAGCCGTCGTATTCTATCGTTGACGACGAAGAAAAACAAGCGTTGTTCGGCAAAGCGGTGGAAAACGTACTCAAAAAATATAAGAGCGATTACGACTATGAATTGGACGTACTTATCAATTATTTAGGCGGAGACAGAACTTTTTGCTCAACGCTCGGCAAAATACATTCTTTTCTTGAAGCGCAGTTGGACAGAGAAAAATTTCTCAGCGATATAGCCTTGTCTTCATATTCGTCCGACTTCAAGAAAAGCGCGCTTGCAAAATCGTATATGCAGGTTTTTCTTTCCCGTTGCGTAGACTTGTCAACGGAGGGATACGATAAGTTGAGTTATTACGAACAATCTGGTATGGACAAACGCGCCGATCATATCAACGGAACTTTGGCGTATTTGAACGTATTGATGAAATGCAACGACGTTCAACAGCTGCGCGACGCGCTTAAACTCGCGCCCAAAATGCCCGCTATCCCACGAGCAAAAAAAGACGACGCGACTGATATAAGCGCAGGCATTGAGTATAAGGATTTCAACGACAGATATAAAGATTTCGTCAAAGAGCTGAAAAGCGTTTTTGCGCGCGACTATCAAGACGATCAAGCTATTATTGATAAGAATAGGCATTACGTCGTAAGACTTGTAGAGATAGTATCCGCCGTCGCCGACGAGTATGCAAAGTTGAAGCGCAAAGACAACAAAATGGATTTTGCCGATCTTGAATATTTTGCGGTCAAGCTCTTGCAAAACGATGCTTTGGCAAACGATATAGCGCAAAAATACGAATACGTATGCGTAGACGAGTACCAGGACGTCAACGCAGTGCAGGAATATATTTTAAGCCGCGTATCCAACGGCAAAAATCTCTTTATGGTCGGCGACGTGAAGCAGAGTATTTATCAGTTTCGAATGACCGATCCGCAAATATTTTTGAAGAAGTATAGGAGCTATAAGGAAGACAGTAAGTTGGGATCTCCGCACTCTCTTAATAAGAATTACCGTTCCAGTAAAGAAGTCATAGATTTTGTCAACTCGATATTCAACAAGATTATGACGGAGGATTTCGGCGGAATAGATTATCGCAGGGAAAGTCAGCTTTCTCTCGGCAATACCGATTATGAAGAGCAGCGCGACGAGCCGATTCGGATAACTTCATTTACCAAGAGCGAGGCGGAATGCGATCTGCCTTTGGGCGAAGACGGCGTATACAGCGTGCGCGATTCTCTTGCGTTGGAAAAAGACAGCGTGTACGAAGAGGGAATATATATTGCAGAAAAAATATCTTCGTTGGTAGGAAAAGAAACGATACAAGTCGCTTCTCCCGACGGCGGTATGACTTATCGCAAGATAAGATTTTCCGACATTGCGTTGTTGTGTCCCAAACGCTCAAACGGCGTGGAAAAAATATTGGGAGTTCTTAAAAGCGCAGGTATACCTGTAGATAGCGCGAATATCGTCAACGATAAGTTCAATCCGCACGTTGCTTTGATTATAGATTTTATCAAAGTTTTAGACAATCACAGACAGGATATACCGCTTGTCGCGATGCTTACTTGCAAAGTTTTTTCTTCTCTCACTTACGCCGATATGGCGGCTATCAAAAGGGAGTATAGAGGAGAAAAATATTTTTACAACGCTATAGAAAAATATAATGACGAAAAATCTGACTGCATCGCTCAAAAACTCAAAGACTTTTTCGTGATACTGGATAAGTATCGTTTTGCGTCAGGTTTTATGAGCGTAAGTACGCTTATAAGACGGATATTGGCGGATTTCGATTACCGCTCGTTTGCATTGTCCAAAGAGGGCGGCGAAAACGAGTTTATAGGACTGGAACGCTTTGTCGGAAAACTCGAAGGGAAACCTTACAACTCGTCAATAGCCAAATTTGCGCAGGCGGCAGACAGTATCTCCGATTTTGGGAACGTAACGGGCGACGTCACCGCGCAGGGCGATTTTGTCAGGACAAGCACCATTCACGCAAGCAAGGGGCTTGAATATCCGATAGTATTCTTGATAGATATCGCAAAACAAGTGAATATGGCGGACGTCAACGTCTCGCCGGTTATTCTCGACAAGAACTTCGGTTTTGCCATAAAGGACGTCAACGATATGGAACGCAGTTTTGACGACTCCCTTCCAATGTCTTTGATCAAATCATTCAAAACCAAAGATTTGATAGAAGAGTATATGAGATTGTTTTACGTTGCGGCGACTAGGGCTAGAAATAAGCTGTATTTGACGGCTACTACTTCGCGCGAGTTCGGACAGAAGTACGTCAACAAGCCTAAAAGTATGTGGGACTGGCTCAACAACGTGGCTTGTGAAGATAGCGGATTTATGGATAAATATTATTTTTATCCCGAAGACGACTACGGCGAAATAGACGAAGAAGAGAGCAAGGATATAGCGAGAAGGGCGGTAGATAAACAAAGTCTGAGCGAATTTGCGAATATGCTCGATCATAAGTATAAATATGAAGAAGCTACTAAAATGCTTGTCAAGCATACCGTTACGGCAATAAACAACGAGTATTATCAAACGCATTACTCCAATAAAAGGTCGTATTCCAACGACAGCGAAACGCTAGTGGAAATACTCAAAAACGGCGATGAGGACGAGCGCAACGACGTTATGTCCTATTCCGACGAGGGTATCGCGTATCATAGAGTATTGGAGTGTATCGACTACGACTGCTTTACCGTTGCGGACGTGGAAAAACGTCTTGAAGATATGGTAAGCCAAGGAGAGTTGAGCGAGGAACAACGAAACGTTGTCGACGCAAGATCTATATTGGAATGTCTGCAAAGCCAAGTTATGCAGAATGCGAGAAACTATCCGCATTACAGAGAAAAGCAGTTTATGTTAAATTTGCCTGCCGATGAAATAATGGATACCGTCGTAAAAGACAAAGTCTTATTGCAAGGTACAGTCGATTTGTTCATCAACGGAAGATCGCAGGGCGGAGAAAATATACTCGTGGATTTCAAGTTTTCAAGAAAGAGCGAAAAGCAAATAAAAGAGCGTTACCGTCGTCAGCTAGAACTCTACGCTACCGCGATAGAAGAGTGTATGGGCGAAAAAGTTGATAGAAAAATTATTTTCGTTTTAGGTAGGAATATTACTATTCAAATATAGCGCGCTTTCTACGCGCATTCGTCTAATCTCATTAATCTTTGCGCTATTGCGACTTAAAATTAGCCAATTATTTTCTATTTTCAACAAATATTTACATAATTCCAAGAAAAGTGTACTTTTACTGACTGTCGAATTTTCTCTAAAATCAGCCGATTTTACGGCATTTTTTCATAATAATTATATCTTAAAGCAAGTATTTTTG